>NZ_JBFAXY010000005.1:0-294181 GCF_040681035.1 Nocardia sp. NPDC051911
CGGATGTTCAACGCGTGCAGCACCGCACCCATCGCGGGCACCGCGATATAGGCCACCAGATGCTCGTTGTTGTTCCACATGAACGTGCCCACCCGATCACCCACCCCGATACCCAACCCACCCAACGCGTTCGCCAACCGCGCCGACTCCGCCCCGACCTCACGATAAGTCATGGTGCGCACACCGGTACCCGTCCACGTCGACACAGTCGAATCCCCAGCGAACGTCGATGCGTAGCGCAGCAACGTCGCCAACGACAACGGCTCGTCCTGCATAGTGCTCAACATCGGAACTCCTTCTTCCATCGATGACTTCCCCACAGAAAGCCACATTGAGCGAGGTCAGGCCTCGGACAGGAACGGTTCCACGACGCCGAGGAACTCGGCGGTCTTCTCGATCATGGTCCAGTGGCCGCAGTTGCCGAGCACGTGCAGCCGGACGTCAGGAAGAAGTTCCAGCAACGCCCCCGAGGATTCCTTCCACGGCACCACCCGGTCGTCTCGCCCGTGAATCATGAGGGTCGGCTGTGCCACCCGGGTCAACTCGGCACCGGACAGGGCCAGGTCGTCGACCCAGCGTTGGCGCGGTTCGGGAAACATCGCTTCCCACGATTTCGCGACGGCGGGCTCGACACTTGCCCCGTATCGCATCTCGACCAGCTGATCGGTGATCAGTCCCCGGTCGTAGGCGAACAGCCCGATGATCTCGCGCATGTTCTCGATTCCCGGCCGGTAGTTCCAGACGGTGTCGAGCCCTTGCGGTAGCGCCATCGCGACACCCATCGAGCCCATGAGGACGAGTCGACGAACGGCCTGCGGACGCTCGGCCGCGAGTGATAAGGCGATTGCCCCGCCCATCGAGTTGCCGATGATGTCGTAGGTCTCGATGCCGAGTTCGTCCATGAGCGCGAGTGCGTGCCGGGTCCACGCCTGTCGGCCCCACGTGCGCGCCGCACCGGTGGCTGTGCCACCGAAGCCCAACTGATCGGGGGCGATGACGCGTCGGCTGTGCGACAGGGACGGCAGCACGGGACGCCAGTTGGCCGCGGCGCTCACACCGGGACCGGACCCGTGCAGGAGCAGCAGCGGCGGCTGCGCGCTCTCGCCTGCGGGCTCCCCGGTGTCGATGACAGCGGTGCGCACCCCATCGACTTCGCGTATCGATGCGGTCGGATGATCGCTGGTGATGACGGCCACTTGCTAACTCCTCGTCGGGGTGGGTCGGGTTCCGGCCATCGAGGCCGCGTGCTGCGTGGAGACCCGCTTGACCGGACCCAGCCACATGTCGATCGAGCCGGGTTCATCCGGATCGAACGTGCGCGGTCGCCAAGCCGCGTCGTCCTCGATGCGACGCACCCCGAACGAGTATTCGTAGGTGAAGCCTTCGGGACCGAGAAAGTAGAGGAACACCGCTGTCGACTGCGGGTGGCGACCAGGGCCCATTTCGATCTGGACATCGCGTTCCCGCAGGAAGTGCCAGGAACGGAAGACGTCGTCGATGGACTCCACCTGAAAGTTCATGTGGCACAGACCAGCGCTCTCGCCCTGGAATACGGCGAGCTTGTGGTGGACGGGATCGATCCGCATCAGGCACGCGGCGTCGCCGATCCAATCCGACACGCGGGCGTTGAAGTGCCCGTTCCAGAACCGGTAGGCCTCGTGCACATCCGGTGCGTCGAGGCAGAGGTGCCCGAACTCCGTGATGCCTGCCGGCCGAGCGAAAGCGACGGGGCGGGTGATCGTCTCCTGTTGGCTGACCAGCTCGATGCGATTGCCGAAGGGATCGTCGAAGCCGATGAACTCGGCCACGCGTCGCGAGCGAGCCTCTTGCTTCGACCCGCGCCGCACGGCGAAACCGGCGTGCTCGAGTTCGTTCTCGGCAGCTTCCAGCGCATCCGTGTCGGCGACGGTGAACCCGGAGGCCAGGACCCCCGACACCCCCTCGACCAAAGCCAGACAGTGGTGGCGGGAGTCGGCGCGAAGGTGTGCGATCCCTGGTTCGGTCTCACCGGCGAGTTCGAGACCGACGATGCGGGTCGCGAAGTCGACGGCGGTCCTGAGATCGGCGACTCCTGACCGCACATAGGCGATGTCGGTCAGCGTGATCATGGGTGTTCTCTCCTGTGGAAACTTGCCGAACGCACGGTGTCAGGAGTCGATCGCGTCCGGGATGAGGTTCTTCACCAGCCCCGGCTGCAGATAGCCGGTCTCCCCGTACCGAGCTACCAGCGCCGCGTTGTCGGCCAGCAGTTTCTCGATCGGTTCGGTGAGGTCGATCGCTGCCAGGAATGGCTGGCGGGCGGGCAGTCCGGTCTGCCAGTACACCTCGCAACGGTTGCCCTCGGGATCGAAGAAATAGATGCCGAACGCGTTGCCGTGCGTCACGATCATGTCGAAGTCGACATCGTGCTCGATGAATCTGCGGTGGAACTCGATCAACTCGGTCAGATGATTGACCCGGAACGAGACCTGCTGAATCAGTTTGGTGTTCTCGTCGGCGCGCGCCACGGTCCGGCCTTCGACGAGCTGGAACTCGTGGTGTTCGAAGTTCGGCCGGGCACTGAAGAACCGCATGCCCAGATTCAGGTCCTCGTCGGTGACCGTCAGTCCGAGGACGTCGCGGTAGAACGCTGTACTGGCTTCCAGGTCATCGCAGAAAACTCCGAAATGACCGAGTTCAGCGATCGGCATGGTGAATCTTCCTTCCCGTGGTGGCGGCCGGGTCATGTGCTGGTCGATCGAGTGCTCCTGGAACGGCCCGGCCGAGGAGTCCGCAGGTGGCGTCACTCCTGTTCGCTACGCGTCCGACCGTAATGTGTATGCACTTTTACTGTCAAGGCTCTTCCGGATGTTGCCGCCGCACGGAAATTGCATACAGTTATGCGATGAGTTTATTGCCTCCCGCCGCCGATCGCGACGCCCCTGACCCCTCACTGCTCCTGGGCCGGGACTACTGGATGGTGACCTCGACCCCTTCGGCCGGGACGACCTCCGAGGACATCGCCGCCCTCGCCCCCGCGCACATAGCCTGGCTGCTGGACCTCGAGGAACGCGGCCTCGTCTTCCTGTCGGGCCTCCTCGTCAGCGGCCCCGGCGCCGGTCCGGGATCGGGCGTCACGATCTTGCGCGCCTCCGACGAAGCCGACGCAACCGCCATCGCGTCAGCGGATCCGTTCGTCACGGCGGGTCTGCGCAGCTTCGTCGTTCATCGGTGGCGCCTCAACGAGGGCAGCGTTTCGATGCGCCTGTCACTCGGCCGCGGCACCTACGAATGGCATTGAGCGGGGGCCCCTTCGAGCCCGCATCTCGTCGCACTCCCACCGCCTTCAGGCATAGAACCGTTGACGAGCGCATTTCCTGATGTCATAGTGTATACACTCTGCTGACAATGGTCGATCAGGTATCAAGGTGTGGCAGATCTCCACCGTCCGCACAGGTCATCGGCGACGACCGCCATCGACAGCAACGGCAAAACCCGGTTGAAGGAACTCCAGTGGGACGCTTGGACGAACGCGTCGAATTCACCTCCGGCGCAGCTCATGGTCAGGGACTCCGCCACGCGGTTCACCTTGCGGAAGAAACCGCACCGACCTCCATCGCGCCTCGGTATGAGGTGCGACGATGACCGCCACGGCCTTCTGCTCCCGAGCCGAACCACTCCGGCCGCGCGACGACGGCGATCCGGAGGAAGAAAAAGCACCGTTGCTCGGGCCTGATCAGTTATTGGCGGCGATCGCTGGTCACCTTACGCAAGGATCATCGCTGATCGAGTGGGCTAGGGAGTTGGGCGATCTGCACGCGGCACTGATCCCAGTGCGCCTGAATCGAACGCGTCTTCCCGCCGAATTCGATGAAGCTCGCGTCCACATCGACATTGCCGAGATCGTCAGCGAGATCGATTCGTGGGCGTTCGTCCATGTTCCGAGAGCCCCCGGAGCGCGCAGGCACACCCATTCCCTGGGAGAGGTGATCAGCCATATCGCAAAGATCTATGCCAACGCGTGGTGGACGGTGCTACACGTCGATGACAACGACGTGCGGCACGAGGCATGGTTTCATCTCGGTGAGGTCTGCGAAGGCTACGCGCAGCTGATTCACGACGTCCAGGCCTCCGGGGTCCGATTCCCGCTAGGATGGCGGGGCATCCGACACGCGCCGCCGACCTGACAGCTGCTTCCGCGAGGTCGGCCGAGCCCGGCTACTGGCGCAAATTGCGGTCGAACAGGGCCAGCAGTTCGCGGTAGTGCCGTTCATCGGCCTCGGGGTCGTGTGCGGAGGTATCGGCCTGGGTGTAGCCGTGTTGGGCACCCTCGTAGACCTCGGTGCGGTGGCGGACACCGGCGGCATCCAGCGCCTTGTCGAACAGGGCGATATGTTCCGGAGTCATGTGGTGATCCTCGCCCGCGTGGGCGAAATACAGTTCCGCCGTGACGTTTCCGAGGGTGAGATGCGGACTGTCCGGGGTGTCGGTCACCAGCGGTCCGCCGTGGAATCCTGCCACCGCCGCAACCCGATCGGGGAACATGGCGGCGGTCAGCACCGCCAGCCGCGCACCCATGCAGTAACCCGTGACGCCGACCTTTCCCGCTATGACCTGCGGCGACGCTGCCAGCCACTCGAGATATGCGCCGACATCCGAACGCAGGAGCTCCGGGGTCAGCTCGCGGATCATCGGGAAGACCTGTTGGAAGATCTCCGGCCGCTCCCCCGGGTCGATGAAGTCCGGCAGCTCGATCACAGGCGCACGCCCGTGCCGGTAATAGGCGTTCGGCAACAGAACGGTGTAGCCATGGGCGGCAATCCGATCGGCCAGTGATCGCAGGCTGGGCCGCAGTCCGAAACCGTCCTGAATCACGAGCACTCCCGGATGGGCGGCGCCATCGTCGGGGTAGGCGACA
Source organism: Nocardia sp. NPDC051911 (assembly GCF_040681035.1). Taxonomy (NCBI): domain Bacteria; kingdom Bacillati; phylum Actinomycetota; class Actinomycetes; order Mycobacteriales; family Nocardiaceae; genus Nocardia; species Nocardia sp. NPDC051911. The sequence goes on from NZ_JBFAXY010000005.1 coordinate 4,898, forward strand.
TACGAGTCAGCGACACCGTCGGATGTCCGGACGTCGACCGACATACCGTTCACTGCGGTCACCCTCGAATCCTCCTGCCATGCCAGCCTTTCGAACATACCCCATTCAAGATCAGCCGATTCGACTCGACTACCGGTCGTCGGAGCATCGAGCCGAGACAGGGGCGGAGCGGTCGAGCCCGACGCGAACCCGATCATCGACGACTGGGTCAACCTTCTCGTCGACCTCACCGCACACGACCGGGACAACCGGCCGATCATGCTGCGCGGCCTCAGCGCGGGCGGCATGCTCGTCTATCACGTCGACACCAAGCCCCAGGGCGGTCTCAGCGGCACCAGCCAGCACATCCGGCAGGTCCGTAACGGGATGCAGTCGCCGATTTCATCTTCAACAACCGTCCGTCCAGGCTCATGCATTGTCTGCATATTTGCAGAAGACGTGTTTATTTCTGCGACATAAAGCGATCGCGACGCCGAGGATCCGCAGATTTGCGCAATAGTCGACCGAAACCGGAGAGCATGCTTCCACTTGGATGGATCCACCGGAGGGGCGTTCGATAGTCGAATGCACCGTTTGGGCACGGGAGAGCCCCCGCAGGACGTGCATGGGATGCGGAATTGTACCGACATACCGCAGTGCGACTCGTCCCCTAGCAGGTCAAACCAGACGACACAGGTTGGTGGCACCGAGTGTGCCGTCGGCTCGACTCACGCCGAACGGAATGGAAGCGCACCGCGAGATCGACTCCGCCGCACGTTGATACGCGGGGTGTCGAGAAATCGATTTGATTTGATCATAGACTTCACCGAGGGATGAAGATCAATTTGTGTTACCTCGGCAAAATATTCAGTTAGCCAACTATTAACGGTGATGATTACCACAGCAAGAGAAGTGGATTTGTAGATTTCTTTTTCTTAACGTTGCTGGTGCGCCCGTGATGGCGTCGTTATCCCACTGTGAAAGGAAGCTCCGTAGATGTTCTCTCGTAAGGCCCTTCTCGCCGCCAGCACCGTCTCCGCCGCTGCCCTGTTCTTCGGCCCGGTCGCGGTGGCCTCCGCCGCCCACTCCGCCGCCGGCACCGGTTCCGCGGGCCTGGCCTCGGGTTCGGCCGACGGTGGCTCGTCCACTGGTTCGGCCGGCTCGTCCTCCGGTTCCGCCATGCTGGACTCCGGCAGCTCGGCCCTCGACGGGGGCACCTCCGCCGTCGTCAACGTCATCGATGCGATCACCGGCATCCGGGACCTGACCCAGCCCAAGCCCGCCTCCTGATCCGGTCTCGGTAGATCACCGCATCGTCCGTCTGCCCCTTCGGGGCCGGACTTCCCTGCGCCGCTCCGCTCCGCACCGCGGCCCGCACTACAGCGGTGAATTCGCTACAGCTGAACTAGTCGATTCGCCGCATCGAAGCAGATGCGGCGGATGGACCCCGAGATTCCGTTTGCCCGCTAGGGAGACAGCTCCCAGTGCTGCGAGCGCTGAGCTTCCTTGAACACAGGTTCGTGCCGCCCGGCGAAGTCGCCGGACGGCACGAACTTTTTTCGGGCCACCCACCGAATGAAGTTCAGCAGGCTACGTCCCCCTGGGCGGCCTTGTCGAACGACACATGCACATGGTCGTAGTGATTGGCGGTCGGGCTCCCGCGGTCTTCCAGATAGGACCAACCGCTGCCATCGTTGTACCGCTGCCGCCAGATCACGTAGGTCACACCGAAACGCTGCTGATTGGCCAGCACGTATTCGGCGATCGCGTCGCCCCGCGCGGAATCGGGTGTCATGAGATCGAGTGCCAAGCCTGCGCCGTGGTCGCCGTCGCTACGGCCGATGGCGCCGCCGATGTCGGCGACGGCGAACGTCTTCTTGAGTAGGTTGCCCACCTGCGCCACGTGCGGCCGCGTGCCTGCGAGTTCGGTCGAGCACGGGACAGGGGGAGGCGGTGGTGGCAGGTGCTGCGCAGCCTCCCTGGCCGACGGTGGTGGTTGCTCGGCCGCGGACGCCGCCGCTGTCGGCCGAGTGATCGACGGCACGCTGGTCGGCGGCGCGACGGCTGCCGACGGCGGCGAATCGGCCGCTGCGGCATGCCGAGCCTCCAGGCCCGGTCGCGATACCGCCCACAACACGACGGCGAGGGCCGCGGCGATGCCGCATACGGCCAGGGCACTGAGCTTCCGGGCTGCGGTCCGTTTACGGTGTTGACCAGGCATGATGTCGGCTACCGATTACAGTCGAGAATAGGTCACCGATACATTACGAAATGGTCGCGAAAATGTCACGCCGAGCGGGCGAAAGGTGCTCGGGTCCGCTGACAGGATCGAGTCCGAGTGTCCTGCTGTGCCGCGGAACGAGCTGACCAGGCCAGAAGCCGGTAGAGAGCGCTGTAATGGTTCAGCTGAGGTGAGAAGTCAGTCGGGTCGACTGTCGGCTACCGCAGAAGATTGCGGGCCGGCGAGTCGGCCGACGGCGTGGAGGTGGCTCAGCGCTTGGCGGTAGGAGTCCAGGACGCTGGTCTCGCAGTAGGGCACCTCGAGTTCGACGCAGAACTGTTCGACCATCGGCTTGGCCCGGCGCAGGTTGGGCCGCGGCATGGACGGGAACAGGTGGTGCTCGATCTGGTAATTCAGTCCGCCGAAGGCGGCGTCGACGACTCGGCCGCCGCGGACATTGCGGGACGTGAGCACCTGCCGACGCAGAAAGTCTGCCGACTCGCCTTCGGCCAGTACCTCCATCCCCTTGTGGTTGGGCGCGAAAGTGCAGCCCATATAGAACCCGAACAGGCCCTGGTGCACAGCGATGAAGACGACCGCTTTACCCGGCGACAAGACCAGGAAGACCGCGGCGAGATACCCGGCGGCGTGCGCGGCCAACAGCGCGGCCTCCCAGACGCGGTTGGGTATCGCCCAGCGCAGCACCGCCCGGACACTCGCGTAGTGCAGACTGCCTGCCTCGAGCAACAACATCGGAAAGAACAGCCAGGCTTGATAGCGGAAAATCAACCGCCGGATGCCTTTGCCGGTCCGTGCTCGATGGCCGGAATGGGCCAGCACCCCCATCACGTCCGGATCCGAACCCTCGGTGTTGGGGTGAGCGTGGTGGCGGTTGTGATTACTTACCCACCAGCCGATGCTCACCCCGATGCCGAGATTGCCCGCGATCACACCGAACAAGTAGTTGGCCCGCCGACCGGCGAAGATCTGTCGGTGCCCGGCATCATGACCGAGGAACGCGAACTGCGCGAAGACCACTGCCAAGAAAGCGGCAACCACCAGCTGCCACCACGAGTCGCCGACCATGACGAACGCCGCCCACCCGGCAGCGAACGCCACCGCGGTGACCGCACTCTTCCGAACGTAGTACCGCAACCGCCGATCCAGTAGCCCGGCTTGGCGCACTCGACGCAGCAACACCGCATACTCGCTGCCACGCGCCGGTCGGTTTTCCTTGATCTCGGCGGTCGGCGACGAAGCAACCGGCGCTGCTTGCGGTCCGTCCCGATCGATCGGGTCATAGTCCGCGAGCGCGGTTGTCGTGACGGAGGAGGTCGGCATCGTCCGACCGGTAGAACTTTCGAGAACCACGGATTGCCTGCACATCCTGTTGTCACTGTTGGTCTCCGGGCTCGGACGTTGTCCTTCCGTGCCCGGCGTCGACGACAGCAGGCTATCGGAAGTCGGCGCGGAAGACTCACCTGCCTCGAGAACTAGAGTGTCGCGATGAGACCACTGCGAGGTGAACGGATGTGCCGATCGACGACACATCCGCGTGACGATCGGGTTGCACAGACATCGGCAGGCGCGAGATGAGGAATTGTCCTATGGCCGAGACACTTCCGTGTCGGTTGTGCGAGTTACCGAGCGTCGGTAGTAGTCAGCACGCGGGCGTCGGCGGTGCCGTCCAGCCGCGCGCCGGCCTGAGGATAGGTCGGGTACTCGATGCCCGAGATGTACTGCACCGTCCGCACCACCTGGCACGAGTAGCCGAATTCGTTGTCGTACCAGACATAGAGAATCGCGGTGTCACCCTCGACGATCGTGGCATTGGCATCGATGATCGACGCTGCGCGCGATCCGATGAAATCGCTGGAAACCACGTCCGTGGCGGCGGTGTAATCGAGGTTTCGGCTCAACGGCCCGGCGAGCGAAACCCCGCGCAAGTAAGCGAGCACATCGCTCTTCGTCGTCTCCCGCTGAAGCTGCAGGTTCAGAATCGCGACCGAAACGTCGGGGGTGGGAACACGAATCGAGTTGCCGGTGATCTTGGCCTTGAAATCCGGCATAGCCTTCGCGACCGCGGACGCGGCACCCGTTTCGGTGAGCACGAGATTGAACGGCGCGGAACGACCGCGCCGGTCCGCCTTGTGATAGTTGTCCAGCAAGTTCTGGTCGTTGGTGAACGAATGAACCGTCTCCACGTGCCCGCGGATGATGCCGTACTCGTCGTCCATGGCCTTGAGCGGCGGAACGATCGCGTTGGTCGTGCACGAGGCGCACGAGAAGATTTGCTGCGACAGGTCCAGGCCGCGATGGTTCACGCCGTGCACGATATTCGGGATATCGCCCTTACCGGGCGCGGTGAGAACGACTTTCGCGATGCCGGGGCGCAGATGCTGCGACAGCCCGTCCCGATCACGCCACCTGCCCGTGTTGTCGATCAGGATCGCGTTCGTTATCCCGTACTCGGTGTAGTCGATCGTCGTCGGATCATCGCTGTAGATGAATTTGATCGTGTTCCCGTTCGCGGTGATCGTGTCGTTGCCGGTATCGACCTTGATCGTGCCGTTGAATGCGCCGTGCACCGAATCCCTGCGAAGCAGCGACGCTCGCTTGCTCAGATCGTCGTCGCCTCCCTTGCGCACCACCACGGCACGCAGGTTCAGCCCGTTGCCGGATCCGGCCTTCTCGATGAGCAGGCGAGCGACCAGGCGACCGATGCGGCCGAAGCCATAGAGGACGACATCCCTCGGGCCCGGGGACAGAGCCTTGTTGCCGTTGGTCACCTCGGCCAGCACCGCCGCGGTGAACTCGCGGATCGACAGTCCGCGATCGTCGGCGCGATAGGTCATGACCAACTGACCGAGATCGATCTTGCATGGCCCGAGATCCAGTTCACTGAGCACTCGCAGGAAGGGAAGAGTCTCGTCCACCGACAACTCCTCGCCTTCGATCTGCCGCGCGAAGCGGTGCGTCCGCAGGATGCTGATCACCGACTTGTTCACCAGCGACCGGCTGTGCAGCAGGATCGTCACGCCCTTGCCCCGATACAACGTGCCGATGATGGGAATCATTGCCTCGGCGGCGGCTTCCTGGGCGTTCCAGCGGTCGAGTTGTTCGGTAGTCAACGTAGGTCCTCGGATCTCCTCGATTTACACGCGTATCGATGCTAATCAGGGCCCCGATTTCACCGAGGCCGGATCCCCCCTCGTGAGATCGCCAGGTGGCGACCCCGAGCGAGCACCATCGTCCGAGCGGCGGGCGGCCTATCCGATATCGACTACTCGGGCCCATGCGGGAGGCGCGTCCGGAACGTAATCGGGGTCGTTTTCGCGCCACGAAGCGGCGTGCTGCCGACGGAACAGCCCTACCACCGTCCGGCACGGTGGCCGTGTGGTCGGCCAGGGTGTCTGGCCGTCGGTCAGCACCACGAGGACATCCGGGCGGGGGTGGGCTCGTATCGCCTTGGCGATGCCCGTGCGCAGGTCAGTGCCGCCGCCGCCCACCAGTGGTATCCGCTCGGCACGGCACAAGGGATGCACGATCCTCGCCGCCGCGTCGCACGGCAGCACGGTGACCAGGTCGCGGCGGCCGCCCACGGCACGGGCGATGGCGGCCACCTCGAGCAGCGCGCTGCCCAGTTCCGTATCACTGACCGACCCCGAGGTATCGATGAGCACCGAGACCCGAGGCGGCGTTCGCCGCAGACTCGGCAGCACTACGCCGGGCACCCCCGCCGAGCGCCGTGCCGGCCGGCCATAGGTGTAGTCCGCACCCGCACCGGCGACGCAGACCGCGGAGCGGAGAGCCGCTCCCAGCAGATCCCGCCACGGTTGCGGCGGATGGAACGCCTCTTCCGCCCAGCGCCGCCACCCTTTCGAGGCGTTCCCCGGACGGCCGATGATGCCCTGCGCCACCCGGAATCGGACGGCGTCTCGTTCGTGTTCGCTGAGTCCGTCCGCACCGTCGGGCCCGAGTTCCCATTCGCGTTCCAATCCGTCTGCGCCGCTGCCGCAGTCGAGCCACGCTATGCCCTGCGTAGTGGGTCCGAGCCGGAACTTGCGCAGGTAGTCCTCCATGAGCTCCCCCTCGGGCAACCCCAACGACTCGGGCGTGACAGCGTCATCGGGGCGGGTCAGCCCGTCGCCGAATGCGTCGTCGTTGATTTCGCAGTCCGCGGCGATGTTCATCCGCAGTCGTTCCGCCGGGCCGGTCAAGTCGTGTTGCCGGGCGAAGCGGTCACTGCGACCGTGATGGTCGCGCAGCAGATGCGACACCTCGTGCACCCACACCCCGGCCAGATCCGCTACCGAAGTCCGGTCCACGAACGCAGGCGACACGTAGCAGCGCCAGTGCCGGTCGACACCCATCGTCGGTACTCGGCGCGATTCGACGACGCACAGCGCGAACAGAGCGGTCGCCAAGTAGGGCCGGACCCTGGCGGCGTGCAATCGGGCGGCGAAGAGCTTGTCGCGGTCCAGCGGCCGCAGCGCGTTCGCGGTCATCGGCCTGCCTTCGCCGCGACACGGCCCGCTGCCCGATCCGCTTCCGTGGACACCGATACCACTCCGGCGAGTTCCTCGATGGCCGCGGGCACGTCCCAGTCGTCCTGGCGCAGCGTGGCGAGAGTGGTTGCGGGAACGACGATCAGATCCGGCGCCCCGGTTTCCGAAGCCTTGACCAGAAGCGCCCATGCCGCATCCCAGCGGGATTTCTCCGGCCGTTTGCGGACCGCAGCCACAACGCCGTCGAGCACAGCCTGCCGCAGATCCCCCCGCTCGGGCAGGACGGCTCCCGCCGGGTCGGCGAGCAGCACTTCCGGGTCCGGGAGGTCCATCCGGTCCAAGCTCGCCAGCAGCTCGAAGCCCGGCCCCTCGCCAACAGTGCCTCGGACCAGCTGGGAAAGCACATCCCGGGATGAACCGGCCGCGGTGGCGAAGGCGATCAGCCGCAATGTCATCTCCCAGCTTCGAGGCGACGGCCAGGGACCGCCTCGGCGGGTTTCGGTGCTGGGGAGTTGATGCACGAGAGCGGGACGAGCCGCCAGAAGCGCACACACCGCGCGGCGCGCGAAAGTCACAGCGTCGCCCAATCTTTCGGGTGCCAGCCGCGGTAGCGTCGCATGGGGCCAGGTCCCGCCGAGGCCCCGAACGACCACTTCGTGATCGTGGGCCCATTGCAGATGCACGAACCGGTTGGCCAGTGGCGGGCTCAGTTCCCAGCCATCGGCCGCCGAGGATCGCGGATTGGCCGCGGCGACGATCCGAACACCGGGCGGCAGTTGCACGGTGCCGATCCGCCGCTCCAGGACCAGACGGAGCAGGGCGGCTTGCACGGCAGGCGGGGCGGTGGACAGTTCGTCCAGAAACAGCAGTCCGCGCCCGGTCCGGACGAGCCGTACGGCCCAATCCGGCGGAGCCATCGGGACTCCGTGTTCCGCCGGATCGTCCCCGATGATGGGCAGGCCCGAAAAGTCGGACGGCTCATGGACACTCGCGATCACCGTGGTCAGCGGCAGGTCCAGGTCGGCGGCGAGCTGGGTCAGGGCCGCGGTCTTCCCGATCCCTGGTTCACCCCATAGGAGAACCGGCAGGTCGGCGGCCACGGCCAGCGCCAAGGCCTCCAGTTGGTTATCGGGGCGCGGTTCGGTGGTTACCTCGCGGAGCAGACTCAGCAACTCGTCGGCCACATCGAGTTGGGCGGGGCGGGCCGGATCGGCGGCCGTACGGACAGCAGTAAGCATGTGTGATCACCTGAAGGGGTTGCGTTGTCGAGTGGATGTGCGGCGAGGTCGCCGGGTCAGCGCGAGGTCGCGTTGCGGGGGTGCGCGCGGCGGTCGCGTGGACGGCGCACCGGCGGAACGCGCCCGATCCCTGGCTCGGACAGGCCCGCCTTGAACAGTCCATAGGTAATTCGTTGTCGCGCGAACGTTTCCAGTTCGTCGCGCAGAGCACCGTCGCGCAGTACCGCGTCGGGACCGAGCAGTCCCGCTACGATGGCCAGCGCGCCGGCGGTGTCGCCATGGTCCAAACGCTCACGGACACCGACCAGACAGTCCGGATGACGGTGCGCCTCATCGATGGCCTGCAGGCAAGGCAGTGGAGTGCCGGTCAGGGCGACCAGCAGTTCTTCCCGCCGGATCTCGGCCTGGTTATGGTCCAGCGCGGCCAGGAACCCGTCGACCAGCCCGATCCTGTGCTGTTCTCCCCTGCACTGCACCAGGCGCGGTTGACCTGCCCGGTCCAGGATGCGTGGCGCATCGTTCGGCGAGTAGTCGGGTACCAGTGCCGAGGCGACCAGCGGATGCAGCCGATCGGCCGCTATCGCGCCGGCACGAAGCAGTGCCAGATCGGGCAGCACCCAGGTCGCCGCGTCGGGCAGGACGGGCAGCGCGGAGACGCCGCCAACCGGGTATCCCGACGCGATCCGCACCATGGACGGTCCAGAACCGTTTCCGTCCACGTCGAGAACCAACCGTTGCCGGGCCCCGAACCGCACCACGAAAGTACCGCTACGCCGTCCCTCGGTGTGGCGCAGCATCTCCGCCTCGGCCGCCCAGCGGTCGACGGCGCAGCGGCGGACCTGCGGCACCGCGGCGAGCAGTTCGGCGGCCGGCATCGCGCAAGTATCCGCGTGCCGCTCGGCCCCGGACCGTGTGCGCAGCTCGCCGACTCTGCGCGCGTCCCACAAATGGCGATGAAGATCCAGGCGAAAACGCCGGTGTGGGCGAGGATGCGGATGGAGCCCGGCGCTGGTTCCGGCGGCGGACCCGTCCCACAGCGCGAGACTGATCCGCTGACCGGCGTCCGCCCAAGCCGGCGCGGTCCGAACGACAAGGTGCATGGGACGTGCGCCGCCGCGCTGGTCCGGTGCCGTGTCGTACCGCGCCAAGGCGATGGTCAGACCCGGCCGCAACAACCCGTCCGGAGCGACTCTCGGCAGATGCCAGCGCAACAGGTCAGGAGCCAGATGGCGGAGATCGGCCCGGATTCGAGCCGCGAGTTCGTGCCCGTGGCTACGCGCCACCGACCGCACAGTGAAATCGACATCGAAGCCTGCCGCGGCACACGCGCCCGCCCAGTCCCCCACGCGACGGCGGGCGGTAGCAGTCTCGATCATGGAGGGCGGCACGGCGAATTCACGCACACGCAGCCAGAAGGAAAGGCGGGAGTCGTCCTCGTTCGCGATGTGAGTGAGCATCAGCACTCACCTTGCGCGAACGGAACCCCCAATCTTTGAACAGATGGAGTCATCATCGCGTTGATCATAACCTCCCGGACCGCCACCGGCCAGCCGAAGGGGCTCGGCGGCAGCTTCGCCGAACCGCTTCCACCCCCACATGTGCCCGCCAGACCGGTTGGTGCAGTTGATGATCAGCTAGTTTCCGGTGATACATCGACGCCACATCCCCCTGCGGCATCGCCCGGGGGACGACTGCACCAGCAGATCCAGTCGCCCCGGATGCGCCACTCGAGCCGTACGGCAACCGCCTACCGAATGAATCGGCGAATGTGATTCGGGAACGGGAGGTTTCGAGTGCGGCCACCACCTCATCGACGAGGAGCCGGCGAACCTCTCCTGAATCAGCAGGACCATTCTGGACCGGAGTCCCGTCACCGCCGAGAACTGAACACCATTGCGGCTGAGTTGCGTTCAGCTGCGGAAAGCGTGCGCACGGTGGAGTGCCTCGATCGCGTCGGTGAGTTCGGCGACCGGCCCGTCGACCACGGCGTCCGGCACGACCTCGGTGATCGGCAGCGCCGCGACCGGGGCACGCGGGACACCCCATTCCGCCAGCCAGGACACCAATTGACCGGACGACACGGCGTACACGATCCGCCCCAGGCCGACCCATCCGTGGCTCGCCGCGCACATCGGGCAGTGCTCGCCGGAGGTATAGACGGTGGCCGCGGCGCGCTCGTCAGGCGACAGATGTGCCGCGGACCAGCGAGAGATCTCGAATTCGGGATGACGTGTCGCGTCACCCGCCTTGATCCGGTTCCGATCCTCGAAGAGCACTTCCCCGTCGGCCGAGACCAGGAGCGAGCCGAACGGCTCGTCCCCGTCGTCGAGCGCCTCCCGGGCGAGTTCGACGCAGCGGCGCAGGTGCGAAAGATCCTCGGCAGTGATGGTCATCGCACCATCCTGGTAGCAGAAAGCGGGTGGGCCTTGCCGGAATCGACAAGGTCCACCCGCCGACGCGGTCGATCAGCTATCGCATCGGCGCCGGTCCGCATTCCTTGCCCATCAAATCGGGGAGGTGCGCCCATCCGGACGAGCAGTTCATGACCTCGCCGCCGTTCACCTGGAACGGCTGCGTGATCTCTCCACTCGCGGGCGCACCGTTCGACGGCGTGCAGTCCATGGCGGTCACCCTGCCTTCCCACACCGGCGAATGGGACGAACAGTTGTAGTTCCACATCTCCTGCGCCGTGGCGGTCGGCGGACAGAACAACAGCGCCGCCGCGGCGGCGAAAAACGGGGGAAGACCCAAACGAACGAGGCGTGTGGCTTTCATGACGATCTCCTTGTCCTGGTTCCGTGCGGTCTGAATCGGTAACCGCCCCGGACGAACAGTCCGAGTGGTAGCGAGCAGAAACTGCTTGGTGCTCAGGAGAGAACGTGCACACTGCGATAAGGACGCTACCCCCGGGATATCCGACCTGATGCGGAATGCCGACCGCTGTGACCATTCGGATATGGTGGCGCCCATCTCGGCTGCCGAGCCGGGCGAACGCCGAGCTCAGTGGGCATGCTTCCCGGGCGCGGCGCTGCCGCGGTACTCGCCGAGATCGGAGACGAGCTCCATGATTTCGGGCATGCCGTGCGACCATCGAGAGTCCGGGAGCCGTGGTTCACGGTTCCAGCACAACCTTGCCGACCACCGTGCCCGACTCCGCGAGCCGCACCGCCTCGGCGACCTCGGTGAGCGGCAACCGTGCGGCGACCTGTCCCCGCAATGACCCGGCCACCGCGAGATCGAACACCTGCCCGAGGTCCTCGGCGATCCGGGCGCGGAAGGCCGCGGCGTCGCGCTTGCCCGCCCACAGATTGAAGAAGTGCGCTCTGCGCTTGTTCGGCACCGCGTTCCACAGTTGCAGCCGGGCGAGCAGTTTCAGCACGGGAAGCCGGGAATCGCCTTCGACGTCGCGGGTAGCCGCGGTGCCGTAGGACACCAGGGTGCCACCGGGCGCGAGCAGTCGGAAGGAGTCCACGATGCCGGGGCCGCCGACGTGGTCGAACACGGCGTCAACACCGTTCGGCGCCAGCGCCCGGACCTGGGCGGGCACGTCGCCGCGGTAGTCCACCCACTGCGCGCCGAGCGCCCGGACCGCGTCCGCGTTGCGGGCCGACGCGGTGCCGATCACCGCGATACCGGCCGCGCGGGCCAGCTGCACCAGCGTGGAGCCGACGCCGCCGTTCGCGCCGTGCACCAGAATCGTCGCACCGCGCCGGGTTCCGGCGACCCGGTGCAGCATCTGCCACGCGGTGATCCCGTTGACGACCAGCGTCTCCGCTTCTGCCGGGTCGAGCCCGTCCGGCACCGGCACCAAGTCGGCGGCGTCCAGCAGCACGTGGCTGCGCCAGCCGCCGGTCTTGGTGAGCGCGGCGACCCGGCGGCCCCGCAGCGCCGCGTCCACTCCCGAACCCACGGCGACGACCTCGCCGACCAAGTCGTAGCCGGGCACGAACGGGAACGGCGGCTGGTCGTAGTACTTGCCACGGCGCATCTGCTGCTCGGCGAAGGAGACTCCAGTGGCCTCTACCCGCACCAGCGCCTGCCCCCGACCGGGTGGCGGCAGTTCGCGCTGCCGCACCCGCAGTCCGCTCGGTTCGACTTTGCCGGGCAACACGATCTCGGTAACTGTCACGTTCGGTGTGCTCATCTCGGAACCTCCTAGTGTGTGATTGATCAATCACTCGATGGGTAAATGGCGACTTCGCCACTCGGGACGTCGATTACATGCGGTTCGGGTGCCGGATCCCCTGGGTGAGCATTGCCGCCCACTCTCCTGCGCTCGCGTCGATGTCGAGCGTGGTGATCAGATGACAGAGCTGGCCGTAGGCGATGAAGCGCTGGACCTGCTCGGCGCTGCCGCCGGACCGCTCCGCGGCGAACGCGGTGACCCGTTCGAGCCCGCTGCGCATAGCGGCGGCGATTTCCGGGATGTCGGCCGCGGATTGGGCGTGCACCTGCACCATGAGCAGTCGGTTGTCCGCGATGAGCTCGGCGTAGGCGCCACCCATCCGATACAGGATCGCATCCGGGTCGGTCTCGCCCGGCCGGGACGCGCCGGCCGACAACGCTTCCTCGATCAGTTCGAAGGCGCGATCGAGCGCGGCGACGAACAGCGATACCTTGCCGGGGAACAACTTGAAGACGTACGCGGGCGAGATCGATGCGCGCGCCGCGACGCTCGTGATCGGCGTGCCGTGATAGCCGGTGCGGGCGAACTCGTCGATCGCGGCGTCGACGACGGCCTCGCGCCGGAGTTCCGCGGTGGAAAGAGTGGCACGTCTGCTCATGTGAGTGACTGTACACTCACTGCTCGAGTTCGCGCAACGGCGCCCGAGGCGGTCGCCAGATGACCTTCTGCCCTGTCGATACCTTCGCCGCCGTCGAATGATGATCGGAGTAGCGAACACGCCACCGCAATAGAAGGAGATGCATCATGACGACCGCGCGGACCATCATGCGGCCCGACGTACAGCACATCAGTGTTCGAGAAACCATGGAGGCAGCCGCCCAACGCATGCGGCAGCTCGACATCGGCGCACTGCCCATCTGCGACGGCGAATGCCGTCCCGTCGGCATAGTCACCGATCGGGATATCGTCGTGAAGGTGGTCGGTGTCGGCGCGAATCCGAAGACCACCACCGCCGGCGAATTGGCGCAGGGCGCCGACCGACTGCACACCGTCGATATCGACACCGATGTGCGCGACGTGCTGGTCCTCATGGAGCAGCAGCGGATCCGTCGGCTCCCGGTCACCGACAACGGCATGCTGGTCGGCATCATCACCGAGGCCGATCTGGCCCGCAATCTGGCCGATAGCACCGTCGGCGAATTCGTCGAGGCGGTCTGCGCGGCCCATCTGCCCGCCACCGAGAAAGTGTGAGGATCCGACGCGTCGGCCAGCCCGTCGAAACTGTCTCGGAGAGGTGCAACGCGGGCAGCATCGCGACAATGATGCAGTAGGAATGCCGAGGCCGATATCATCGATACCGCGACCTTTTCACAATGCTGATCCTCCATAGCGAACGCGATTCATCCGTGCGGGAGGTGGTCGGTGAACGGCATAGCGTTCGGTCGCTACCGGTTGCACGAGTTGATCGGCGAAGGCGGCATGGGCCAGGTATGGCGGGCCTATGACACCGCTACCGACCGCATCGTGGCGATCAAATTGCTGCCCGAGCGCTGTGCGATTGATCCCAGCTTCCGGGAGCGGTTCCGACGCGAGGCTCACGACACCGCTCAACTGCGCGAACCACATGTGGTCCCGATCCACGGCTACGGCGAGATCGAAGGCCACCTCTATCTCGATATGCGCTTGATCGATGGCGACGACGCGAGAACCCTGCTCAACCGCGATGGTGCGATGGAGCCTGCGACAGCGGTTGGGGTGATCTCCCAAGTCGCGGCGGCACTGGATGCGGCGCACGCTCAAAGTCTGGTACACCGCGACGTCAAACCATCCAACCTGTTGGTCACCGATACCGGCTTCGTCTATCTGATCGACTTCGGTATCGCGCGCTCGGCCAGCAATACCCCGCTGACCAGCACCAGCACGATGATCGGAACCTTGGCCTACATGGCTCCGGAGCGATTCACCAGCGGGGTCGCCGACGCTCGGTCCGACGTGTATGCCCTTACCTGTGTGCTGTGCGAATTCCTGACCGGAATACCGCCCTACCCGAGCACCAGCACGGAGCAACAGGTCGCGGCGCACCTGACCGCAGCACCCCCGGCGCCGAGCATGCGGCGGCTCGACCTACCGGTCGGGTTCGACGATGTCATCGCCCGGGGCATGGCGAAGGACCCGGACGACCGCTACCAGACCGCCGGAGAGCTGGCAGCCGCCGCCGAACACGCTCTCACCACTGCTCCTGCGGTTGCCGCCGGAAGCGCTCCCCGAGCCGGCCCCGCTTCGGTGCCCCCCGGCTTCGGAGATCTCCGCGATCGGCCCGGGCCGCCGTCGCCGGTACCCCCCACAGAGCCGTACGCGGAGCAAAATTCCACGATCAACGCTGGACCTCCCGTAGATCTGCCCGGTCTTCAGCCCATTCGATCCGAATCGGGCGGGATCGCACGTGGCGGCACCGCACCGCCTCGACGTAAACGGCCTGTCGTGGGGGTAGTGGTGACCGTGGTCGCCGCGTTCATCGCCGCGGCCCTAGGAGCGGGTATTTGGTGGCTGACCCGGCCATCGAAGCCGGAAGTCGCTTTCGACGGCAAATACGAAGTCACCTACACGCCCAAAACTCTCAACGGGAAGCCGGACAACAGTCCCCCCCAAGAAAGGACATGGTCAGTCCGATCCGACTGCCCACCGCACGGCGAACGCTGCGTGGCCTCGATAACCAGCCAGAGCACGGCCGAGCGGGAGACAGCCCCGGCCAAGTTCAGCGCGGACTATCGCGACGGCACGTGGACGATCACAAGAGACATACGGGCCCGCCCCGACCCCGATTGCGAAAGTCCGATCACCAAGGTGCCGCAGAACGTCCCGGCATGGCAGCGACTCGAATTCCGACCCGGCATCCCGGCGTGGACCGGAAACTCCTTCAGTTTCGTCGGCGGCCCTTGCGCATACACCCAACAACAAGAGATGAAGCTTTCCCGCGTCGGCGAGATCGACCCGAAGGTCGACGTCGTCCCTCCCGAAACCATCCCCGACCGCGGTCCCAGCCCGACCATCGCGCCGATCAGCGGCTCCTACGACGTAACCATCACGTATACCGCGACACCAGACGTTCCCAATCCCCCACCGCCGAGCAAGTTCCGGCAGCAATACAACACCCTGTGCATGCGTGAGGGCGACCGCTGCGCCGCAACGACGGACACAAATTCCGGCACAGATCCGCGCAAAGATCCACGCGCCGTCTTCGCTCCGATGTTGAGGCTCGAGGGCGGGGTCTGGCGGACCGATTACAGCATCCCCTTTCCCTGCTTCGCGGAATCGAACGAGCCGCACACCATCGCGACATTCAATTGGGATTTGTTCGCGTCCGACGTGGGCCCCGACCCCACCGAATTCTTGACCGGTACATGGACCCGCGAGAAATCGGATCCTTGTCCCGAGACCAGCCGTGCCACGGTCGAAATGCGGCGGGTCGGCTCGACCGGCGGGCGGCCCGCTGTCGCAGGCAGCAATGCGGACCAGCAGCCCCATCCGTCCGCGGCTCCGGCGATCGTCGCAATCCGCTTACCCAAGGGCAGCGATGGATTTCGAGACCCACACCTCGGTCAAACGATCAGATAACAACGACAAGAGCGGTCCGGCCGAGGAATTCCAGCTCGCTCCGCGCCGCACCGCTCGAGATGGAGGCGGACATGACCACAGGCGATGCGGATTGGTCCAGGCCGGCGGCGATGGCCCTGCCGAAGGAGGGGTTCTTCGAGCTAGAGCAAGGCCGGTACGGGCCGGTCTTTCCCCGCACACCCGCCAATTACGGCTTCTCGATCATCGCGCGGGTCAAACCCGGCCGTGAGGAGGCGATCCGGGAGTACGGCAAGCAAATCGAGGCCGCGGTAGCCGAAGATCCCACTGTGCTGGCGCCGCTCCGGCTGCATTACTTGCGGTGGGTACTGTTCGACATCGGCGACGGGTTGTGTTTCCAATATCAGGGGATCTTCGACACCGACTTCGACAAGTACGTCGAGGATGCTATCGCCTTGTTCCTGTCGACGGGCATCACAACCGTATTCGTGAACCTCGAAGGGTTCCCCGAAGACTGGAAGACCAATACCGATGCGGTGGTCGAGTTCTTCCGTGAGCATCAATTCCCGAGCTTCCTGGAGTACGGTGAGTACCCCTATGTGACCGCGGACGAGGTCAAGAAGGCGCTGCGCGTGAAGGCGGCATTTTCCGACATGCTCGACCAGATGCAGTAGGGACCGAGAGGTTTGCCGATGCTCGAACTCGACGACATCCAGCACATTCTGCTGACTCGCGTCCCAGCGCTGACCGGACGCTACGAGTTCCTGTCGTTCGCCAGTGCCACCGGTGGGCGGGCGTGGCTGTCGGCCATGGTCGACCGCGTGGCCTCGGCCGCCGACGCACAACGCTCCGTGACCACCGACCGCCGATGGGTGACACTCGCGTTCACCTGGACCGGCCTACGCGCACTCGGCGTGCCCGAACAGTCACTGGCAACGTTCCCCGAGGAGTTCCGCCAGGGCATGGCAGCGCGGGCCGCCATCCTGGGCGACACCGGGACCGCTCACCCCGACCATTGGGTCGGTGGATTGGCGGGCGACGATCTACACGCGATCGCGATCCTGTTCGCCCACGACGACGCCGAACGCGCTCGCTGGGTGCACGAGCACCAGCAGCTGCTCGGCCGCTGCACCGGAGTGACGGTGCTGTCGTCGCTGGACCTCGCGGCCGTTCCGCCGTTGGAGTACCCGCACGACCATTTCGGCTACCGCGACAGGTTGTCGCAGCCGGTGATCGAAGGCTCCGGTGAGCAGCCCACACCGGGCACGGGTGCCCCGATCAAGGCCGGCGAGTTCATCCTGGGATATCCCGACGAGGACGGTCCTCCGGTGGGATTGCCGCAACCGGAGGTATTGTCGCGCAACGGCAGCTACATGGCCTACCGGCGCTTACAAGAACACGTCGGGCGATTCCGCGAGTTCCTGGCCGAGCACACCGACACCCCGGAGGAACAGGAGTTGCTGGCCGCGAAACTCATGGGCCGCTGGCGCAGCGGCGCTCCTCTGGTGCTCGCCCCCGAGCGGGACGATCCCGAACTCGGCGCAGATATGCGGCGAAACAACGATTTCAACTACAAACAGATGGACCCCTACGGGTACGCCGTGCCTTTGGGCTCGCACATCCGCAGGCTGAATCCCCGCGACACCGCGGTGAACATGCAGCGGCGGCGCATGATCCGCCGCGGCGCCACCTACGGACCGCACCTCCCCGAAGGCGTTTCCGAGGACGGCGCCGAGCGCGGAATCGCGGCCTTCGTGCTGTGTGCCAGCCTGGTGCGCCAATTCGAATTCGCCCAGAACGTGTGGATCAACGACAAGACGTTCCACGAACTCGGCAACGAGCGGGATCCGATCATCGGCAACCAAGACGGCACCCTGGAATACAAGATCCCCAAACGTCCGATCCGCAAGACCATCAGAGGATTACCGGCGTTCACAACTCTCAGGGGTGGCGCGTACTTCTTCATGCCCGGTGTCCGCGCACTGCGCTACCTCTGCACCCCTACCGACAACGAGGTGGCACCATGAGCACCGTCACCCAGGCACGCACCTACAACCAATCTCAGCTGCCACGCACCTACACTCCCGGCAGACGCCGGTTGAGCATCTACTGGACGTGGAGTTATCCCTGGGAGGCACAGCGCGATCCCGCCGCGCTCGACAACCGCTTCTCCACCATGACCGAGGTGCGCCAAGCGGCTTGGCCTGCCTACGAGACGCCCGAGTACGACGCCGCGCACTTTCTGCAAGGGATCGCCGGAACGCTGGAATTGTTCCACCGCTCCACCCTTACCTTCCAGCAGATCGCCGGAGAGGCCACCGGTCACCCCGTCGCGGTCTTCCAGCGCATCGATCAAGCCGGGTTCGAACTGCCCCTCGACGAACGCATTCTGGCCGACACCGATACTCTCATGATCTTCGGCCTCGACCACGTTCTCGGTCAGGCAGAAGCCGCGCCCGACGAGATCGCGGCCCTCGACGAATGGCTGCGACGCGAAGGCACCTGTCTGCTTTTGGCGCCTCATCACGACGTGGGTTGCACCGATGACCTCCAGCAACGCCAAGTCGAATTTCAGCACCACGGCGACCCGCTGGTGCCGCGCCAACAACGCTTCAGCGCCTACACCCGCTCACTGATGAAAGCCCTCGACGTTCCGGTGCACAACATGTACGGACTCCGACCCGCCGTCGCCGAAGGCACGAAATCCATTGCGCCCCTGTCCACATTTCCTGACCTCGACGACTTGCACCTGCTCGACAACGTCACCACATTCAACTTCCACCCCCACCTCCCGCACTATCACCTCACCGCGCCCGCAAGCGCATCCGTGCGCCTGCTCGCCCGGCAACCCATCGACCTCGACCGACCCCACCCCTTCACCGCCGAAGGCAACACCGAATTCAACACCGCGATCTGGCTGCCGCCCACCGACCGACGCGCAGGCGACATCGTCATGATCGACTCCACCAACTTCACCACCCTGTTCGGAGGAACCGAAAGCCTCATCAACCTCTGGCGCAACTTCGCCCTCATGAAGTGACCGCGCACCACACCGACGCGGTCTACCTCCTGCCGGCCAGGGGCCATCCGCCCACGGCGTTCGGCGGCCATCTGCCGCAGTTCCGCTTCGCTACGTGGGCGTCGATGTCAGCAATTGGTAGGGGCGAGCTCTCCGCGGGCCCGGCCTTCGAGCCACAGCAGCACCGCAGGCGCACCCAATACCGCAGGGGCCAAATGTTCCAGCGCGGAAGGCAGTTCAACCGACGGCACCAGCACCGTCTGCACCCGCACCCCGGCCGCGCACCAGCGGCGGACGGTATTCTCGATCGCACCGAGCGGAATCTGCTGGTCCTTCGGCGAATGCCATTCGAGGATCGGGTTTTCCGGCATACCGGGATAGAGTTCCAGGCTGTTCTCCTCCACCACCGAGCGGGCTTCGCGGCTGTCGACGATCGAGGTGTTGTCGAGGTACTCCCGAGCGCTGCCGTCGACGCCCGCGGTGAGGATGTCGTTGCTGCAACTGTTGGCCATGTCCTGAGCGACCGCGAGGCCGCGCGGGTTGAGATACGAGCTCGTCGGCAGTCGGTCCGGGTACTCCCGCTCCAGACCGATCGCCGCCGCCATGGCCAACCCGAACGAGGGGTGCCGGTCCAGGCCCAGTGTCTCGGCCATCGTCATCAGATTCATCGGGGCACCACCGATGGCCGCACCCGCGAGTTTCAGCTCCGGTGCGTATGCCGGCTGCAACGCGGCCGCCCATGCGGTGGCCAGGCCACCGCCGGAATAACCGGCCATGACCGCGGGGCTGTGCTCCACGGCGAGTGCGGGTAGCCGCTTCACCGCACGGATGCCGTCCAATACGACATGGCCACCCAAACGCGCTGCCCCGAGAGCGAACTGCGGTCCGAGGTGATCCGGCAGCGCCACAGTCCAGCCCTGGGCCAGCGCCACGTTCAAGATCGGCGTGGTCGCCACCAGGTTCAGATCGTCGCTGTACAGCTTGTGCGATATCGCGCAGCCGGTGCCGAGCGCGTTGATGAAGTGCTGATACGACAGCAGCGGCCCGCCGGGCTGTCGGGCGAAGGGAGTCAGAACCGTCGTAGTCGCCGCGATCGGCGCTCCATGCGAGTCGGTGGACCGGAACTTGACCAGCGTGACAGTGGCTGCGGGGAAGATCGCCAGCGCGGGCAGTGCCCGCACACCCAGCACATCCCCTGCTTCGTGTGCCGCCAGATCCGCCGGGGCGGCATAGAACGGGTCCGGATCGGGCAGTGGATACAGCGGTTGCGCGGTTGCCGTCGTCGCCAAGAGCAGCCCGAGTGCCACACCGCCGATCGCACCGCTGCGCCTGCTGCCGGGCAAGAGAAACCGCCGGATCACGATCTTCTACCTCCAGTAGTTCGCGCATTTGTCGACCGGCCAGCCTGCATTCAAATCCGACGCTGCGGGCTGACCTTCAGCGACACGCCGCACGAGAATCTGAAACGGTAGGAATCGAGATGTGCACGCGCTGTCACACACGCGCGAAGTCGGCAAGGTGTCGGGTGGCCCATTCGCGGAACGAGGTCGGCCGCACGCCGGTGACTTTCTGCACCGTCGGATGCACGACGGAGGTGAACGACTCCAGCGCGGTGGCTCGCAGTGCCATGATGGCGTCGGCCATGATCTCGGAAAGTCCGTGGTCCAAGATCGCCTGACGGGCGGCGGCGGGCTCGACTTCCAGGAACCGTAGCGGCCTGCCCAGCACGTCGGCGAGTACGGCGGTCATCTCGGCGGGGGTCAAAGCCTCCGGTCCGCTGAGCCGGTAGGTTCGCCCGTCATGACCGTCGGTGGTGAGCACGGTGGCGGCGACGGAGGCGATGTCGTGTTCGTCGACGACCGCGATGCGGCCGTGGCCATAGGCGGCGAACACGCTGTCGCGGTTCCGAATCGAGTCGGCCCAGTGCAATGCGTTGGCCATGAACCCGAGCGGGCCGAGGATCGTCCACGGAATGCCGCTGTCGCGCAGTGCCTGTTCACCGCGGCGATGCCAGCTCGGGATGGGGTCGGTCGCGGTGTCGTCGCCGGTACGCCCGGAGGACAGCTTGACGACATGCGCGACATCGGCGCGTACGGCTTCGCGCATCAGGTTCGCGTCGTGGGTTGGGATGTCGGGGCCGGTGGAAAGCAGGAACACGCGGTCCACCCCGCGCAGCGCCGCGGCGATGCTGCCGCGATCACCCAAGTCGCCCGCGACGACGTCGACGGCAGCGGGAAGACCGGCGGCGGCGGGCCGACGGGTCATCGCGCGCACGGGCACCTTCGCGGCGACGAGTCGGTCGACGAGCGAGCGGCCGACAGTGCCGGTGGCGCCGGTAACCAGAATCATGAGAGTCCCTTCCGTGGATCGTTGTCGTCACGTCCTGTCCGACGACGGGACCCAGCATCGGCCCGGAGCCCCCGCCAGCTCCATCCACAGGGAGATATCGGTGGAAATTTTCCATTGAAGACGGAATGCTGAAAGAAATGACCGTGATAGACGAGCTGGACCGGGGCATCGTCCATGCGCTGCACATCGATGGCCGCGCAACGTTCAGCCGTATCGGCACGGTGCTCGGTGTGTCGACGCAGACGGTGGCCCGGCGCTACCGGCGACTGCGCGCCGAGGCCGGGTTGCGGGTGGTCGGGCTGAGCCGTCTCGACCGCGACGACCACACCCGCTGGCTGGTCCGCCTCGGCGCCACCACGACGGCAGCCCGGACACTCGCTCATTCCCTCGCCCGACGACCCGACACCTCATGGATCAAACTCCTGTCGGGTGGCACGGAAATCCTTCTCATCCTTCGCATGCCGCGCCAGGCGGACGCGGCACATCCGCTGCTGCTGCAGGAGATCCCCCGCACCGCCGGTATCACGACCGTGTCGGCTCACTATGTGCTCCACACCTATTTGGGCGGTCCGACGCCGTGGCACGGACAAGTCGCAACCCTCACCGAGCACCAGCAGCGACAACTCACACCACCCCATCACGACGCGCTGTCCGCACGCCGGCTCTCCAGCGCCGACGATGCCCTGTTGTCCGCGCTGCAAGCCGATGGACGGGCCGGGCTGGCCGAGCTGGCGGCAGCCACCGGATGGTCCCCGGCGACGGTCGCGCGCCGCCTGGCCGATCTACGGGCGCAGGGCGAGATCTTCTTCGATGTCCAGGCCGACGACACCCGGTTCGGCGCCACCACCCAGGCACTGCTGTGGATGTCGGTCGCTCCCGCGCGGCTCGACCAGGTCGGCCTCGAGTTGGCGCGGCATCCCGAACTCGCCTTCGTGCTCGCCACCACCGGTCCGAGTAACCTTGTGGCCCAAGCGATGTGCCCGAATCCCAGCGCCTTGCACCATTACCTGACCCGCCGCCTCGGCAGCGACGACGCCATTCGAACACTGGAAGTGACACCCGTACTCGCCACGGTCAAAGCCGCGGGTCACGTCATCACCGAAGGCACCAGGCACGGCACAGCCAGCCGTCGTTCGAAAAGCGCGGCGAATTCGAAGTGAGGCGCCCGTGCCGCAGCCGCATCCCGCATCCGCGCAATGCCCCGAGGTGGTCGTGCATCCGGCGCGCCGGGCGCGGGTCCACAACAGACCGATCGCACCGGCGACAATAAGGGCGATGCCCAGCGACTCCAGCCACGAAAGGCTCACCAACGCCACCCCGCCGCCGAAGATTCCGGCGGCGACCAGGACTGGAAGCGCGCAGCATCCGACACACAGAAGCGCGCCCAGCCCGATCGATACCCACCAGCGTCGCGTCCGCGTGCGCTCAGCACCCACACTCGCCTCCTTCACCGGCGGAGTCGGAGGTGAACGGTACTGGGCAACAAGGGCTTTCGCTGCAGGCAAGCAAGTCGTCACAACCTGCCTCCAATGCGGCATGCAAGGTGTCGCGCACCGCGGTCAGCTCGGTGAGTTTCGCATCGATCTCGGCCAATTTGGCCGCCGCGCGCGCTTGTAGCCCGACAGCAGTACGGCGACCCGATCGGGCGGCGGCCAAAAGCTCGGCCACCTCGTCGAGGGTGAACCCCAGCCGCTGGGCCGCCTTGATCACACGCAACACCGTGACGGACCGCTCCGGATACAGTCGATGCCCGCCGAGAGACCGCTGCGGTTCGGCGAGCAGACCGCGCCGCTCGTAGTACCGCAACGTCTGAGTGTTCACCCCGGCGGCCGCGGCCAGCTCGCCGGTGCGCAATCCGGTCAACGCCGATCGCCGCCGATCCAGGCGTCCGCCCGCGCGGCCAGCGCGTCGAGGACCGCGGCCTGATTGTCGGGAACGGCGATACGCATCACCGGACCGTCCTCGGTGGCGTCGAAGCCGAAGGTGAAGAACGAGCAGCAACCGGACTCGCGCGCGGCGAGGTCACGGCCCTCCTCCTCCTCCGCCTCGGCGGCCAGTAGGAGATTCAGTCGCGTGCGCGCGGGCCGATCCGTGCGCCGCACCGATCCGGTGATGAAACGGTCGAACTCAGCGACTCGTACCGACTGTTCTACGGTGGGCAGTGTGCACGAGTCCGGTACCCAATCACCGGTCGGAGGCGTGATCGTCATGCCCTCACGGTAAGCCCGTACCCAGGTACAAGATGCAACCTCGAACCGCGGAAACGTGCGTGCGCCCACCATTCCGCACTGCCGTATTCCAGCGTTCGCGCGTCCGGTGAATTCGATGCTTCAGTTCGAAGTGCTACGGATGTTCGGTCCGTTGCACCTGTTCGTTGATGAGGGTGTCGTCGTCAGCCGGCGGCTCGGGGTCATGCCACTCTTCTGCTCGGCTGGAACGATTGCCTCGTATCGTGCCTTCCAACTCGTGGGCCAACTCGTCGTCGTGTACGGGACCGTGCTTGGTATTTCCTCGTTCCATGGGATCTTCTCCTGTTGCGGTTGCTGGACACCGGCGCGCTAGCGGTGGCGCAAAAGGGTGGCGACCCCTTCCCGGGGTACGACAGCACCTTCGACGGGCACGATCGAGCCACCCTGCAGCAATGTGACCACCGGCAACGCTTCGTCCGCGCGGTAGGCGCGAGACGATGTCGCATCATCGATCCACTGCGCCGCGGTGATGCCGCGAAGCAATTCCGGATCGAGTTCGACGGATCGGTCCCCCACGGTGTCCGGATCGATCAGCAAAGTATCGGCGTTCGCCGCCAGCAGCGCCGAGACCGTCTCGGGCAGCCCCTCGACGGCCAGGCCGTCTGCCCTGCCCCGCGCGGTATTCAGTTGCTCGACGACCTGTCCCTGGCGCTGCCGTGCCTGCGTCCGCACCGCTTGCTGCACCTGCGCTTCCAGCGCGGCGGAGTCAGCACCCGCGGCCCGGGCACCGGCCTCGACCTCGACGATCCGAGCGGTAGGCGAATCGAGTGCCTTCGCCAGTGCTGCGCGGGCGCCGACCTCACCGACCAGCACGATGACCTGCGCTCCGACGCGATCCGCGAGATCGCGGACCGCCGTGGCGACCTCACCGACGTTCCGGCGGACCACTTCCTCTACCCGGCGCTGCATCGAAAGGTGTGCCCACCCTCCGCCGTGATGGATCTTGTGCACCGGATGCGCGGTGCCTTCGGCGGTCATCTCGATCAGGTTCTCGTCCTCGTCGACGCCGTACAGATCGCAGCCGACACGGTCGACGACCGCGATCACATGCGGCACCTCACGGGACTGCTGCTCGATGAGAGGCAACAGATACGGAAGCGCCGACACCCGCACTGTCTCGCGTGCGGGCGGCTCGGCGAGCATGTGATCGACGAGGACGCTGTCCGAATCGGCGATCAGCAGGCGGCCTGCACGCCCTTTCTCCGCCTTGACTTTGCTGATCGCGTCGTCGAGTAGCGTCAGCGTCTTCTCGGGAACGTGCTGGGCGGCCAATTGCTCGCGGATCGAGCGCCACCGTAACGCTTTTTGCTGCTCGGCGTCTTCGGTGTTGTGCGAGGCGTCGACGCAGAGCGAGACGAACGGGCCCCGCCGTTGCGCTATTTCTCTGAGATTCGTGCCATACACATCCGGCGCGTACCCGGTTCGGCGTGCACGAATCCGAATCCGCGCGTGCGTTCGGAATACGCTCCGAACGGTGGTTTGGCCGACCCAGGCCCGGGTAGTCGCCACGCGTCCGCCGGGACAACCGACTGGAGGTGAAGCCATGGCCGAAACCGTCATCGACGACGAGCTGTGGGAGGAATTCCACCGCCTGGTCAATATGTCGTCCCGGCAGTTGCGCGACTGGCTGCGCACCGAAGGTGCCGGTACCGGCACCGAAACGGAACCCGATCGCGCGGGGCCGGAGATCGGCCGGCGCATCCTTGCGGTTCTCGGCAAACGTCGTACCGACCTCGATGCCGACGACATCGCGGTGATGCGCCGGGCCGTGGACGAAATCACCGCGGTGCGCGGTGCGGAAGCAGAGCGCGAGCCGCGCGCGGGCAGAGACGACTGGCGCAGGCATCTGATGTCACTCGGACACGACCCACTCCAGCCGTCGTGAACTCCGCATCGCGAGTCGAGCGGACGGGTGTGCGCTCTGCAAGCTGACGGCGAGGAGGGTGCTTCGATGAAAGCAGTGGTGTGGCACGACGTGGGAGATATCCGGCTCGACGAAGTCGATGATCCCAAAATAGTGGAACCGACCGATGCGCTTGTGCGGATCACGACCTCGGCTATCTGCGGTACCGATCTCCATCTCGTGCGCGGCACGATGCCGGGCATGCAGCCGGGAACAGTGCTCGGGCACGAGGCTGTCGGAGTGGTGGAGGAGACCGGGGCAGCGGTGCGCGGGTTCAGCCAGGGCGATCGGGTCGTAGTGTGCTCGACCATCGCATGCGGGACCTGCTCCTACTGTCGTGCCGGCTACTTCGCCCAGTGCGATACCGCGAACCCGAACGGACCGCAGGCGGGAACCAGTTTCTTCGGCGGACCGGAGAGCACAGGCCCCGTCGCGGGGCTGCAGGCCGCTTACGCGCGCATCCCCTTCGCCGCCACGACGCTGGTGAAAGTCCCGGATTCGGTGTCCGACGAACAGGCGATCATGGTCTCCGATGTGCTGCCGACCGGCTGGTTCGGCGCCCGATTGGCGCAAGTCGGGCAGGGCGACACGGTACTGGTGCTCGGTGCTGGCGTGGTCGGGCAATGCGCGATCGCCGCAGCGAAGCGTCGAGGCGCGGCACGGGTGCTGGTCGTCGACGGTATCGCCGATCGTCTGGCGACCGCTCGCGCGCAGAACGCCGAGCCGATCGATTTCAATGCCGAGGATCCGGTGGCAACGGTGCGCGAGCTGACCGGCGGTATCGGAGTGGACAGGGTGATCGACGCGGTCGGTGTGGATGCCCAACGCCCGAAGTCCGGACCGGCCGCACAGAATCTTCCGGTTTCGGATTCGACGCTGGAAGCCGAGCGCGAGAAGGCGGCCCCGCAGGGCAGGACCGAGGGCGCGCGGTGGTTGGCCGGCGACGCGCCCAGCTTGGCGGCGCGGTGGGCACTCGAGGCAGTCGCCAAAGCCGGTAGCGTCGGCGTCATCGGAGTCTATCCGCCGAATTTCGACGCTTTCCCGATCGGCGCCGTGGTCAACCGCAATCTCACCGTTCAGGGCGGCAACTGCAACCACCGCCGCTACGTCCCCGGCCTGTTGGGCAGGGTGGCCCGGGGCGACATCGATCCGACCGCCTTCATCACCCAGCGCGCCGACCCGGTCTCGATCATCGAGGCCTACGAGACGTTCGACCGGCGCGAAGACGGCTGGCTGAAGACGATCGTGCCGATGTGAGGTGTGTAGCGATGCTGAAGTCGATCCTCCGCGGCGCCGCGGCGGGAGCCGCGGGCACGACCGCGTTGAACGCCGTCACCTTCCTCGACATGATCGCGCGCGCCCGACCACCGAGTCGCACGCCCGAACAGAGCGTCGAGCGCATGACCGACAGGTTGGGCGTGCAGGTGCCGGGTGACGAGGAACAACGGCGCAGCCGGATTTCCGGCGCGGGTGCGCTGCTGGGCACGGGGACCGGCGTTTCGGTCGGCTGTGCCTACGGTTTCGCCCGTTCCATGAAGTGGCAGCCGTCGATTCTCGCCGCCAGCACGGTCAATACCGCCACGGCCATGTCCGTCACGGCGCTATCGCTTCTCAACTTGGGTGTTTCCGATCCGCGCCGATGGACACGTTCCGACTGGCTCAGTGATCTCGTGCCACATCTTGCGTACGGGCTGGTCACTTCCCTCACCTACGCCGCCATGGCCGACAGTCGTTCGACCTCGCGGCGACGTCGGCAGTGGCCGTGGGCATGACCCCAGCGGTGCCGGCCATCTCCGTGATGGGTTCGCGACTGCGCGGAGCCGGGTCGGCGAGCCTGTGCCGGTCAACCCGCCCTGCTGTCCGAGTTCGTCTGCGTGCTGGTCGAATCGATGACGACGATATCCAGTTCGCCTGACGAGTACCGGGCGCGCAGGGCTTTCTTGTCGAATTTGCCGACACTGGTCTTGGGTACTTCGGGCAGGAAAGTCCAGCGCTCGGGCAGTTGCCATTTCGCTGTCCTACCGGCCAAGAACGCACGCAGCACGCCCGCGTCCGCCTCCGCTCCGGCCCGCAACGCGGCGGCGACGACCGGTCGCTCGTCCCATCTCTCGTCGGGTACGCCGAACACGGCGGCCTCGACGACGTCCGGGTGCGCCATGATCGCGTTCTCGAGCGCGACCGACGAGATCCATTCGCCGCCGGACTTGATGATGTCCTTGGCTCGATCGACCAGGGTGAGGTAGCCGTCGGCGGTGATGGTCCCGACGTCACCGGTGCGCAGCCAGCCGTCACGGAACGCGTCGGAGCCGACCGTGCCCGCATCCGGCGAGTAATAGGACGCGGTGATCCAGGGCCCCCGAACCTCCAGCTCCCCCACGGCTTTTCCGTCGCGGGGCAGCTCCGCGCCGTCATCGCCGACGAGGCGCGCTTGCACCGGAGCGGGGAAGCGTCCCTGGGTGACCCGGTAGGCGTAGGCGTCTTCGCCCTCGGTTCCGGGTGGCGGCCACGCGACGCAGCCCAGCGGCGAGGTCTCGGTCATCCCCCATGCCTGGATGATGCGCACTCCGTGGCGGTCCTCGAAGGCGCGCATCAGTTGCGGCGGCACGGCCGAGCCTCCGACCACGACCGCTCGCAGGTGGCCGAGGTCCTGCGGGGCGGCGTCGACCGCGGCGAGCACACCGTTCCACACCGTCGGTACGGCGGCGGCGAAACTCGGGCGTTCGGCTGCCATGAGTTCCAGCAGCGGCGACGGCTGCAGGAAGCGGTCCGGCATCACCAGCGAGGCGCCCACCATGAGCGCGGCGTAGGGCAGGCCCCACGCGTTGGCGTGGAACAAGGGGACGATGGCCAGCACCCGATCGCCCGTCCTGATGCCCATGCCGTCGGTGGTGCAGGCGTGCATGGAGTGCAGCCAGTTCGAACGGTGCGAATAGACAACGCCTTTCGGGTCACCGGTGGTGCCGGAGGTGTAGCACATCGCGGCGGCGGATCGTTCGTCGAGCAGGGGGAAGTCGAACGTGGACGAATGTCCGGCCAGCAGCGTGTCGAGTTCGTGTACCGCCACCCCCTCGGGTGCGCGCAACGCCGCCGCGTCACCGTTGGCGACGATGACGTGGCGGACCGTACGCAACTGCGGCAGCACCCGCTCGAAGGCGGGCACCAGCGAACCGTCGACGATCACCGCCTTGTCCCCCGCGTGATTCGCGACGAAGGCGATCTGTTCCGGGAAGAGACGGATATTCAGGGTGTGCAGCACCGCGCCCATGGCGGGTACGGCACAGTAGGCGAGGAGGTGTTCGTTGTTGTTCCACATGAAAGTGCCCACTCGGTCGCCGCGGCCGATTCCCAGCGCGGTGAGGGCGTGCGCGAGTTGGGCGGCCCGATCACCGAGTTCGCGGTAGGTCAGTACCCGCGACCCGCTGCCCGTCCAGGTGCGGACCGTGGCATCGGCGTGCACGGTGGTGGCGTAGCGCAGCAGCGTCGCCAACGAAAGGGGTTCATCCTGCATGGTGCTCGGCATCGGCAGGTCGTGCTCGGGGTAAGTCATTTCGTGCTCGTCTTTCTCGAAGAATGCCCGGCCGACGGGAACGTGGTGAGCCCGGGCCGACGTTGCCGCCGGGCCCGGGCTGGTCTCATGGGTTTCAGCCGCGCAGCGCGGAGGCGAAAATCGGCGCGAGCGGGGCGACGCCGGGCTTCTTCGCGAAGTTGGTCAAACGCCGCAAGGTGGTGGCGCCCGTGCGGTTGGTGACGAACCACGGCGGCTTCGGCGACAGGCTGAATTCGCCGTGCAGCAGCGACCGAGGCGAGGGGCGGAACGGCCCGCGCAGGACGGTTCGTTCCGGTTCGGCGATCAGCAAGGCGTTGTGCACCACACCGATGCCGCTCTGGATATCGGTCAGAGAGTGCCCAGGGAAGGCGCCCCACGACGCGCGGGCGGTGAGGTAGCCCAAGCCGGTCCAGGCGTTGACAGCGATCGTGCCGTAGCGCAGTTCGGTGACGGCCGTGTCGAATCGGTCGCCCAACTGTTTGATGGTGGCCGGGTGGGCGATGATGTTGACGCCGAGCGTGCCCTCGAACTCGTCGTTGCATACCTGCACCGCCCGCGCCAGGAACTCGGCCGGGTCGCCGCCGGGCAATTCGATCACGCCGAGCACCGGGGCGAAGTATTCGGTGTGCAGAGCGGGCTCGCGCCGATTCGGTGTCAGGCCCTCGATGAGGGTGCGTGCGCCGATCACTTGCGCCTGCGGGTAGCTCTGTCGGGCGGCCTCGACACGGTCGGAGGATCCGGGATAGTAGTCCGGCCGCTGCGGCGCGCGGCCGATAGCCGCACGGAGTTCGGCGAGGAACCGCTCCTTTTGCGGCCAATCCGCGGAGATCACCGCCACCTGTGCGGCGATGCAGTTGTACCCGTTGTTGTGGAGGCGCTGCGTCGCCAGGTGCTCGGCTTGGAAGCGCAGGTCCGCGTTGGACCATCGGCCCGGCACCACGATGGTGGGAGAAACACCGCCGAGTTCGCTGGTGATCGGCTTCGTGAGTCTGGGCGTGCCTGCCGCCTTGTTCCGTTCGGCCTCCGCTCCGGTGCCGAACACGATGGCGTCGTGGGTCGCCGCGCTGCCGGTCATGTGGACGGCGTCGACATCCGGGTGGTGCACCAAGGCCGCGCCGACCTCAGGGCCGCCGGTGATCAGGCGCACGAATCCGCGCTCTATCGCCGGAGCGAAGATCTTCTCCAGCACCGGCAGCAGCGGATCGGTGATCGGGTTGAGCTTCAGCGCCACCACCCTGTTGTCCGCGTAGAGCTGGTACAACACGTCCAGAGGGGCGATCGAGAAGATGTTGCCCGCCCCCAGGACGACGCCGATGCCGCCGGTGCTGGTCGGCGTGCGCTGCCCCAGGCCCGCGCGGGCGCGGACGGTTTCGGCGTCGACGCCGGGCCGCGACCAGACTTCGGCGCGGAATCCGTTGAGCAGCAGGGCGTCGAACACTCCGTGCGGAAACACTTCGACGGCCGTCCGGCCACCGGGGGCCGGACGCATCGGGTACCCGTCGACCGGGCTGCGCCCCTCCTCCAATGCCAGCAGGGATTCCGCGAGCGCGGCAGCCCCGGTCAGCAGGGAATACGGTCCGCTCACCCACTCCTCACCGAGCAAGGGCGAATCCGAGGTCAGTTTCTTGATCCGGGCCGCGGTCTCGACCCACTCCTGCGCATGCCGCGCCGTGTTGACATGAATCTGATCCAGCAGTCGGCGCCGTGCGGGCAGCGCGGTGCGCGTCCATTCGACTTCACCACGCCGTAGTGCGGAGACCGCGGCGCCGACGGTTGCCGTCACGGTCGAGGTCATGCTTCGGTTCCTTCCGATTCGGCGTCCTCGAGGACCATGTCGGAAGCCTTCTCGCCGATCATGATCGTGGGAGCGTTGGTGTTTCCGCGCACTACCGACGGCATGACCGACGCGTCGGCCACGCGCAGACCGCGCAATCCCAGCACGCGCAATCGCGGGTCCACGACGGCGCCGATCGCGCAGGTCGACGTCGGGTGGTACAGGGTCTGCGCCGTCCGAGCCGCGAAATCGAGCAGCTCGGCATCGGAATCGCCAGTGGGAGTCGAGAATTCACCGGTGGTGAGCTCCCGGAGCGCGGGTTGATCGGCGATCCCGAGGGCGCCGCGCAGCCCGGCGATCACGCTCTGGCGGTCCTCTTCGGTCTGGAGATAGTTGTGCTGGATACGTGGCGCCGTGCCGGGGGACGCGGAACGCAAGGTGACTTCGCCGCGGCTCGTCGGGTTGATCAGGCACGGGCCAAAGGCGTATCCGTGCTCCGTCGCGGCCCCCATGCCTTCACCGTGGAACAGCACCGGCGCCATATGGAACTGGATGTCGGGCCCCGCGAGACCGCCGCGGGTCTCGATGAAGCCCCCTGCCTCGCCGATATTGGAGGTCAGCGGGCCGCGTCCTTGTTCCTGCAGCAGAGCGAGGTTTTCCGGGGTCAGTGCGGTCATCAGCGACTCGCGATCGGTGCGGTAGTTGAGGAACACCGACAGATGGTCTTGCAGATTCCGCCCGACCGGCAGGTCGCGGATCGTCTCGATCCCGAACGCCGACAGCTGATCGGCCGGGCCGACACCCGACAACAGCAGCAGATGCGCCGATCCGTATGCGCCCGCGGCGAGAACAACCTCGCGCCGGGCCTGGATCACTTCCGTGCTGCCGTCCCGGCCGATGACCACACCGGTCGCGCGGCCGTTCTCGATGACGACTCGATGGGCGAGCGCGCCGGTGACCACCGTCAGATTGGGGCGCGACGCGGCCGGGTGCAGATAACCGACGGCGGCGCTGCACCGCATGCCATTGCGCTGTGTCACCTGATAGCGACCGACGCCCAGTTGGGTGGACCCGTTGAAGTCCTCGTTGCGGAGGTGGCCCGCTTGCTCGGCGGCGCGCAGGAACGCGTCGCCCAGCGGATGCCGCGATCGGCTTTCGCTCACCGCCAGCGGCCCGCCGACGCCGTGGTAGGCGTCCTTTCCGCGTTCGTTGTCCTCGGCCTTCATGAAATAGGGAAGGACCTCGTCGAAGCTCCATCCGTCGTAGTCGGCACGTGCTCCGCGAATGTAGATCATCGCGTTCATGGAGCTGCTTCCGCCGACCACACGCCCACGCGGCAGATAGGCGCGGCGGAATTGCAGCCCGGCTTCGGGCTCGGTGTCGTAATCCCAATCGAGCGGACTTTTGAACAGAGAGGGAAATGCGACCGGCAGATGGATTTCGTCCGCCGTGTCCTGCGGCCCCGCCTCGATCACGGCCACCTGGACCCGCCGGTCCTCGGACAATCGACTCGCCAGCACGGATCCGGCGGATCCGGCGCCTACGACGACATAGTCGTACACGGTCGGCACCTCTCTCGAAATCAATTCTCGAATCGGGGCGCTATGACCCCGGTCACTGTCGAAGTCGATACTGCTGGGGGGATGCCTCGAACCACCATGTGCACGGGCCTACCGATCCACGGCGGATATGTGTGCCAGAGCACAAGCGCATTCCCGGCGAATGCCTACCATCTATCCATGACCACGCTGACGGAGCCGCCCGTGAATGATTCCGCCGCGGTGGCGCGCACGCTGCTCGCGGAGGTCGACGACCTCACCGCCGAACTCGTCGGCCGGATCCGGACCGGGGACCACGCCTACGCGGAATCGACCGCGCTCACCGACGCTGAGCTGGGCTTCGTCGTCCGCGACAACCTCGTCTCGCTGCTGGGCCAGCTCTCCGGCGGTGTCGGGCGTCGGCTGCAGCCCGCTACCGTGGTGGGCCGGGTCAAAGCCGAGCTCGGCGTGCCCCTCCCCGCGGTGCTGCACGCGTACCGGCTGGCCGGACGACTGCTGTGGGAACGCGCGCTCGCAGTGGCCACCGGCACGAGACTCGACGTGTTGCCCCAGCTCGGGTCGGAGATGTGGCGGATCATCGACGACTATTCGGGAGCGGCGGCCGAGGCGTACGGCGACTATCTGACCGAGCGAGTCCGCCACGACGATTCCGAACGCCGCGCTCTGTTGCGCCGTCTACTGAACGGCGATTCCCACGATCCGACACAACGCGACATCGCCCGCGCCCTCCACCTGCCCCCGCTGGGCAGCTTCGTCGTCGTGCATGCCGAAGCCGATCCCGAAGCACTGGCACCACTGATGGGCATCGAGTCCCGGCTCCGCGCCGAATACGTCGAATCGATCTGGATCACCGAAGCCGGCGCTCGCATCGGGCTGCTCAGCCCGGCCACCGAGCGCGCGCACCAGCAGGTACTCGCTCAACTGCGGCAACACGCCACAGGCCGGGTCGGCGTGAGCCGCCCGTTCTCGACCGCGGGGGACGCAGGCGCCGCACTGCGGGAGGCCGAACTGGCCGGGCGTTGCGCACCGGCAGGCACCGCCACGGTCACCGTCTACGGCGACACACCCATCCCGCTCGTCCTGGCGCATGCTCCGTCCGCTGCGCACGAAATGGCGCACGAAATCCTCGGACCCGTACTCGACCTGCCACCAGAGGAGTGCGATCCCCTTCTCGACACGCTCGCCATGTGGTTCGAATGCGGAGGCTCCAATACCGAAGTCGCGCAACGTCTGCACTACCACCGCAACACCATCCACTACCGGCTGCGCCGCATCGAAACCCTGACCGACCGCCGCTGCTCCGATCCCAAAGCGGCCGCCGAACTCTACGTCGCCCTGACTGCCGTGCGGCTCATCGGACTGGACCGGTCCGGGATTCCCGCCGATCCCCCGTCGCGTGGCCAGGCACAACGCCTCGGCTTCTGATCACAACAGTCTTTCACCGGCTGGTCAGAGCACGCCACTCGCGCCGGAGCATGCGTCTAACCACCCTGGGAGTGACAGATCGTCGAACGACCATCCAGCCCGTGCACAAGATCGATGCCGCGGCCGAGATTGTCCAGTCGCGCGTGCAGGGTGTCGCCCGCGGGATAGAGACGTACCGTGTCCACGCCGGTGTCGCGCCAGGTTCGCAACCGCTCGCGGACCATGTCCTCGGTGCCGATCAGCGTGGTGGCCAGCACCATTTCGTCGGTGACCAGCGCGGCGGCGCCATCGCGATCACCGCTCTGCCACCGTTCACGCACTCGAGCGGCGACATCGGCCCAGCCTTGGCGGCTGTAGGCGTTGTTGTAGAAGTTGGTCGAGCCCGATCCCATTCCACCCAGCGAGAAGGCGAGTTCTTTCTTGCGGCTGCCGAGGACCTCGTCGAGTTGGGCCTCGTCGGCGACGATATTGATCTCCGCGCCCTGGCAGATGTCCAGATCCGCGCGGTCCCGGCCGGAACGGGCCAGCCCGGCGTCGAGATGCTCGAAATAGGCGTCCGCTCCCTCGGGGACGAAGCTGGTGCCCAGCCAGCCGTCGGCGATCTCGCCGGTCAACTCCAGCATCTTCGGTGACAGGGTGGCCAGGTATATGGGAACCGCGACCGCGGGCACGCTCAGCCGCATCGGTTTGCCCTCGCCACCGGGCAGCGGGATTGTGAAGTGCCGGCCCTCGAAGACGACCTTCTCACCGGTGCAGGCCGCCCGGATTATCTGCACGGTCTCGCGCATGCGGGCCAGTGGACGGGCGAACGGCACGCCGTGCAGACCCTCGATGACCTGCGGGCCGGAAGCACCGAGACCGAGCAGAAATCGGCCTTCGCACAGTCGTGCCAGGGTCATGGCAGTCTGGGCGATCAGGACCGGCGACCGGGTGCCGAGCTGAATGATGCCGGTACCCAACCGCATTCGCTCGGTGCGCGCGGCGAGGAAACCCAAAGGTGTCACCGCATCACTCCCCCACGCCTCGGCCATCCAGCAGATGTCCAGGCCGAGTTTCTCGGCTTCGACTACGAATTCGACGAGGTCGGGCCAGTTCGCCCCCGAGGCCTCGATGGTGGTGGCCGTGCGCATCACGCGTCCTTCTCCACTAGATCCTTGATGGCGGACAGATTGGCGGCCATGCCGAACTCGAACTCGCGCAGGCGCACGAAAACGATCTTCTGCTCCTTCTCGGGCATGGCATCGATCGCGAAGTTGAGTCCCGAACGCGCGGGACCCATCTGGGTCCACTGCTCCAGGACGGTGCCCGCGCCCTCGGGTTGGAGGGTGAAACGCCATATGCTGGATGGGTATCCGGGATCGCCGACAGCCCAGGCGAAGCGCCGCTCCGGCTCGAATTCCACAACCGTGCTGGTCGTTTCCCAGTTCCCCATGGCCTCGTGGGCGTTGCGGCCGATGAACCGCGCGCCGACCGCGGGTCCGGTGGCGCCGTCGAGCCATTCCACGCTCTGTAGTTCTTCACTC
Organism: Nocardia sp. NPDC051911; assembly: GCF_040681035.1. Taxonomy (NCBI): domain Bacteria; kingdom Bacillati; phylum Actinomycetota; class Actinomycetes; order Mycobacteriales; family Nocardiaceae; genus Nocardia; species Nocardia sp. NPDC051911. The sequence continues at coordinate 39,891 of NZ_JBFAXY010000005.1, forward strand.
AACCGCGGCATGAGGTGGATATCGCTGACGAATGCCCACACCCGTCGCGGTGGCGCGTCGATGAAGGTCTGAACTGCCACGGTCGGGGTGTCGGCATACACCTGCCCGGTCCACTCCACGATCAGCTCCTTCCGTCTGTTTCGCCCATAGTTGCATAGATAGACTAAGCACTACAACGGTCTCTTCAGACCACTCAACAGCTGAGTTTCACATTTGGACTCACGGGGATGGGGCTATGCCGCGCACATCGTCGGCGAACTGTGATCGTCCCGGCACCCCGCACGATTGATCCACTGGGGACGACTCTCGGACGCCCCTAGACGGGGCGTCGCTTCATCGATCGCCGACATGACGGGCTGGAGTAATCGATGGCTCTCCGACGAGGGAATCGGCAAAATCCGGCGATCCGTAGCCGGTCATTCACCGGGAGACCGGTCTACTTGGACGCACCCACGATGCGCAGCGCGAGGTCCACGTAATAGTCGCCGATCTCCTCCGGCGAGAGTGAGCCGTCCTCCCGGTACCAGCGAGCGAGGTCGATGCCGAGCGACAGCAGAGCGACCGCCGCCATATGCGGATTCGGGTTGTCGAACACACCCGCCGCCACACCTCGCTCGATCAGCTGCCGTATCTCCGCGTCGATGAGGTGACGGATCGCCTTGATCTCGCCTTGATGCTCCGGACTGAGTGCGGCGAGTTCGTAGTTGATGACCCGGGCCACGGTGTGCGCCCGAGCATGGAAAACAGTGAAGGCCCGGACCGCCGCGATCAACTGATCGACCGGATCGTCAGCGGAAGCGACAGCGCTCTTTAAGCGCTCCAGCGTGTTGTGGTGACCGGTCCGGGAGACCTCGTAGAGAAGTTCCTCTTTCGAGCGGTGATGCACATAGATGGCTGCCGTGCTCAGCCCCGCGATCGAGGTGATGTCGCGAGTGGTGGAGCCGTGGAAGCCCCGCTCGGCGAAGGCGACGACCGCGGCATCCAGCAGCCGAGCTCGTGTGTCGTCCGCACGTGATTCGGTCACTTGAACAGTCTCGCATCCTGCCATCGAACACTTCCGGACGGTATCGGTCCGGCCCTCGCGCGACCGGCGTCGATGCTGTCGTGACCTTCGGCGCGTCGCACGGCTGTGATCCCGGATACGCTGCGGTGGTCGCCGCTCAGAGTGCGAGCACGAGTTTTCCGTTGTTGGCACCGCTGAACAGCATGTTCAGCGTCTCGCCGAAACGCGCGACGCCTCCCTCGACGACGTGCTCGCGGCTCTCGAGCTTGCCCTCGGCCAGCCATTGCGCGATCTGCGCGACGGCTTCGCCGTAGCGATCGGCGTAGTCGAAGACTACGAATCCCGTCATCGAGGCGCGGAAGACCAGCAGTGACATATAGCGCGACGGACCGGGAGGCAGCTGCTCGGCGTTGTAGGCCGAGATCGCGCCGCACAGCACCACGCGGGCCCCACGGCGCAAGTTCATCAGCGCGGCATCGAGGATGTCACCGCCCACGTTGTCGAAGAAGACGTCGATGCCCTGCGGGGCGAGCTCGCGCAGCCGCTTCGCAACGTTGTCGTTGCGGTAGTCGACAGCCGCGTCGAAGCCGAGTTCCTCGGTGAGCAACCGGGCCTTCTCCGGGCCACCCGCGATCCCGATGACCTCCGCGCCCTTGGCTTTGGCGATCTGACCGACCACGCTCCCGACGGCGCCTGCCGCCGCCGAGACCACCACGGTGTCGCCTGCCTGCAGCTTCCCGACCTCGAGCAGGCCGAAATACGCTGTCATGCCGGGCATTCCGAGGATGCCGAGCCAGGTGGGGCCGGGGGCGATGGTCAGATCGACCTTCGAGACGTCACTGCCGTCACTGATCGCGTATTCGGTCACCCCGAAAGTGCCGCTGACCGTGTCACCGACGGCGAAGTCGGGGTGCGCCGATTCCACGACCGTGCCGATATCCAACGACCGCATCACCTCGCCGATCCCGACCGGCGGCACATAGGAACGCTGATCTCGCAGCCATCCACGCATGGCGGGATCGATGGAGATGAAGTCGATCTTCACCAGCAGCTGACCTTCGGCGGGTCCGGGCAGTTCCTCGGTCGTCAGGCTCCAGGTGTCGTCGCCGGGCAGCCCCGACGGACGCCGCGCCAGACGGATCTGCTGAGTCTTCGTCATGACATTCCTCTTCTCATCGATTCGGCCATACATCCGGGATGGCGTCCGTTGCCGTCGAGAAACTCTGCCTCACAGCGAATCTGGTCAACTGCAGGTCCCGCTCGCAGACGGTCGCGAACCGTGCCGGTCAGTTCTTCGGTCCTCCGGCGACGTACACCACCTGCCCCGACACAAATCCCGCACCCTCGCTCGCCAGGAATGAGACGGTGTGTGCGACATCCTCGGGCGACCCCGCTCGCGCGACGGGAATCTGCGCGATCGCTCATGGTGTTCTCCTTCGGGATGGACAGATGCTCGACGGTCCACGCGTAACCGGTCGACGACAGCGGTGCGCGCTCAGGACAGCCGCTCGAGCACCATGGCCATGCCCTGGCCCCCGCCGACGCACATGGTCTCCAGGCCGAATTGTTTGTCATGGAACTGCAGCGAATTGACGAGGGTGGTGGTGATCCGCGCACCGGTCATTCCGAAGGGATGGCCGACGGCGATCGCGCCGCCATTGACGTTGAGCTTGTCGAGGTCGATATCCAATTCGCGCATGGACGCGATGACCTGCGCCGCGAAGGCTTCGTTGATCTCGACCAGGTCGATGTCGCCGATCGTCATGCCCGCGTTGGCCAGCGCCCGCCGCGACGCCTCGACCGGGCCCAAGCCCATGATCTCCGGCGACAGGCCGCTGACACCGGTGGAGACGATGCGCGCGAGTGGCGTCAATCCGAGTTCCGCCGCCTTGGTATCCGACATGACGACCACCGCGGCGGCACCGTCGTTGAGCGGGCAGCAATTGCCCGCGGTGACCGTGCCGTCCGGCCGGAACACCGGCTTCAACGCCGCGACCGCGTCCAGCGTCACACCCGCGCGCGGACCGTCATCGGCCGACACCACCGTGCCGTCGGGCAGAGTCACCGGGGTGATGTCGCGTTGCCAGAATCCATTCGACAGCGCGATTTCGGCGAGGTTCTGGCTACGCACGCCGAAGGCGTCCTGCTCCGCGCGGCTGACACCCGCGAACTGCGCGACGTTTTCGGCGGTCTGCCCCATCGCGATATAGATGTCGGGCAGTGCTCCGTCTTCGCGGGGGTCCGACCAAACCTGCCCTCCCGCAGCGAATTTCGACGTCCGCGCGACCGCGTCCTCGAACAGGGGGTTCTGGGTGCCCGGCAGGCCATCGGCATTGCCGCTGTTGTAGCGGCTGACGGTCTCGACGCCCGCCGAGACGAACACATCACCTTCACCGGCTCGAATCGCGTGCAGCGCCATCCGGGTCGTCTGCAGGCTCGACGAACAATAGCGATTGACCGTGACGCCGGGCACCCGATCGAGCCCGGCCAGTACCGCCACCACCCGTCCGAGATTGAAACCCGATTCGCCCGCGGGCTGGCCGCAGCCGAGCATCAGGTCGTCGATCGTGGCCGGATCGAGCGCGGGCACCCTTTGCAGCGCGGCCTTGACGATCTGCGCCGCCAAGTCGTCGGGGCGCATGTCCTTCAGCGAGCCCTTGACGGCGCGTCCGATCGGCGACCGGGCGACGGAGACGATGACGGCTTCGGGCATGTGCCCAACCTCCCAGCTACTTACTAAGCGCTTATTCAGCGCATACGATGCTGGATCGGACAGGCCGCGGTCAATACCGACGGCCCGCATTTATCGATGTGATCTGCCACACAACATGTACATAAGCGCTGGTGAGGCAGGTGAATTCGGCTCGCGAAGAACGCGGCCACTGTGCGCGTAGCGCCTCGTTCGGAGTGTCCTTCGGCAGAGCAGAGCACCGAAGCGACGATGGCCGTGGACCAGCAACTCGGTGTGCCGCTACGCCTCGTGACCCGAAACCCGCCCCGGTGAACTTTCGTCAGTTACTTCGACTCTTGCCGCGCGAAGCGCTCCACGACGTCGGGACGTTCGCGCAGATGTTCGGGGTAGCCCGGACCCATGCGCAGGCGGGATTCCTCGATCGGGACAGGCTGTTCACAGTGCTCGCAGACCACCTTGACCTGTGTGTCATGACCGCACGCGGTGTGCCGCACAAGCACCGGCGGACCCGATTCGTCGGCGAGCCAGCGATCACCCCAGCTCGAAATCGCCAGCAACACGCTCCAGAAGTCGGCGCCCTTCTCGGTGAGCACATACTCGTACCAAGTCGGCTCGACCTGATACGGCCGTTTCTCGAGCAAGCCTTCGTCCACCAGACGACGCAAACGGTTGCTGAGGGTATTGCGCGCGATGCCCAACTGCTGCTGGAAGTCCTCGAAACGGCGTACTCCATAGAAGGCCTCACGCATCACCAGCGGGGTCCACCAATCACCGAGCAGATCCATCGTGCGCGCGACGGAGCATGGCCATCGTGCGAAGGATGTACGCCTCATGCAGCGAGGATATCGGTTTCATAGATAGACCATGCACTTGATGACGCCACGCGGCCGCCCGCGCTCTGCGCGGGCCATCCATCGGACCCCGCCTCGACCCCGAACTTCGCCGGCAGGCCGCGGCCGCCACGAGCCGAGGCTCAGGTCGAGCGCGATTCGCTCGGCGTCTGCATGGCATCGAGGGCTTCGATGACTTCCCTACACCAGACGATCCAGGCACGTTCGGTCCCGAGACCGGCCTTCAGGATCAGATGCCTCATCGCGCCCGCATCGTCGCCGACAGCCGGAAAATCACGTGCCTCGATCTCCCGATAGGTCGCGAACGTCTTCTCGTGCACCGCGAGGTGGTGCGCGACGACCTCGCGGACACCTTCGAAGTCCCCGGTGGCGGCCGCTGCTCGCAACCTGATCAGCAGCGTTTCTCGCTGCTGCGGCGGCTCGTCGACCTCGCACACCCAACGGCGAAGCGCAGCGGTGCCCGCCGGTGTGATGGAGAAACGCTTCGGCTGACCACGCCCCGGCGCCTGTGGCTGCGAAACCTCGGCGACCAAACCGCCACCGCTGAGCCGATCCAATTCGCGATAGATCTGCTGATGGGTGGCCGACCAGAAGTATCCGAACGCGCGGTCGAAGCGCCGAGCGAGTTCGATGCCGGTCGAGGCCCGTTCGGTCAACGCGGTGAGGATCGCGAACTGCAGTGCCACGGCCCCATGTTAGAGAGCGTCGAGCGCGTCGGTCCCGCGACCTGAATCCGGAGTATCCCCGGCGAAGGCTGTGCGCGCGACCTTGCGCGGCCCGGGATCCGGCCACTTGTGAAGCCGTGACCACAGGGCATGTGATCGGCCACACATGTTTTTGCAACTTATTGCATGAATGCGGGGTGCGTCGATAGCTTCGTCGTAACGCAGCGCTGTGCGGCCGGAATCGCCGCGAGTCAACGCTTCAGAACTCCTCGAAGGACGTCATCATGGCCTTACCCGCCGCTCTGTCCGGTCGTCTCACCCTGCCCATCGTGGGCTCGCCGATGTTCATCTCCTCCGGACCCGATCTCGTGATCGCGCAGTGCCAGGCCGGGGTGATCGGATCCTTTCCCGCGCTGAACGCACGTCCGGCGTCACTGCTGGCGGACTGGCTGGACCACATCACCGAGGAAAACGCGTCGTTCGCGGCGGCGAACCCGGACGCCACCGTCGCGCCGTTCGCCGTCAATCAGATCGTCCACCGGACCAACGACCGCCTCGAACACGACATGGACGTGATCGTGCGGCACCGCGTGCCTATCGTGATCACCTCTCTGGGCGCACGCCCGGAGATCAACGACGCCGTGCACTCCTACGGCGGAATCGTCCTGCACGATGTGATCAGCGACGAGTTCGCTCGGAAGGCAATCGAAAAGGGCGCGGACGGCATCATCGCCGTCGCTGCAGGCGCAGGCGGCCACGCCGGAACGCAGTCGCCGTTCGCGCTTGTCCAGGAGATCCGGGAGTGGTTCGACGGGCCGGTGCTGTTGTCCGGCGCGATCGCCCACGGCCGCTCCATCCTCGCCGCTCAGGCCGCAGGCGCTGACCTCGCCTATATCGGTTCGGCATTCCTTTCGACCGTCGAGGCGATAGCGGCTGCGGAATACAAGCAGATGATCGTCGACTCCCGGGCCAAGGACATCGTGTACAGCAACTTGTTCACCGGCGTCCATGGCAACTATCTGCGCGGCAGCATCGTCGCCGCAGGCCTGGACCCGGATAACCTCCCCCATTCCGACCCTTCCATCATGAATTTCGGCTCCGGCGGCAATGCGAGCGCCAAGGTATGGCGGGACATTTGGGGCGCCGGGCAAGGCATCGGCGCGATCAAGGAAAACCTCACTGTCGCGGACTTGGTGGCTCGCTTCAAGGCCCAGTACGACGAGGCGCTCCAGGCTCTCGCCCGCAAGACACCGAGGCCCGACACCGTCGAGCAGCCGGCCTGACCCACACATGCCCGTCGAGGCCTTCCTCGCCAAAGACGAGGAGTTCATCGGCCGCTGACGCGGAATACCCGCCTACCCGGTAACGCGATCATTGCCAGGTAGGCGGGTATTTTCACGTTCGGCCGCACTGCTATCCAAGCGCGACGAGACGTGCGCCGGGGAACGAGCTATGCACCGTCGTTGCCATCGCGCAGGGAATGGATCATGCTCCGCAGGATCCGCAACGCGCTGGACCGCTCGGTCTCGGTCAGGCCGGCGAGCATTCTGACCTCGACGGACCGGACCGCCACGGTCGCCTTCTCGAGGCTCCGTCGTCCGCGGGGCGTGAGCCGTGTGGGAAGAACCTTCCCGACGGGCGCCTCCGCGGGCCTGGTCACGTAGCCGTCTCGTTCCAGAGCCTGGAGTAGCACGTTCATCGTCTGCCGTGTCACGAACGCGCCCCGCGCGAGCTCGGAGTTCGACAGGCCCGGTCGTTGCGCCAGCAGCTCGAGGCAGGAGTAGTGCGTCACGCTCATCCCGAGTGGCCGCAGCACCTCCTCCATGGCTACGCGCAGGACGCTCGACGCCTCTTTCAGCAGGTAGCCCAGTGACGTTTCCAAGTCGACGCCCGCACGGTCTTGACTCATGTCAGTATTCTGACATAGTTTGGCCCCATGTCAGAAAACTGACACCGAATGAGGAGATCATCATGCCCGTTACCGGCCCCGACTTCATCTCGCTGCAAGCGCGCGACCTGGTTGCTTCGCAGGCGTTCTACGAGCAGTACCTCGGCCTCGTCCGCTCGCAGGCCGGACCTCCACACGCCGTCGTCTTCGAGACGAAGCCGATCGCGTTCGCACTCCGCGACGTCGTTCCCGGCACCGATCTCGCATCCGTCGCTCAGCCCGGCATCGGCGCCGCGATCTGGCTCCACGCCACCGACGTCCAGGCCATTCACGATGCTCTCGTCGCCGACGGTCACACCATCGTCTCCGCACCGATCGACGGCCCCTTCGGTCGGACATTCACCTTCGCCGACCCCGACGGCTACCAGGTCACTCTCCACGACCGCGTCTGACCGGACCAGCGCCACGGGACGATCACCGCCCCCGAAGACCGCGCGGCGACAAGTACGTCGCCGTGATCATCGACCTCACCGGGATCCGTGACTCCACCGGACCAGCGCGGCTGCTGGACATACGCTCGCCGACCGGCCCAGTCGCTGTCGCCTCGGCGACTCACGCACCGTCAGTAGCGTACTTCCTTGACGAATTCCGCTATGGCGGTGCCGATTTCATCAGGGCTGTCTTCCTGAATGAAATGTGATCCCGCGACGGTCGTTTCGCGCTGATTGGGCCAGGTGCGGCAGAATTCGCGTTGCGGTCCGGTGAGAATGGAGCCCGGTTCCGCGTTGACGAACAACTTCGGGACATCGCTGGTGCTCAACCATCGTCCGTAGTCCTCGACCACCTCGACGACATCCTTCGGCTCCCCTTCGATCGGGATCTGGCGAGGCCAGCTCAGAGTGGGCCGGCGATCCTCGCCCGGCGACGCGAACGGCCGCCGATATTCCGCCATCTCCGCGTCGCTCAGCGCCCGGAGTACCGAACCGGGGAGAACCCGCTCGACGAAGATGTTCTTCTCGAGCACCATTCCCTCACCGGCAGGCGACCGGAAACCCTGGAACACGCCTCGTGCGCCTTCGGGCCACTGTTCCCACGTCACCGGCATGACAATGCTTTCCATGTAGACGATTGCCCGGACGCGGTCGCGGTGCTGGTTGGCCCAATCGAATCCCAAAGCCGACCCCCAGTCGTGGAGGACCAGCACGATATTGTCGCCGAGATCGAGCGCATCCCACAGATCGAAGAGATACTCGCGGTGCTCGGCATAGGTGTATCGGTCGGGATCGGAATCGGGGAGCTTGCTGGAATCACCCATGCCGATGAGGTCGCAGGCGATCAACCGTCCCAGCCCCGCACAGTGCGGCATGACGTTGCGCCACAGATACGACGATGTGGGGTTGCCGTGTTGAAAGACAATGGCGTCGCCCTGCCCCTCGTCGATGTAGGCCATGCGCTGTCCGCGAATATCCGAGAATTTCTTCGCCGCGAAAGGCGCTGTACTGTATGGCATTACAGAGTCTCCTTATGTGTAGGTGTCCCGTTGAAGGCAGGTCTATGCCGCTGCGGCAGTCCGATCACTCACACCTCTGCCCCAGGCCCGCGCTCGGCGCGCTCGTCGACCGCGGCGCCCATCCGCGCCGCCGCGTTCCGGCACACGCGAAGAATCCGCGACGAGAAGGACTCGGATTCCACAGCCCGTGACAGCACGAGTCCGCCGATACACAAGGCCAGGGTCGCGATGGCTTCGTCATAGAGTTCGTGCTCCTGCGGATCGTCCACCGGACGGCCACCCATCGCGTTGAGAGTCTTGCGCAGTTCCTCCTCGTAGGCTGACCTGAACTCGGCGGGCATGCGCGCGGCGTCGGATCCGATCGCCGAGAACGCGCACGAATCCGCCCGCTCGTCGCGGTGGGTCCGGTTGAGATAGCCGCGCGCGAGTCGGGCCGCGCGGGCGCCCCAGGACGCGTCGCGCGTCTTGCCGATCCAACGCGGCCGGCTTTCGGCAAGCCCGTGCCGGAAGGCCGCGATGGCCAGATCGTCCTTACTCGCGAAGTGTGAGTAGAAGGCTCCGTGCGTCAGGCCCGCGTCCCGCATGACCTTCCCGATAGCGCCGCCATCGGGACCATCCACCCGCAGCCGAGCGGCACTCGCGTCGAGGATGCGCGTCAACGACTCTCGTTTCTGTCGCGCGCGCTGCCCCTCCCCGGAGGGCGAATTTCGCATGTCGACCATCATGTGAACTACGCTCTCGCATGATGTCGGTCATGTCAATGCACCCAACCGGCCGAGCGGTCGGGGCGCGCACGGGATATCGCAGGATCAACTGACGAAGTTCCTGGCGAGCCGCCGCATGGTCAGGCGCGCGAGCAATCGCGTAGTGAACTCGCCGAAGGCACCCTCGAAGCGGGCGAGCTCTTTGCCGATGGCCACGTCGAGATCCGCTGCGGTGATCAACGTTCCCTTGGCCACCGTCGCCGTCAGGTCCCGGCTCACCGACCAGCTCGGATGGCGTGGATCCGATCGAGTGACGACGAGTTCGGCGCGCGCACCGCGGTCCACGGTGCCGATATCGGTGAGTCCGAGCGCGCTCGCCGCGGTGGCGGTGGCCAGCCGCCACGAGTCCCGGCGTGGGATACCGGCTTGCTCGAAGGCCTCGAGTTCGCGATGCAGGGCGATCCCCGGCGCGACGAACGGTTGCTGGGTGTCCGTACCCAACCGCAGCGGCACACCGTCACCGAAGAGACGGTTGACGAGCAGATGTTTGCGCTCCACGGCGCGCCTGCACCGATCGAAGTCCTCGCGTCGGATGTCGCGATAGGCAGGGATGCCGTGTCGAGGGTGCCACACGATGGCCGAGTAGAACGACGGCAGCGCTCGCGCTGTGGGCTCGTCGCGCGCTTGGTGATGCCGCTCGAGATCGAGGACACCGGTGGAGGTGTTCAGCGTCGGCGTGACCGCGAGCCCGCGGTCGGCGCTCACCTGCCGGATGAGATCGATGCGGCGGTCGTCGACAGCGTCCCAGTCGATCATGCGATTGAAGACGTGGTCCCGCCGAATACTGGCCGGCGGCGCCATGCCGAACAGGTGCTGCCCATCCGGCAGTTGCGCATCCTCGTGCCCGAGCCCGTACGGGACGTGTCCGAGAACTCCCATGCCGGCCGCACGTGCCGCTGCTTTGAGCGCGACGATGCGCGGAACATCGAGATTCTCATAGGATTTGACCCTCTTGTTCGAGCGTGTTCCTGCTCGCGCGAACCGGAGCGCTCGACGGTGGCCGCGCGACGACATCCTGGTTCCTCGCAGCCGAACTCCAGGCACGGCACCCCGCGATCACCGTCGAACCCGACAAGATCTTGGTCCGGCACGGCCGCACGGTGACCGGCGGAGCATCACTCGCCCATGTCGACGTCATGCTCGCGGCGATCGAGATGCTCACCGGCTCGGACGTGGCCGATCTGTGCGCCCGCTATCAGCTCATCGACCGCCGGACCTCGCAGCGTCCCTACATGATGCTCACCGTGCTGATCGCCGACGACCCCGATCTGGTGCACGCCCACGACTGGATCGTCAGCAATCTCCGCCGATCCTTCACGACCGCCGATCTCGCCGACGCGGTGGGACTTCATACCCGCACACTCGCACGACGCCTACAGCGCGCTACCGGCCTCAGCCCGCAAGCCTTCGTCCAGTACATCCGCACGGACACGGCGTTGACGCTGATCCGATCGGGAACCACTGCGGAGGCTGCCGCCCATCGAGTCGGCTACGCCGATGCCTCTTCCCTGCGCCGAGCCATTCGCCGCCGAGAAACCGGTCGCACCAGCTGGTCGACTCCCGGGCACAGGCCGGACAGCGGGCAGGGCACGGTGTCACCCGGGAATAGCGGCTCCAGAGGACCGCACACGTGTTTTCGCACTGACCAATGGCGCCCTCCCGGTCACGGCTGTTGCCACTTCCGGGAGGGTTCCCGACGGCGTCGGGCGCCATACGTCCGCTACTTCACGGTGATCGTGAGCGTCCGCGTCTGCGTCTTGGCGGGCAGCTTGGTGGTGTCGACCATCAGCACCTCACCCGTGTCCTGGGCGCCGTTGGCGAGGAGCTTGGCTTTCAGTCCGAACGGCGGCTGGTCGCCGGTGGCGGCCTCGATGCCGAAGTCGCTGTCGTCGGCGATGTAGAGGGTCTTGCCGCCGTCGCGGGTGGCGACGCCCTCGATCTTGTCGTGGCCGAAGAACTTGCCGTCGGCGTTCAGGCCGTCCAGCAGACCGCCGAGGTCCAGGGCGGACTTCTTGGCGACGGGGGTGACACCCGCCTTCCGCAGCGTGGCGACGCCTTCGGCAGTGGGCACGGCACCGACGAGGAGTTCCAGCGGCTTGCCGTCGACCAGCAGGCCGAGTTGTGGATCGTAGTGCGCGTTCTGGACTTTCGCCTGCGGGCCGACGTCGGTGGCGCCGGTGATGTCGATGGTCCACAGCTTCTTGTCGGCCTTGGGTGATTTGCCGCCGTCGCGTTCGTCGACCAGGAAGGTGGTCTCGCTCAGCGCCGTGATCTCGGAGACCGCGAGCTTCTGCTTCGGATTCTCCAGCGGATATACGAATTCCTTGACGTCCCGGGTCTTCAGATCCACGGTGACGATCCGGGTCATGGGCACCTCACGCGCCGACGCGACACCTGGCTCGTTCAGTGCACTCTGCACGATGCCGACCAATGTGCTGCCGTCCGGCGTGATGGTGAGCCCCTCCATACCCTGGTTCGGGGTGCGCAGCGAAAGCTCTTTGGGCAGACCGCGTCCCGGTGCGAGCCGCTCCAGCTCGGTGCCGTTGGCGTCGAAGTGCACGACGAACGGCCCGTACTCGTCGGACACCCAGAAGCTGCCGTCGGGCATCGCGACCAGGCCTTCGCTGTCGATGCCGTGATCGGTCGGCGGCAGGACGGTGCCGTTGAGGTCGCGGATGGTCTCGCCGGTGCTTGCGGAGGCGTCGACCAGGCCGTTGAACGGCTGGCCCGCTGAATTCTTCAGGGGAATGGCGCTTTCCAGCACCGCCTTGGTGCCGACCAACTTGAATTTCGCGATGGTGGGCGTGAAAGTCGGTATCGGCGTGAGCTTCTCGTTCTTGCCCTTGCCGTCCACGTTCGGACCGCGGTCGGTGAGACCATAGAACTCGTCGGTCGATCCGGGCACCGGCGTGAACGCCGACCCGTATCCGCTGCCCTGCAGACTCACGCCACCGAAGTCACCGAGCGGCGGGATATCGGTGGTGAACAGCTTCACGGCGTCGGTGGTGGTCACAGTGATGCTGTCGGAACCGGTGTATCCAGCCGCAGGCGTGTACACCACCGCACCGTCGGTGCGACGGGTGATCGTGCCGTGCTGCGGATCGGTGATCCCGACCGCGGCGCTGCCGCCGGTCGCCGCCAGCAGATCATCCAGCGAGATCACCAAGGGCTGGTCCTTGGCGGCGGTGAAGCCCGCCTCCGAGTTCGACGACGAGCAAGCGGACAGAACGGCGGTCGCGCACACGGCGACCATGACGAGCGCGCTTCGGGTACTGCGGTGCATTCTCACCAGCGATGCGTACCGTCCGAGCCCGACCGCCAGTTGGCATCGAGCTGAACATGAGCCGTCGATCCCCACAATCATCCGATCAGTTTGCAGTGTTGCCAATCCTGACGAACGTGAGCACTGCGGTATCCGAGCGTCGGGCCGCGTCGCTACCGCGCTCTCGACGCTACCGACTTCGATGCCGAACAAGCCTTAGCGCTCGGTGAACGGGCACCTGCGTCCGATCGGGCGCCTGCGGCGAGGAAGATGCCGAGCAGGCCATCCGCATCGAGGTCGCCGCAGCCGGGACGCGGCCCCGCCACCACCACCGCCCAGCGGGGGACCCAGCCGTGCGAGCTGTTCGGAGATCATCCCGTAAGTGTCGTGTCGTTCCCCGTATAGCTCTACGGTGGAGATATGACCGCCTTGGAGTATCAGCATGTGCTGGTCGCGCGGGACGGCGACACAGTGCGCATCACGATGAACCGGCCGGAGCGACGCAATACCCTGTCCGGCGAACATCTGGCCGAGTTGCTCGCCTCCTTCCGCGCTGCGGGCGAGACGGACGCCACCGGGATAGTGCTCGGGGCAGCCGGTCCGGTGTTCTCCGCGGGACATGATTTCGCCGATGTCGCCGCACGCGACCTGCTCGGCGTGCGGGAACTGCTCACACTGTGCACCGAGCTCATGTCGACCATCGAGTCGGTACCGCAGGTGGTGATCACCCGCGTGCAAGGTCTGGCCACGGCTGCCGGCTGCCAACTGGTGGCCTCGTGCGATCTGGCCGTCGCCGCCGAATCGGCCGGTTTCGCGCTCCCCGGTGGCAAGGGCGGCTGGTTCTGCCACACCCCCGCGGTGCCGGTAGCCCGCGCCGTCGGCCGCAAACGACTGATGGAACTCGCCCTCACCGGCGACCCGATCGATGCCCGCACCGCCGAACAGTGGGGCCTGATCAACCGAGCGGTGCCGGACGCCGAGCTCGACACCGCCGTCGACGAGTTGCTCGCCCGAGCTACCCGCGGCAGCCGCGCCAGCAAAGCACTGGGCAAACGCACCCTCTACCGCCAGCTCGACCGCCCCGAGGCAGACGCCTACGCCCTCGCCCTGGAAGTCATGGCCGCAGCCGCCCAACTTCCCGGCGCCCGCGAAGGAATGGCGGCCTTCCTGGCGAAGCGCCCACCTGTCTGGCGCGATTAGCGGCGCCCGGCGTCTGCCCGTGCCCGCCGGAGACGGCTCGAATCGGCAAGAGACGCTGGATGTGACGCGTATTCGCTGCTGCCGTCAGCTTTTCATCGGATCGTGGCCCCAGTTCATCAGCGAGTATCGCCATTTGGTGTTCTCGATTTCGCCGGAGGGTCGCTGCTCGAGATGGCGGTGCGCATAGCCGATGACTTTGCGCATGTGCGCGTAATCATCGTCGGTCGGTTTCTTCTTCTCGAGGATGTCCGCGATGCGCCGCCCGCTCGCGTGCCCGGTCGACTCGCCGCCGTCTTTCGGTTTCTGCCCCACCGACTTCGACTCGTCGGTGTCGAGCCACCGGCGCAGTTCTTTCGCCGTCATGTTGACGATGTTGCCGAACTCTGTGCGCGTGTCTTTGTCTTCCGTCGTCATGGCGCGGCTCCAATTTTCGATGTCAATCGTCGTGCGGACGTAGCGCGCCGGGCTTGTGCACCGCGTCACGGCCGCTCTTCGCACTGCGCACCCGATACTGTGGCTCCTGTTCGGAGGCCCGTACCGTTCGGCCCGCCGCTTCGGTGTCGGACGTGATCACTTCTTCCACCTTGCCCTCGGCGGTACTGCCGTGGCTGTTCCATTCGACTTCGTCTCCTTTGCTGAACGATTGCTTTCCCATGGTCGATTCCTTCTCCATTCCAGCATTCAACGAGGTCGTGTTACCCGCGCTCCGCTCTCGAAAACTGATAGCTGAATCGGCCCTCCTCATCGCCGCCCACCCTTTCTGCGGCCAAACCTCGTGAAAGATCGCGATGGTGCCGGTTTCGACCCGACCATCCCGTTGTCAGCACCAGCCGTACTGTTGCGCTACGAGGTAGTGGTCCGGCGCCAACAGCCTGAGGCGGCGGCTTCGGCGACGTAGTTCTCGAATGTCCGGGCCGGACGGTGAAGGGCGCGGTGCACGTCGTCGGTGGGTGTCGTGCCAGGGCCGCCGCGAGAAAGCCGGGTGAGAATGTCGGTGAGTAGCCGCGCAGCCTTGGGCGAGACACCGAAGCCGATCTGCTGTTCGACGAAATTCACGGGGTCGATGTCGACGTGGCGGATCGTGCGGCCGATGGTCGCTCCGATCATGTCCACGGCTTCGCCGAAGCTGATCGCCCTCGGGCCGGTCAGCTCGTAGGTGTTACCGCTGTGCCGGTCATCGAGCAGTGCTCGCGCCGCGACTTCGGCGATGTCGTCGGCGTCCACGAACGGGGTACGGCCGTCGCCGGTGGGGATATACAGCGCGCCGTTGAGAATGCCTGACAGCCAGAAACTTTCACTGAAATTCTGCGCGAACCAGTTGGGTCGCAGAATGGTCCATTCCAGCCCGCTGTCCCGGGTCGCGCGCTCGGCGGCGTGCAGGGGATGATCGGCCTGGTCGGCGGCCGGTGCGGACAGTAGTACGAGCCGCCGGACACCGGCCCCGACCGCCGCCTCGATGAATTTCGGGATACGCGCTCGGCCCTCATCGGTGAATTGCAGGGCCGGTTCCACGAGATAGGCGGAGGTGGCGCCGTCGAGCACTGCCGACCAAGTCGTCAGGTCGCCCAGGTCGAACGACATATCGCCCCCGGTGCGGGCGACCGCCCGTACCGGATGGCCCGCGGCTCGGAGGTGGCGTGCGATCCGTCGGCCGGTCTTACCGGTGCCGCCGAGAATCAGGATGTTGGTCATGGCAATCATCCAATCGAGCAGCAGCCAGACGATCCATGGGAGAAGATCCGGGATTTCTTTGTGATCGTCTAACGTGGGTCGCTGTGGACGTGCTGAGCGATCTGTTGCATCGAGCGCGAGTGGGCAATACCGAGGTACGCCAGCTCATCCAGCGGCCGCCGTGGTCGCTGACCTTCGCCGCATCCGGACATCCAGCGCTCGCTGTCGTCGCGGTGCTCGGCGGTCCGGCGCACTTGCGGCTCGACGATGCCCACACGACAAAGGTGCCGGTGCCCGAGGGCGGTATCGCCGTGGTGAAAACGACCGGCGGATATACGGTTGCCGATAGTCCGACCACCCCGCCTCAGATTTTGATCGAGGAGGGGCGCAAAGTCGTCCTCGACCACAGCCGGGAACCGGGCGCGCTCCGGAATATGGGCCCACGCACCTACGGTGACGGTCTGCCAGGAGCCACGACAGTGCTGCGCGGCTCCTTCGTACTTCATGGCGACGTGGGCGAGCGAGTACTCGATCTGCTGCCACCCGTGGCGGTCGTACCTGCCGGATCACGGACCAGCGCCGCGTTGCATCTGCTCACCACCGAAGCCGCCCGGGACGAGCCGGGACAAGACGCCGTCCTGCATCGGTTGCTCGATCTGGTGCTCGTGCTGGCGCTGCGCGCCTGGTGGGCCGCGCCCGGCGCGACACCACCCGGCTGGTATCACGCGATGATCGACCCGCGGATCGGCCGTGCTCTCCACGCGCTCCACAACGATCCGGCCCACCGCTGGACCGTTGCCGCGTTGGCCGAGGAGGCCAACATGTCCAGGGCCTCCTTCTCCGCGCGCTTCACCGCCCTGCTCGGACGCCCGCCGCTGACCTATCTCACCGATTGGCGAATGACCCTCGCCGCGGACGCACTTCGCGATACCGACGCCACCATCGCGACCATCGCTCGTCAAGTCGGATACCACGACGCCTTCGCTTTCAGCGTCGCGTTCAGACGCGCCCGCGGGACCGGGCCCTCGGCCTGGCGGCGCCGGCAGACCATGCGTACACCGCCAGACCGAGACACCCATTGACCGCCCTACCCCGCTGTCGCCGGTGCACTCGCGGGTCCGGCGGCCAGTCGGCGAATCAGCCCGCTGCGGTGCCGAACCACCGGGGCAGGTGCTCGAGCAGATCCTGCTGGTCTGCACCGACCCACGCCACGTGGCCGTCCGGCCGCAGCAGCACGGCGGGCACCTCCAGTTCCTCGCTGACATCGACGACGTGGTCCACCCGATCCGCCCACCCCGTTACCGAAAGCCGGCCGGTCTGGTCGAGCAGCAACCCACGCCCGCCGTGCATCAGTTCGTAGAGACGACCCCGCTTCAGCCCGACGTCCCGCATCCGCCGGCCGAGCAGGTCGTGCCCCTCGCCGAAGTCGTAGCGGACCCCGACCGCGGTGATGATCTCGGTGATATACCGGTTGACCTCCTCGAAGTCCATCAACTTCGAGAACAGCTCGCGCAGCGCGGTCGCGCCCGGATCGGTTCCCATCAGCGTGATCTGCGCGCGGGTGTTCTCCAGCACACGCGCGCCCACCGGGTGTCGTTCGGCGTGATAGGTGTCGAGCAGTCCCTCCGGCGCCCAGCCGTTCACCTCGGCGGCCAGTTTCCAGCCGAGGTTGAACGCGTCCTGGATGCCGAGGTTCATCCCTTGCCCGCCGGTCGGCGGATGGATGTGCGCAGCGTCGCCGGCCAGCAGCACCCGGTCGACCCGGTAACGCTCGGCCTGCCGCGTAGCGTCGCCGAAGCGGGACAGCGAGCGCGGGGAGTGCACCCCGAAGTCGGTGCCCGAGAACGCCCGCAGTTGCCGCTTGAACTCCTCCAGGGTCGGGGCCGCACGATCGTCCGACACGCCCTCGGCAGGCACGACGATACGGAACAGCCTTCCGTCGTCACCGGAGCGGGCGGCGCCGAACCGCTTCTGCGTTTTGTGGACTTCCTCGACGATCGCGGCCACCTTCGCCGGGTCCTCGGTCACCTCCATTTCACCGAGCAACGTCTCGACTTTGGTGGGTTCGCCGGGGAAGCCGACGCCGAGCAGTTTGCGCACCGTGCTGCGGCCGCCGTCGCAGCCGACGAGGTAGCGCGAGCGTAGTTGCGTGCCGTCGGCCAACGCGACGGTCACCCCGTGCTCGTCCTGACTCAGCCCCACCACTTCGCAGCCGCGCCGGATCTCGGCGCCGACCTCGAGGGCGTGCTCGTTGAGCAGCCGTTCGGTGACGGGCTGTGGAGTGGCGAGGCCGTACGGGTGCGCCGTGTCCAACCGTTCCGGCCACGGCTTGACGATGCCGCCGAAAAGACCGCCGACTTGGAACTTTTTACTGACCGCGAGGAACCGGTCCAGCAGGCCGCGCTGGTCCATCATCTCGACACTGCGCGCGTGTAGGCCCTGCCCCCGGGACAGCGTGGACGGTTCCGTCTCCTTCTCCAGTACCAGCGTGTGCACGCCGTGCAGCCGCAACTCGCTGACCAGCATCAAGCCGGTCGGTCCGCCGCCGACAATGATCACGTCAAACATGAACCGCCCATCCGTAGGTGTCGCATCTCGGCCAGCTGGTCCGGCGGAAATCCGCGAGCGCACGTGCCTCGCGAATCGCCGATTTCCGCAGGTTCTGGCTTCGGCCGAAGATTTTGCAGCACGACCCGGGCCTTGCCGCAAGTCCCCCAGTGCGATATATGTTAAAAGGGAAGAGCAATTGGTTCTTCCCCGTCCGCGCCCGGTATGGACATCGTGGCAGCACCCATCCCCCATTCGGCCAGTGCGTTCGCTTCGGTGTGGCAGGAAGCATCAACCCACGCGTCGGGTGGCCGGTCCACGCTTCTCGACCTCAGCATGCCTCGCAGGGTCGGCGCGTCCGCCGTGTAGATGAGCCGAAGCGGAATCTGCCGACAATATCCGGTCCGCAGCTGATGTGACCCACGAATACAGGGTCGTCCCAGCGGAATTGGCGACGGTGGCGCCCGGCTATTCGACGCCGAGCGCCACCTCGGTCGACTTGATGAGGACTTTGACGCGTGTGCCTTCGGTGAGTCGCAGGTCTTCGACTGCGTCGCGGGTGATCGAGGAGGTGATCTCGTCACCCCCGGTGAGCCGGACCCGGACCACGGCCATGGCTTCGCCGCGGGTGATCGAGACGACGGCGCCGTCAAGTTGATTGCGGGTAGATAGCTGCATGCCGGTGATGGTACGCACGCCCGGCCCGGGTGGCGGGGATTGCCGACGGGGGTGTCAGTAGGCGTCGCGGACGTGACAACCGGCTACCTCACCTCCGCCCGAAACCGGGCTTGCTCGACACGACGGTGGATTGCCGTCCGCGTGCTCGAAATGTGCAGCGGGATGCTGTCCGTGCGGCTGCCGGAAGCGGTGAGTTCCGATCAGTATCGGTCGACGGCGGGCGGCGTCAACGTCGAATCACGCAGCGGCCCGATCGTTTCCTCGAACGCCTTCTGCCACGAACCGTCGGCCACCATTTGCTCGAGCGCGTCGTTGATCTTGTTCCGGGTTTCCTGGTCGCCCTTCTTCAGGCCGATACCGTACTTCTCGGTGGTGAACGTGTTGCCGACCAGCTTCAGTTCCCCTGACGCCTGCCCCGCGAAACCGGCGAGGATGATGTCGTCGGTGGTCACCACATCGACCGAACCGCGGCGCAGAGCTTCGATGCACTGCGAGTAGGTGTCGAGTTCCACCAGCTGAACATCTTTGGCGTAGTGATCCTTGACGTATTGCGCCGGGGTGGAGCCTTTGACCGAGCAAAGTTTCTTGTTGCCGTTCAGCGACTCGACACCGGTGATATCGGTGGTCTCCTTCTTCACCAGCAGCGCCTGCCCGGCCACGAAATACGGTCCGGCGAAGTCGACTTTCTCCTTGCGCGTGTCGGTTATCGAATAAGTGGCGACGATGAAGTCCACCTCGCCGTTCATGATCATCGTCTCCCGCCGGGCCGACGGCGTCTCTTTGAAGGTGATGCCGTCGGGCCGCACGCCGAGCTTGCTCGCTACGTACTTGGCGATCTCGACGTCATACCCTTGGTAGGAGCCGTCCGCTTCACGGAATCCGAGTCCTGGCTGGTCGAACTTGATGCCGATGGTCAGCTTGCCGTCCCGCACGTGATCGGCGGTGGTCGCGGGGTCGCTGCCGCCACCGCAGGCGGCGGCGACGAGGGCGACGGCGATCGCCCCGATACCGAGGCGAAGTGTTCGGGTGATCCTCATCGAATTCGGCTCCTTCTCACGCTGAGCTGCCGGTCCGGGGGCCGACGACACGTCATCTTTCCCGGAACATCGATCGCCCGGCTCGACTGCCCCTCCCGCCAGTGGAAAGTTCGGGGATGTGGCCGCACGCGCCGGAAGTGCACGGCGTCGTTCAGGCCGACGACGCGGCCCCGACGACCGTTATCGGCACTTCCGGGCTTTCACGAGACGGTTGGAAGTTGTCGCGCCACAGACGTACAAGCGACCACGCGGTTGCGCAGAGCAGCAGGCCGTTGCGCACTGCCAGGACCACTACTCCCGGTCCGCTTCCGGTGGCGACCCGGTCGTAGAGGAACGGGAACTCCACCTGACTCGCCAGTGCCGTCGCGAGTACCAGCACCAGCACAGGCCGCTGCGTGGTGCGCGGGTCGAGCGCGCAGACCGCGGCGACCCCGACCGCCCACACCAAGTACTGCGGGCTGAGCACCCGACTGGCCGCCAAGGCGAGGAGCACCGCCGCCAATGCCAGATCCGTCGCCGGAGGACGCACGCGCCACCAGGTGATCAGCAACACCGCGCCGCCGATGATCATGACGGCCACGCATCCCCTGGCCACGGCGGACACCGCAGGGCCGGACAGCTCCTCCGCCCCATAACGATGCACGATGGTCCAGCCGCCGTTCATCAGCCGAGCAACCAACAACGGTGTGGCAGCGACGGATTCGATCTGCAATCCCCGCTTCGACTGAAACTCCAGAAACGACCACGCGCCCGGACCCAACGCGGTCAATCCCGCCATCGCAACCAGACCGGCGCAGGCCGCCGCCGCGCTCATGCGCCACAGCGTCCGTCGGCGCAGCCCGAGCACGACCACCACCGGCCACAGTTTCAGCAACACACCCGCGGCGGCGGCCACGCCTGCCGCCGCCGGTCGGCGCGCTGACCACAACAGTGCCGCGATCGCGGTCGCGGCTACGATCAAATCGAATCGGCCGTAACAGACCCGGCCAAGCAAGGCCACTCCGAGCGTCCAAATCCACGGCCCGGCCTGCGCTGTCCGCAGCCCGTCAGCCCGCGCCGCCCTGATCAACAAGCTGAGCACACCGGCGTCCGCTGCCGCGACCAGCGCGAAGAACAACCAGTTGTAGCCCGACCCACCGCCGATCAGCCAGGGCACCACCAGCAACGCACCCGCCCCGGGCGGGTACTGCCAGCGTTCGTCGTCCAACGGGAAAGCGTTCTGGTGCACGATATGTTCGGCCCACGCGCCGTACAGGGTCAAGTCCGCCGCCGAGGCATCCCAGACGCTGTGCGGCAACGCCGTCACACCGGTGAACACCACCATCAGTAATCGAGTAACCACCCAAACGACCCACAACCTCGACACCGACGACAGCTCGCGCACAAGGTCGCAGCCTAACCGTCCTGCGCAATGAGCAAGGCGCCCACGGGTATTCGCAGACGACGATGGTCTTACATTCCGGTTCGTGCGGTGATGCGGCCTTCCTGGATCGCGCGCTCGAGTTCGGCATGGTCGCGCGCGTTCTGGTCGGCGTAGGTTTCGGCGTATTCCGCCATGGCATGGTCGAACTCGTCTGTCGTGCCGAGGTACGAAGCGATCGCTATCCGGTCGCCCGCGCGGGCGTGTGCGTAAGCCAGCACCCGCCCGCACAGTCGGCCGTAGAGTCGCAGTCCCTTGGGACCCATGGTCTCGATCACCGCCGAGCCCTTGCCGTCGCGTAGCTGCCGGAAGTAGAAGTCCCGCTGCTCGCCGTCGATGTCGGGACCGTGTTGCCAGCCCAGCAGGATGTCGCTCGCCGCCTGCATCAGCCGCTGCCCACGCACTACCCGCTCCCCCTGGTTCGGATACGACGGGCCCGCCAGATACCCTGCCAATACCGACGGTTGGGCCTCTTTCGCCTGCAGAAACAACGGATCCCCGTCGACTCCCAGCATCAGGACGATCCAAGCGCGGGTGCCCACGCTCCCCACGCCGACCACCTTGCGCGCGGCTTGCGCGAACTCGAATTGGTCCAGCAGCGCGCGGCGATTGTCCTGCAGAGTCGCACGGTAATCGCTGAGACGTTGGCGTAGTTCGCGATACAGCTGCTCGGCGTCGACATCGGCGAAGAGTTCCTCGAGCGGGACGAGCAGGGGCGGATCGCTGATGATCCGCGGCCTGCCGTCGACACGGGTGGTCAGCTTCGCCAGGGCGTGGTGGCTGTCGTGCGTCCGCGACTTCGCGAGCGCCTTGCGCACCCGCTCCTGGGTCGAGGTGTCCAGCTCGTCGCGCAATTCGGGCAATTCGGCCGTGGGATCGATGCGCGAGTACCACACGGCTGTGGTGCTCCGCTCGGCTTGGTCCCGCATCGTGGTCCGGTATTCCGCCGCACACGCTAGCGTGACTTTCAGCCGCTGTTTGGCGGAGAAGCCGTTCTCTCCGGCGGCGACCGCCAGGCTGGTGACGAGCCGTTTGACATCCCATTCGAACGGACCGGGGTATGTCTCGTCGAAATCGTTGATGTCGAAGGCCAGGCGGCGTTCGGGTGTCGCGAAGATTCCGAAATTGCTCAGGTGGGCATCACCGCACAGTTGAGTGTGCAGCCCCGTCGTGGGCGCTCGGGACAGATCGTCCGCCATGACCAGGGCCGCGCCGCGATAAAAGGCGAACGGTGAGTTCGCCATGCGGCCGTACCGCACCGGAACCAGTTCCGGAATCCTGGATCGAGCCTGCCGATCGAGCAGGTCGACCGGGTCCCTGCCGGTGGCGTCGTGTTCGGCGAGAGCGGCGAAAGGGGTAGTCCGCCGAGCGGATTCACCCTGCTCGGCACGTTCGGCGCGGGTGGCGATCCGATCGTTCACCGCGGCCGTCCGGTGGGTCACGGTGCGACCGGCTCGAACGGTCGCGTTTCATCGTGACCGAGGCGGACGACGCCTGCCGACGATTCCTGGACTTCGTTCCACGCTCCCGGCAGGTCACGCAGCGGCTCGGAGACCACGAACCGGGCCTCCTCCCCCAGCCCGCGGAGAGATTTCACCTCCGGATGCAGGGCGCGCACTTTCGCGACATCGTTGGAATAGAACAGCGATCGCGTCTGCCGCTCGGTGGAATACCGGAAGAACCACATGGATTCACCGTCGGTGGTCGCGACGGTCATCTGTACCGGAGCCTCGACCTCGTGCGCCCGGCCGACGTCTTCGACGAGGCCGACCGCGCGGGCGACCGCCTCGAACGGGTCGTGGACGAGCCCGAAGGTCAGGGCAAGGAAGAAGAGCAACTCGGAATCGGTAGATCCCTCGATATCGGCGAACAGGAGCGGATCGACCGCCGTCATCAGATCACGCTTGCACTGCCGGAACCCGCGCAGCGCTCCATTGTGCATCCACAACCAGTGCCCGTGCCGGAACGGGTGACAGTTGCTGCGCTGCACCGAGGTCCCGGTCGACGCACGCACGTGCGCGAAGAACAGCGACGTGCGCACCGCGCCCGCGATCTCCCGCAAGTTGCGGTCGTTCCATGCCGGTTCGGTGTTCTTGAACACCGAAGGTCGCGGGCCATCGCCGTACCAGCCGATCCCGAAGCCGTCACCGTTCGTGGTCGTCGCACCCAGTTGGGAGTGCAAGCTCTGGTCGATCAACGAATGCGTCGGCCGGAACAAAAGGTCCTCGGCCCGGATCGGCTCCCCTGAATAAGCCATCCACCTGCACATATATCGATTGAAGCAGAGCAGGCGGGGTTCGGCCACAGCATCCGCGCGATCAGTGGGTCATGATCACCTTGACCACCACCACGGTGGTGGCCGCAACCACCAGCAGCAGGGCCTCGAGCAAGGTCGAACGCCGGGGACGCGCACCGTTGAGCCGCTCGATGACGAACACGATCCCGCCGATCCGGATCAGCATGACCACCTCCGCGAGCAGCTGCGCAGTGCGCGGTTCGAGCCATCCGAGACCGGCGATGCCGAGGATCACGCAAGGTAGCACCGCCGAGCTGAGGATCGGCACGGAGTCCCGCATGTCCATCCAGCGCTCCCGAGCGGAGATCGGACGGTTCTGCTGGACGCTCTGGCCGACCCCTTCGGCGAAAGAGTGTGCGATGAACGTCGAGAAAGCCGTCCCGAGGACGATCAAGATGCCGACGTGTTCGGCGGAGGTCGTCACCGGTATCAGCGCCGCGAGTATCAGCACGTTCCCGTAGACGTAGGCGCTGATCCGGCTGGCCGCATTGCGGCGGTCCAGCGGAGCGCTCCGGGAGAACAGCGGTCCGTGTAGGAATGCATGTCTGCTGGCTTCCATCGACCTCCCACCGAGTTCGTCGCCGGGCCATCCGTCTTTCCGAGTCGTGCCGAGCCCGCGGCAAGGCCTACTAAATAGTAGCCAGAAGATCGCTGGGGATTATGCTGAACACCGGCGCACGGCGACGTGTGCGGGCTCTGTTGTTCCAGGTTTTCGGTACGTCCCATGCGGATCGGGCAAGACGCCCCGTCAGACCGACGCATCGCTCCGTGCATCGCCGATGAGAGAGGTGACCGGCAAATGTCAGCAACTAATGACCATTCCGTCAAGCAGGCGGTCGCGGCCACTACTTCGATCGGCGCCGCGGTCCTGCTGTTGGCCGCTGGGCTCCTGTCGATCTTCCAGGGGATCTCCGCGATCGCCAAGGACGATCTTCTGGTCTCCGGAACGAATTACACCTATCAGTTCAGTACCACCACCTGGGGTTGGATCCATCTCGTTCTCGGCATCTTGGTCGTGATCGCGGCGGTCGGGCTGATCGCCGGCGCTATGTGGGCGAGGGTCACAGCGGTGTTCCTCGCCGCGCTGTCGATCCTGGCCAACTTCCTGTGGCTGCCGTACTACCCGTGGTGGTCGACCATTGTCATCGCCTTGGACGTCGTCGTGATCTGGGCGGTCACGACCTGGGAGCCGAGCCGCATGTGACCGGCAGCGGCCGCGGTGCCGGTGCGGGTCAGGTGTCGCGCGACGCCACGGGCGGCGCCGACACCGTGCGGCGGGGCAGCAGCGCCGCGGCGAGCAGTCCGCCGAGGCCGATCGCGGCGAGAACGCTCATCGCGGCCGCGTAGGCGTGACCGCCGGGATCGGCGACCAGGATGGTCCCGGCCACCGCGGTACCGAGCGAGGAACCGAGGTTGGACACGCTGCGCGACAACCCCGAGATCTCGCCCTGCAGTTCCTCACCGAAGCTGGACTGCACCACGTTGACCGACGGGGTGAGCATCACGCCGAGGCCGAGCCCGATCAACAACAGTCCGGGGGCGAACGCCCACGGGTTCAGCGCGCTGCCCGCCAATGCCAGCAGCACCACCACGCCGATGATGGTCACCAGGTAACCACCCATGATGAGGGTGCGCGCGGCGCGGCGCCTCGCCAGTCGTCCGGCCGACAGTGACGAGACCAGCAGGCCGATGGTGGCGGCGGTGAAGATGACGCCGGTCTCGATGGCGTTGTATCCGCGCACAACCTGCAGATACGCCGAGACGACGAACGAGGTGCCCATCAACAGCAACCACTGGATGTTCTGGGTGACCAGGCCGAGGTTCGACGTGCGGTTGCGGAACAAGCCGGTCGACAGCAGCGGCTCATGCCCGGCGCGCTCCTTGTTGCGGCAAGAGACGAAGAACCAGGCGAGGAACATCGCACCGAGTGCCAGCAGCGCCAGCATCAACCAGAAATTGTCGTCGGCGGCCAGAATGCCCATGACGAACAGGGTCAGGCCGACCGCCGACAGAATCGCGCCCCCGAGATCGAAAGGCCGCGTGGGGTCCGCGGGCAGCGGGTCGGTAATGCGGCGGCTGAGCAGGATGATCGCCACGATGACGAGAGCCTGGAAGCCGAAGGCGGCGCGCCAGCTCAGCCCGGAGGTGATGAGTCCGCCGATCAACGGTCCGGCCGCGGCGCCGATGCCGCCCATGGCCATGATGGCGCCGAAGGCCCGTGCGCGAGACGTCGTCTCGGTGAACAGCAGGGTGCTGAGGATATAGACCGGTGGGATCAGCAGCGCGGTGCCGACACCTTCGAGGATCGAATTGCCCAGGATCAGCGCACCGAGCGCCGGTGCGAGAGCGCTGAGCACGGCGCCGACGCCGTAGACGGCCAAGCCGACGACGAAACATCGCTTGCGACCGTATCGGTCGGTGAGCTTTCCGCCGGGGATCATCAGCGCGGCCATCACCAGCAGGAAGATCGTGATCGTCACCTGCACCCCGTGCACGGTGGTGTTCAGGTCGGCGCTGATGTCGGTGATCATCACGTTCATGTTCGAACCGGCGAAGCTACAGATGAACTGCGCCAGCGCGAGGGGAAGCAGCACCCCGCGCGGTCTGGACCCGGTCGTCTCCGCCATCCGCGCGCCCCGGGTCAGGAACCGTCCGGCCGAGCTTCGGCTCGGTCGAGCTGTTCATCCAGCGCCATCGCCGCGGCGACCAAGGCCAGGTGCGTGAACGCCTGTGGGAAGTTGCCCAATTGCTCGCCGGACGGGCCGATCTCCTCGGCGAAGAGACCGACGTGATTGGCGTAGGTGAGCATCTTGTCGAACGCGTAGCGGGCTTGGGTCAATCGCCCAGCACGGGCCAGCGCCTCCACATATAGGAAACTGCACAGATTGAACGTGCCCTCGACGCCGCGTAAGCCGTCCGGGGAGGCTTCGGGGTCGTAACGGTAGACCAGGCTGTCGCTGACCAATTCCTCGTCCATCGCGTCGAGCGTGCTCAGCCACGCCGGATCCTGCGAGGACAGGAAGCCCATCCGCGGCATGAGCAGCAGCGACGCATCCAGCACCTCGGTGGCGTAGTGCTGCACGAACGCCTGCCGCTTCGAGCTCCAGCCGCGCTCGATGATCTGGTTGAACACGGCGTCCCGTTCCCGTGTCCAGCGCGCGACGTCCGCGGGCCGAGAGTGTTCGATCGCCAGCCGTACACCGCGATCGAACGCGACCCAGGTCATGAGACGGCTGTAGGTGAATTCCTGTTGACCACCACGAGTTTCCCAAATCCCCTCGTCGCGCCGGTCCCAGTTCTCGGTGAGCCAGTCGATCAGGTTCGCGATCGCCCGCCAGCCCGAGATTCCGCCGATATCGGACATCTGCGCCAACGCGTCGGCCGCCTCACCGTAGATGTCGAGCTGGATCTGATCGGCCGCCGCGTTACCGACTCGCACTGGCGCCGATCCGCGGTAACCCTCGAGATGAGAGAGAATCTCCTCTTCCAGTCGAGGATCGCCATCGATGCGATACATGATCTGCAACGGCTCACCAGAAGTGGTGTCACCGGCTTCCAGCCGCTCGCGCAACCAGCGCCGGAAGGCATACGCCTCTTCGGCGAAACCCAAATCGTTCAGCGCCCGCACCGACAGGGACGCATCCCGGATCCAGGTATAGCGGTAATCCCAGTTGCGTTCGCCGCCCACCTGCTCGGGCAGCCCCATGGTTGCCGCGGCGATCGGCGCCCCGGTGGGCGCATACGTCAGCAGCTTCAGCGTGATCGCCGAACGATTGACCATGTCCCGCCAGCGACCCCGATACGTGGACGATCGTAACCACGTCTGCCAGAACGCGCGGCACGCGTCCAACTCCGCGAGCACAGCCTGCCGCTCCGGGGGCGCCGGTGCGGCGCCCCCGCTGTCCGTGCTCGTCAACACGAGCACCGCCGTCTCCCCTGCCGAAAGGGTGAACCGCGCGGACACATCATCCCCTTCGGCGCGCAACGCCACCGGGTCGGTTGCCTGCAGGCGCAGATCGGTGCCCGGCCCGCGAAAGGTCACCGACCGGTGATCGTGCACTGTGAGGGTGTGGGCGGCGCGCGCATAGTCGAACCGTGGTCGGCAGCTGAGCGCGAACGGCAGAGTGCCCCGAACCACCCGCGCAATCCGCACCAGCCGATGCCGGTCGATCGGGGCGCGATCACGGATCGGCTCCATGAAATCGATGACTTCGCCGACCCCGCTCTCGGCCATGAACCGGGTGACCAGCACGGCCGTGTCCGACAGGTACAGCTGACGAATCGTCACCTCCGCCTCGGCCAGATCGGCAGACAACTGACAGCTACCACCACGCTCGCTGTCGAGCAGTGCGGCGAAGACGCTCGGCGAGTCGAATCGCGGAGTACACCACCAGTTGATGGTGCCCACCGAGGACACCAACGCCACGGTCTGTAGATCACCGACAATGCCGTGCTCCGCGATCGGTGGATACGCGTTCATGGCAATCCTCCAGTGGCATCGACCGAACGGACAACTCAGCCCAGCGCAACCGATCGCCGCATCCCTCATTCGAGAGATGCGACCCTCACAGTGTGCTCCATGCCGACCGAAAAAGTGAACAGCTTATACATAGCAAATCTGAAACAGGCGACTACGGCGTATCGCCCCGACCTACCCGCGCCTGTCGCTCAGCTCGCTTCCGACTAGACAGCCGCAGCGGAGACCATCGGCTTGCAATTGGCCGCAGCGCATCTCGGCGGCTCGACCGACGACACGGCGGCTGGACGCGGCCACTGGATCATGCCGGGTAGGAACGAGTTTCGGTGGCCTTCACCGCAGCCCACAGCCGCTGGCCCGGACGCAGTCGCAGCTCGGCGACGGTGGCCGGTGTGATGTCGGCGAGCACGGGCGGCGCGCCGTCGAGACGAATCCGGGTGATGTGCGCGTGTTGCTCGATGCCGGTGATCGTGACCGGCCAGCTGTTGCGGGGGCTGCCGACGGGTTGTTCCGGATGCAGGCCGACCGCGTTCGGGCCGAAGGCCACATGGACTCGCCCCTCCGCGGGTTCGGCGATGGTGAGGCTGCCGCCACCGTCCAGGTCGACAGTCATGCCGCGAGCCGTGCCGCGGTAGAGGTTGAGGCCCATCAAAGTCGCCACGTAGTCCGAGCGTGGTCTCGCCGCGACCTGCGCGGGCGGTCCTTGCTGGACGATCTTGCCGTCTTCGAGGATGATCAGCCGGTCGGCGAGGACCATGGCGTCGAGGGGGTCATGGGTGACCAGGACGGTGTGGCCGGGGTAGTCGCGCAGATGGTGGGCGAGGTCCGAGCGCACTTGGACCCTGGTACCGGCGTCGAGTGCCGCGAGTGGCTCGTCGAGCAGCAACAGCTGCGGTTCGGTGGCCAGCGCGCGGGCCAAGGCGACCCGTTGCGCCTGTCCTCCGGACAGTGCCCGGGGTTTGCGAAGTGCGTAATCGGCCAGTCCGACCCGCGCGAGCCATTCGGTGGCCCGCTCCCGCGCGACGGCACGCCGACATCCGCGGGCGCGCAGCCCGAATGCGACATTCTCCAGTGCCGACAAATGCCCGAACAACAGGTAGTCCTGGAACACGACGCCTACCTGTCGGCGTTCGGCGGGCACGAACGCCGACGGTGGGGCGTCCCAGGTGGTTCCGTCCAGCCGGATGTGCCCGCCCGTCAGCGCGATCAGCCCCGACAGGGCTCGCAGGGCAGTGGTCTTGCCCGCCCCGTTCGGTCCCAGCAGAGCGGTCACCTCGCCCGGTGCGGCGGCGAGAGGCAGTTCGAGCGCGAAATGCCCTCGGTCGATCCGTAGGTCGGCCTCCAAGCTCATATCGCTCCCCGGATCCACCGTTCGCGCAACGCGACCAACACGGTGACCGAGACGGCCAGCAGAACGAGGCTGAGCACGATCGCGGCGTCCGGATCGGTCTCCAGCGCGAGATAGACCGCCAGCGGCATAGTGGTGGTGCGGCCGGGGAAGTTACCGGCGAAGGTGATGGTGGCGCCGAACTCACCGAGCGCGCGGGCCCAGCACAGCACCGCGCCCGCGACCACTCCGGGCAACACCGACGGCAGGGTCACCCGGCGGAAGGTGTACCAGCGGGTGGCGCCGAGCGTGGCGGCCGCCTCCTCGAAGCGAGGATCGGCCGCCCGCAGCGCTCCTTCGACGGAGATCACCAGGAAAGGCATGGCCACGAATGCCTCGGCCACGATCACCCCGGCGGTGGTGAAGGGCAGTGAGACACCGAACCATTCGTAGAGATACCGCCCGATCAGCCCGCGCCGTCCCAGCACCAGCAGCAGTGCGACACCGCCGACCACCGGCGGCAGCACGAGCGGTACGGTGACCAAGGCGCGGATCAGCCCGCGCCCCGGCAGTTCGGCGCGCGCGAGCACCCAGGCCAGCGGGATGCCGAGGACCAAGCAGATCGCCGTGGCCGCGGTCGCGCACACCAGCGAAAGCCGCAGTGCCTGGCCGAGTTCGACGCTGAACAACCGATCCGGCATGGTCGCCCACGGCGCTCGCGCCAGCAACCCGATGAGCGGTACGACGAGGAACGCCAGCCCGCAGCCTGCGGGCAGCATCAGCGCGACCGGTCGCCGCCCGAGCACCGCCCGCCGCCGCGAGGGCGCGATCACGGCGTGTCGAATCCCGCCGCTGCGAAGACCGTCTCGGCCTTGTCCGAGGTCACGAAGTCGACGAACGCCGCCGCGGCGGCCGCGTTCGGCGCGTGCGCCAGCGGCGCTACCGGGTAGTCGTTGATCGCCTTGCCGGACTCCGGGAAGTCGATGCCCTCGACCTTGTCGCCCGCCGCCTTCACGTCGGTGCGGTATACCAGCGCCGCGTCGACCTCGCCGAGCGTCACCTTGGTCAGCACCGCCTTCACGTCCTGCTCGCGGGTATCGGGTTGCGGGATGATGTTCGCCGTCTCGAACACCGTCTTGGCCGCCGCGCCGCAAGGCACCTGCTCCGCGCACAGCGCGAGCTTGGGCTCGGTTCTGCCGAAATCGGCCAACCCGGTGATGTGTCCCGGGTTGTCCTTGGGCACCGCGATCTCGAGCCTGTTGCGCACGAAGGTGACCGGCGCGGCGGTGACTTCCCCCTTGTCGCGGAGCTGCTGCATGTTCTTCGGCGCCGCCGAGGCGAACACGTCGGCCGGTGCGCCTTGATCGATCTGTTCGGCGAGCGCCGAACTCGCGCCGAAGCTGTAGATCACCTTCACGCCCGGGTGCGCGGCCTCGAACTGTTTGCCGAGTTCGGTGAACGTCTCGGTCAGCGAGGCGGCGGCGAACACGGTCACCGTGCCCGAGACATGCTCGGCGCCGGTGTGTTCGGTCGTGTCGTCCGAACCACAGCCGGCCGCGGTCACCACGGCCAGCACCGTCGCGGTGGCGACACCCCACTTGCGAATCATCCTCATCCTCGTCAACTTTCCGGTATCTCCACGACGACGTGCGTGGACTTCACCGATGCGACAGCGACGCTGCCGACTTCCAGACCGAGCTCGTCCACCGATTCCCGGCTCAGCAACGACACCAGCCGGAACGGTCCGGCCTGCATCTCCACCTGCGCCATCACCGTGTCCTTGACCACCCGGGTCACGATCCCGCGCATCCGGTTGCGGGCCGACGCCGCGACCGTCGCACCGGGTGCGGGCGCCTCGGCAGTGGCGCGCAGGAACTCGGCGAGCTCGCGGCCGCTGACACCCTTGCGGCCGTTGTCCAGCTGAATCGCGGTCAGACGGCCCTGATCGATCCATCGACGCACCGTGTCGTCGCTGACACCCAGCAACGCGGCGGCCTCACTGATCCGTAGATTCGACACAAGCGACAGTTTATTGCCGCATTCACGGTAAAGATAGTCGGTCAGATCCGCTACTTCGAGTACTCTCGTTCGCCCGCGCCCGGCGGCTTCTCGTGACGGCAGGGCGTTGTCGATGTCTTCACAAGCCGGACTGCGCCGCGGTGCGGCGATGTCACCTACCCGTCGGTGTGGAGCGTTCCTGTCGATGCGGCAATCCGACGGCTATACGGTCGTGGTAGGCCACCGCTCGCGCAGTCGTGGCGCATGGCAGACGACAAGGAACCCGAGCGACATGTCGATATCGAAGAAGGCGCATCCGGACGCGTGCACGCAGGAATTGGTGGCCGCCTGCCGTGCGGAGATCCCCGCGCTGACCGATCGGCTGATCTCGGAGATCTTCAC
This sequence comes from Nocardia sp. NPDC051911, assembly GCF_040681035.1. Lineage (NCBI taxonomy): Bacteria > Bacillati > Actinomycetota > Actinomycetes > Mycobacteriales > Nocardiaceae > Nocardia > Nocardia sp. NPDC051911. The sequence goes on from NZ_JBFAXY010000005.1 coordinate 71,579, forward strand.
CGAAAACCCCGAATGGACCGATTATTCGCGGGTACCCCGCGCGGATCTGGTCGACGGCTGCCGCCGGTACGTGACCCGCATCCTCGACCGTTTGGGCGCTCCGACGACCGCGTTCGACGACGATGTCGCCGCGTCCATCGGCCGCCGCCGTGCCGAACAGGGCGTACCGCTGGAAGCCATGTTGCGCACGTTCCGGCTCGGCGGCCGGATCGTCTGGGAGGTCCTGCTCGACCGAGCGGACGATCTCGCTCCCGGCGAGATCCGCGCGGCGGGCACCGCGTTGTGGGCCGTGATCGACGGGCTGTCCACGTCGCTGGTCACGTCCTACCGGAATACCGAATTGGAGCAGTTGCGCAGCGACGAACGCCGTCGGCACGCCCTGATCGAGGACCTGCTCGCCGGCCGGGGCAACGACACCACCTTCGCCGCGCGCGCCGCGCGTGAGTTGAACCTTCCGGCCGGTAGCGACTACCTCGTGGTCGTCGCCTGCGGTGCGGGCGAGGCGATGCACACCGGCACCGAGGCGGCCTTGGCCGCGGTCGGCATTCGTTCGGTGTGGCACGATCGCGTCGACTCGACGGTCGGGCTGATAGCGGTCGAACGCCACGACGTCGCCTCGGTGTTGCGACGGATCGAACCGCACGTTCGCGGACGGGCAGGCGCCTCGCCGACCGTCGGCGGCCTGGCGCAGGTCGGCACCGCACACGGCTGGGCACTGCTCACCCTGCAAACCTTGCCCGCGGACGCGACAGGACTCGTGCCGCTGCACCAACGCTTCCAACATGCGCTGTTGCTGCGCTCCACCGACGTGACCGACATGCTGGTCGCCCACACCCTCGGTCCGGTACTCGCACTGCCCGCCGCCGAGCGCACGACCTTGCTCGACACGCTCGCGGCATGGTTGGCGCACGACTGCTCGGCGGCCCATGCGGCGACACGGCTGCACTGCCACCGCAATACCGTGATCAACCGCCTCCATCGCGTCTCGACCTTGCTCGGCCGTCCGCTCGAAGGCCAGCGCAGCTATGTGGAACTGTCGCTGGCCCTGGCCGCCCTCGATCTCGTCCGGTCATCGGAGAGAGCCTGATCCGACCTCATCGGATTGGGCGCCGCGCCCAATCTGGCGATCGCACTACTGGGCTTCGTGGCAATTGTCTGTGCACTTCGCTACGGCAACACTCGATAGCGATGATTCGCCCCACAACCGGAGGCGGATCGGATCATCGAGGACGAGGAGCACCACGAGTGCCGGATTTCGATCTACTGGTGGTCGGCGGCGGCCCGGGCGGGTACGTCGCCGCCATCCGCGCGGCCCAGCGCGGCCTGCGGGTCGGCTTGGTGGAGAAGGAGCGCCCGGGCGGCGTCTGCCTCAATTGGGGCTGCATTCCGACCAAGGCGATGCTGCGGTCCGCCGAGATCTTCCAAACCGTCACCGCCGCAGCTGATTTCGGCGTATACGCCGACAACGTGCGCTATGACTTCGCCGCGGTGCGGCAGCGCAAGGACGGCATCGTCAAGCAACTCACCGACGGTGTGGCGAGCCTGCTCGCCGCGAACGGCGTGACGGTGATCGAGGGACACGCCCGCTTCACCGGTCCGACCAGCGTCGAGGTATTCGAGGCGGGACAATCGCCGATCTTCCCCGGCGGCCCCCGCTACGCCGCCGCTCCGACAGCCACCGCCACCCGGACGATCAGCGCGGGCGACGTGATCATCGCGACCGGATCGGTGCCCGCTCGGCTGCCGATTCCGGGCGCGGATCTGCCGGGCGTCATCACCTCCGACGGCGCGTTCGGGCTGACCGCGGTGCCCGAACGCCTCGTCGTCATCGGCGGCAGCGCGGTCGGCGCGGAATGGGCCAGCCTGTTCGCGAGTTTCGGCAGCCGGGTCACCGTCGTCGAGCTACAGGACACCCTGGTGCCGCTGGAGGACGCCGACGTCGGCGCCGCCCTGGGACGGTCGTTCACCAAGCGCGGCATCACCGTGCTCACCGGCTCGACCGTCGAAGCCATCGCGCGAACCGATGCCCTGCGCGTCACCGTCGCGGGCGAGCACGCCGGTGAACTCGACGCGGACGTGGTACTTGTCGGCGTCGGACGCCGTCCCAACACCGCCGACCTCGGCCTGGACCGCGCGGGAATCGACACCGACCCGCGGGGCTTCATCCCCGTCGACGAACGGCTGAGCACCGGCGTCGAACACGTCTACGCCATCGGTGACGTCACCGGGCGTGCCCTGCTCGCACACGTCGCCTCGCATCAGGGCCTCACCGCCGCGGACGTGATCGCCGGCCATCCGGCGCACATCGACTACACCGCGATCCCGGCCGCCACCTTCACCCACCCGGAGATCGCGAGCGTCGGGCTCACCGAGGCGAAGGCCCGCGCCGCCGGGCACGACGTCGTCACCGCCCGATTCCCCTTCGCGGCACTCGGCCGGGCGAAGACCTTCGGCGAAACCGAGGGCTTCGTCAAAATCATTGCCGGACAGCGTCATCGAGAAGTGCTCGGGGTGCACATCATCGGCCCGTCGGCCAGCGACCTGATCACCGAAGGCGCCTTGGCCATTGCGCTGGAGGCGACCCTCGACGAACTCGCCGACACCATCCACGCCCACCCCACTCTCGGCGAGATCGGCATGGAGGCGGCCATGGCCGGACTCGGACTGCCCGTGCACATCCCGCCCCGGAAGCGTTGAGGAGCCTGCCGTGACCACCAGCACCGCATCTCGCAAACCGAGTCGCAAGACGGCTCGGTCGACGGCCGCACACACCTCCGCGTCGGTCGCCGAGGAGCGCAAGAGCGACGCCGCCGAACCCGCACGGACGCAGGACGACTCCGTTCCGGCCGACGCGCGCATCGCCGCGGAGGATCCCGACAGCCTGCGCGGCCTGTACCGCGACATGCTGTTCGTGCGCCGGTTCGAGGAGCGCACCGCCCAGAGCTATCAGCAGGCGAAGATCGGCGGCTACTGCCATCTCAACCTGGGCGAGGAAGCCACCGTGATCGGTCTCGGCGCGGCCATGCGCCCGACCGACTATTTGTTCACCAACTACCGCGAGCACGGATACGCGCTGGCCAAAGGCATCGAGCCCGGCCGCGTCATGGCGGAACTGTACGGCCGCTCCACCGGCACCTCCAAGGGCTGGGGCGGTTCCATGCACATGTACGACACCGCGACTCGCATGCTGGGCGGTTACGCCATCGTCGGCGGCCAGGTTCCGCTGGCCGTCGGCGCGGCGCTGGCCATCGACTACCGCGGCGAGGACGACGTGGTGGTGTGCCAGATGGGTGAGGGCACGACGAACATCGGTGCGTTCCACGAGTCGCTCAACATCGCGGCCCTGTGGAACCTGCCGGTGGTGTTCCTGGTGATCAACAACCAGACCGGCATGGGCACCACGGTCGAGCGGTCCTCCGCCGAGCCGGATCTGTGGAAGCGCGCCGCCGCCTACCGCATGCGCGGGGAGCGTGTCGACGGCACCGATGTGCTCGCCGTCCGCGATGTGGCCGGTGAGTTGATCGAAACAGCTCGGCGCGAGAAGAAACCCGCGCTGCTCGAGGCGGTCAGTCACCGCCTCAAAGGCCACTCCGTGGTCGACCCGGCGAAATACCGTACCGAAGAGGCCGTCTCGATCGCCCGCGGCAACGATCCCATCGTGCGCTGGCGCGACGCGCTGCTCGCCGCCGGTGTGCTGGACGATCGGTCCGTGGCCGCGCTCGAAGCGGAGGTGACGGCCGCGGTCGCCGCTGCGGTCGAATTCGCCGACACAAGCCCCCATCCGGAGCCGTCGAGCCTGTTCGACTACAACTACGCGACCCCTGTGGCGGGCGATTCGCATCGCCTGCCCGCCGATCCGCTCTTCACCCATTAAGGACATCACCGTGGCTGTCATGACCTATCGTGAAGCGCTGCGCGAGACCCTCCGCGAGGAGATGCGGCGCGACGACGATGTCTTCCTCATCGGGGAGGAGATCGGCATCTTCGAAGGCTCCTACAAGATCACCGCGGGACTGCTGGCCGAATTCGGCGAGAAGCGGGTGCGCGACACTCCCATCGCCGAGGAGGGTTTCGTCGGCGCCGCCATCGGCGCCGCCATGCTCGGACTGCGCCCGGTCGTCGAGATCATGACGATCAATTTCTCGCTGCTGGCGCTGGATCAGATCGTCAACCACGCCGCGAAGATCTACGGCATGTTCGGCGGCCAGACCAGCGTGCCCATGGTCATCCGCACCCCGGGCGGCGGCGGGCAGCAACTGGGCGCGACGCATTCGCAGAACGTGGAGTTGTACTACGCCTTCGTGCCGGGCTTGAAGGTGGTCGCGCCGAGCACTCCGGCCGACGCGCGTGCGCTGCTGAAAGCCGCCATCGAAGACGACGATCCAGTGTTGTTCCTGGAGAACCTGTCGCTGTACAACACCAAAGGCGAAGTGCCGGAATATCTTCCGAGCGTCCAGATCGGCAAGGCCGCGGTCACGAGAACCGGCTCCGACATCACGCTGATCGGGTACTCGCGAATGGCGACGATCTGCTCCGAGGTCGCCGAACGACTCGCCGCCGACGGTTTCTCGGCAGAGGTCATCGACCTGCGCAGCCTTCGTCCGCTGGACCGCGCCACCCTGATCGAGTCCGTCCGTAAGACCGGCTGCGCCGTCATCGGCGAAGACGACTGGCTCACCTACGGCATCGGCGCAGAGGTCGCGGCCTCCATCTCCGACGGCGCGTTCGACTACCTCGACGCCCCGGTTCGCCGGGTGGCCATGGCCGAGGTGCCGCTGCCCTATGCCAAGCCGCTCGAACGACTCGCCCTGCCGTCGGCCGATTCGCTGTACACCGCCGCAGTGGAAACCCTTGCGGCAGTGGGCAAGCGACGCTGAAAGACCAGAGGACATTCATGCCCGAAATCACCATGCCCCGCCTCTCCGACACCATGGAGGAAGGCGTCGTCGTCTCCTGGCTCAAGCAGGTGGGCGATCCGGTCGAACAAGGCGAAATCCTCGCCGAGATCGAAACCGACAAAGCTCTCATGGAGCTCGAGGCGTACGACAGCGGCGTGCTCGAGCAAATCCTCGCCGGTGAGGGCGCGCGGGTGCCGATCGGAACACCCATCGGCGTCATCGGCGACGGCAGCGGAACTACCGCGAGCGGCCCGAACGGGGGTACGCCCGCCCCCGCCGAGGAGCAAGCTCCTGCCGGACACGGTGCGGAGCCGGACACTCGCCCGGTTCCGGCTGTCACGGTGACCGAACCCACCGTCGACTCCCGCGCAACGGTGCGGCGAAAGAAGACGTCGCCGCTGGCGCGCAAGATCGCCGACGAACTCGGCGTCGACATCACCACCGTCGTCGGCACCGGCCCCGGTGGGCGCATCATCCGGCAGGATGTCGAATCCGCCCATCGTGCAGCCGAACTCGATCCGCCGCGGAAGGTCGTCCCCGCTCTCCCGAGCGAGGTTTCCGCTCCGGCCGCAGGCGACTACGAGGAAATTCCGCTGACCACCATCCAGCGTGTCTCGGCCACGCGGCTCACCGAGAGCAAACAACAAGCTCCGCACATCTATCTGACCAACGCGATCGATGTGACCGACCTCTTCGACTTCCGCGCACAGGTCAACGCCACGCTGGCGCAGACAGGTGTGAAGGTCAGCGTCAACGATCTGCTGCTCAAGGCCGTCGCCGTGACGCTGCGGAACAACCCTGCGGTCAATGTCTCCTTCGCAGGCGACAAATTGTTGCGGCACCGTGGCATCGACCTCGGTATGGCGGTCGCGACGCCCGCGGGCCTTCTCGTTCCCGTGCTGCGCGACGCCGATCGCAAGAGCGTGTCCGAGATCGCCGCCGAGAGCAGGGACAAAGCCGAACGCGCCCGCGAGCGCAAGTTGCGGACCGACGAGATGAGCGGCGGCACTTTCACCATCTCCAACCTCGGTATGTTCGGCATCGAGCACTTCACCGCCGTCATCAACCCACCGGAGGCCGCCATCCTGGCCGTCGGCGCGGCCACGGACGAACTGCGTCTGGACGACGGTGAAGTGGTGACCCGCAAGATTCTGCGGGTCACCATGTCCGCAGACCACCGCGCCATCGACGGAGCCGTGGCCGCACAGTTCCTGCAACAGCTGAAGGACCTGCTGGAACATCCACTCCGCATCGTGACCTGACACTTCGGCGCTCAGCCAACCGCCTTCCGCACCAGTTCGCCGATCCTCGCCTCCTCGGCGGCGGACACCTTCGTCAGCGCGAAGTACGTCGGCCACATGGCGCCGTCGTCGAGGGTGGCGATATCGCTGAAACCGAGAGTCGCGTAACGCGATTTGAACTTTTCCGCGCTCTGGAAGAAGCACACGACCTTGCCGTCCTTGGCGTAGGCGGGCATGCCGTACCACAGCTTCGGCGACAGATCCGGAGCGCTGGCTCGGACGACGGCGTGCACCCGCTCGGCCATGACGCGATCGGATTCGGCCATTCCGGCGATCTTCTCGAGCACGTCCTTCTCCCCGTCCGCCTTCGTCGCGCGCGAGCCGCGGCGCGCGGCCGTCTTCAACTCTTGGGCGTGCTCCTTCATCGCGGCGCGTTCCTCGTCGGTGAATCCCACCGCGGTCTTGGTCTTGGCGTTGGTGCGGGTGGCGGACTTCTGCGCGGTCATGAGTGTGTCTCCTTCGTCTCGGACAGGGGTGATTTCGATGGTGGTTCGGGCGCTCATCGGTCCTGGATCAGCCCGAGGACGTGGCCGTCGACGTCGGTGACGGTGGCCACCAGGCGGCCGCCGCCGACATCGTGGGCGGACTCCGCCACAGTGGCGCCCGCGGCGGTCACTTCCGCCAGCTTCGCCTCGATGTCCGGCACGTGCCAGTAGGCCACCGGTGCGGTCATTCCCTGCGGTCCGCCGTTCGGCACCAGCCCGATGTGCTGGCCCTCGGCCTCGAAGCCGACGTAGTAAGGCGAGTCGGTCTGCGGCGCCGTGCCGAGCAAAGCGGTGAACAGCGCCTTGGCTGCCGCCAGGTCGGACACGGGATGCAGCACGGTCTTGATTCCCTGGGTGGGAGAGCTGGTCATGATCACTCCTGAACTCGTCGGTCACTTTGTCCCGGTGTGCCGTTCTGTCGGGCGAACCGGGCGTGCTCACAGCATCTCTCCCGGCGAGTCCGACCCACATCCGTGGCGACCACGGAACCGTCCACTGATCGGGCCACCGATCGACTACGGCAGCAACCCGCAACCGGGGAACAGACCGAGAAGTATGGGGGCGAAGGGATACGGCAGAATCGGTGCCATGGTGGCGACGGTGGAGATCTCGGCTCGGGAAGCCGAGGTGCTGGCGCTGGTGGGGGAACATCTCAGTAACGCCGAGATCGGGGCGAAGCTGTTCATCTCCGTGCGCACCGTGGAAAGCCACGTCTCCTCACTGCTGCGCAAACTGGAGGTGCCCGATCGGCGGGCACTGGCCCAGCGCGCGTCCGCTTCGGTACGCGACGACCGGCCGCACCCGGCGCCGGTCCTGCCGAGGCCGCTGACTTCCTTCATCGGCCGCGGCCGGGAGCGCGCGGAACTGACCGGGATGATCGGCGAATACCGGCAGGTGACCGCGGTCGGTCCCGGCGGAGTGGGCAAGACCCGGCTTGCGCTGGCCGTCGCGGCGGAGATGGCCGCTGCGTACACCGACGGGGTGTGGTTCGTCGACCTGGTGCCGGTCACCAGCGCGGACACCGGCGTGATCGCCGGTACGGTCGCCCTCGCGCTCGGCCTCGGCGAGCAGCCCGGCCGCGGCATGGACGAGTCTGTGCTCACCGCGCTGGCCGACCGGCACGCCTTACTGGTGCTGGACAACTGCGAGCATGTGCGCGACGGGGTGGCGCCGTTCATCGAACGACTGCTCGCGACATGTCCGCGATTGACGGTGCTGGCGACCAGCCGGGCCCGGCTGATGGTGCCGTTCGAGCGGGTGTACACGGTCGCGCCGATGTCCTTGGCCGGCGATGGCGACTCGGATGCGGTCCGGCTGTTCATGGACCGCGCGGCGGCCGGCGGCTGGCCGCCGAATCACGCCCTTCGCGACCAGGTCGCCGCCTTCTGCGAGCGACTCGATGGTGTGGCGCTGGCGATCGAGTTGGCTGCCGCACGCTGGACGACGCTCGGGCTGGATGGTCTCGAAGCCGGACTGTCGGACCAGCTCCGGATGCTCGCCGGGGGACCGCGCGCCGAGGACCGGCACCGGTCGGTCCGGGCAGCGCTGGACTGGAGCCACGCCTTGCTGGAGCCGGACGATCGAGTGCTACTGCGCCGGGTGTCGGTCTTCATGGGCGCGTTCACCGTCGAGGCGGCGGCGCAGGTAGCGGCGTCCGAGAAAGCCGTTGTCGCAGACGGACTGGCCCGACTCGCCGAGCAGAGCCTGCTCGCGGTGACGGCATACCCGAGTGGGACCGGATACCGGGCGCTGGAAACCATCCGCCAGTACGGGACGGAGCAGCTCACGCAGGCCGGTGAACTGGCAGGCACCCGTGCGGGGCACCTCCGCTGGTGCCTGGCCGAGGCCGCCGAGCTGACGGTGGTGAAAGCGGACTGGCGGGCACGATTCGACGCGGTGGCCGACGACTTCCGCGCCGCGATGACGTGGGCGAACGATCAGCCGGAGCACCGCGCGGATGCCTTCCGGTTCGCCCAGCATCTGGCGCGACTGTGCTTCACCCGAAATCTGATCGGTGAGTCCCAGATGCGCTACGAGCAGGCGGCCGCGCTCGCCGACGACCCGTCCGCCGCCGCCTCGATGCTGCGCCATGCCGCTGCCGCGGCCGGAGGTCAGATGCGGGGCGACGATATGCACCGCCTGCACCGCGCGGCCGCGGAGGCGGCCCTCAGGTCCGGCGACTCCGCCGGCGCCGCCCGCGACCTGGCGACCGCCGCTGCCAACGGCTACCGGTTCGCGAGTAAGTTCGTCCGGCCCCTGGCACCGGAGGAAGCCATCGCGCTCATCACCGAGGCGCGGCAGCTCGCCGGTGTCGACCCGCCCGCCCAGGCCGCCGTGGCGCTGGCCGAAGCCGGACGAGCGCTCACCGATGCCCTCACCGGCCTGCACTCATCCGACCTTGTGTCCGAGACCGTCGCGCGCGCCGAACGTGCCGTCGAACTCGCCAGGCACACGGCTGATCCGCTCGCGGAGTCCGCTGCGCTCGACACACTCGCCGGGGCGCACAGCATGGCCGGTGACACCTTCGCCGCAGCGGCCGTCGCGCGTAGCCGAATGGTGTTGTTGAACTCCGCTCCGCATACCCCAGCCGGTACCCATGAGCTGATCGACGCGCTCGGCGAGGCCGCCGAGGCCGAACTCGGCGCGGGTGATCTGCTGGGCGCCCGCCGGTGGGCCCAGCAGCTCGCGGATCATCCGCTGCTCGCCGAGGTCGGACATCGCGCGACGAGCTGGCTGCTGGTGACCGACGCGTTGGCGGGCAATGTCGAGGAGGTACGCACCAACAGCGTCCGATTCCTCGAGTCGTGGCATCGGGTCGGCAACCCCGTCAAGTCGGTCCTCGGTCCGGCGGTAGCCGGCGTGGCGATGATCCACGACCTACGCGGCGACCATGACGCTCGGGCCGAATGGGACGCCGTCGTAGCCCGACTCGGCACGCCACCAGCGCATATCCACGGCTATGGCGCGGTCTTCGACGCACTCGCCATGCTCCACCGCGGGCAGGTGAGCGCGGCGTTGGAACGGATGGCAGCCGATCCCGGCGAGGTATGGAGATGGGTCACCTGGATCTGGCTGCACTGGTATGTGGCGCTGCGGGCTGAAGCCGCCGTGCTCGCCAAGGCCCCCGATGCCGCCGATCGCCTCGCCGAGGCCAGGACCATCGTCGCCGGAAACCCCATCGCCGGTGCCATCGTCGAGCGCGCCGCGGCATTGCACGCCGGTGACCGGCAGCGGCTGCTCGCCACGGCGGCCGCGTTCGACGCCGCCGGTTGCCGTTACCAGTCGGCGCGCACCGTGGTGCTCGCCGGTGGCGAGCACGCCGCACGCGGCGCGGCCGCGTTCGCCGAACTCGGCCTCGCCCCGATGGCGCCTATCACTTTGTGAACCGCCGTCTGCGCTCGGCTCGCGCTTACTTCCCGCGTCCCGACCAACGACGGAACAATCGCCGGACGCGCTCGCTGAGACTCGGCGCGGGTTGCGGCTGCGCACGGGCGGTTTCGGCGTCCGCCGCGGCCGACGCCGCCTGGGCCAATCGCGCGTGCAGTTGTTCGCGCACTTGGTCCGGGGTGTAGGCACGGCGGCGGCGCTCGGCGCGCACCACCACGACACCGGTGGCAACCACACCGGCCACACCCGCCAATCCCACTGCCTTCCACCACCTCATACCGCATAGGCTACGACCATGACGGGGACGGGCATCGATCTCGACCGAGCGGTCGAGGTCACCAGGACGGGTGACATCTGGCTTTTCCGTGGCCATTCCACAGCCGACCGGGTGATTCGCATGACGACGAACAGTCCGGTGAACCATGTCGGGATGTCCGTCGTGATCGACGACCTGCCCGCGCTGATCTGGCACGCGGAGCTCGGACGATCACTGACCGACATGTGGTCGGGGACCGCGCACCGTGGCGCCCAGTTGCACAATCTGCGCGATGCCGTTCTGGTCTGGGCACACCGCTACGGTCAGCAGGCATGGTTGCGCCAGTTGAACCCTCCCGCCACCCGCGCCATGGAGGACGGCGCGCTGCGCGCCATCGCCCGGCTCGACGGCACTCCGTTCCCCTCCACCGCGGGCTTGGCGGGGCGCTGGCTCCGCGGTCGTGCGCGTCTGCCCCGCAGGAAGACGAGTGGATCGACCGCCCGCGAGCTGGAGAACGCGTACTGTGCCGAAATCGTCGCCGCCACATACCAAGCGATGGGGCTGCTGCCCGAGCGCCGCAGCCCCGACTGGTACGACCCGGGCCGATTCTGGAGCGGAGACCGACTGCAACTGTCCGGCGACTACGCATTGAGCGGCGAAATAGCCGTACGGACACCGGCTCGCACGGATTCCTGACGCGAACACGAGAGCGGGACCCGGCGGTCCCGAAGTAAAAATCACCTCGATTTTCACAATATGGAGCGGATAAGAACATCCGTACCGTGGGGCCATATGGTCCCATCATCCTATCTGTGCAGGGCGCATTACTTACCGGCGCATATTCGAGTTGTCGCATGACCACCTACCGGCAGGACGGATCGTCGGTCGAACTTCCCTCACTTCGGCCATTGTTGTTCACCGTTTACGTACCCGCGGCGGCGTACGGGATCGGCATGGGAGCCGCGGCGCCCGTCATGGCACTCACGGCGCTCGACCTGGGCGCGTCGGCCGCCGTCGCTGGTCTGACCGTCGCCCTGGTCGGCCTCGGGCAGATACTCGGCGACATTCCCGCGGGCCAGGTCGTCGCCCGGCTCGGTGAGCGGATCTCCATCATCGCCGCGAGTACGGCGGGTTCGATCGGCGTGCTGTTGTGCTTGTTCGCACCGGCGGTGCCGATTCTGGGTGCAGGGCTGATAATCGTCGGACTGTCCAATGCGGTCTGGGGATTGGCTCGAATGAGCTATCTGTCGGAAGTGGTGCCGTTCGAACGCCGAGCGCGGGCGATGTCGTTATTCGGCGGAGCCATGCGACTGGGATTCTTCGCCGGACCGTTTCTCGGTGCGGCCGCTATCACCGGCCTCGGCACGCGCGGCGGATTCGTCGTCCAGTTGATCGCCATCGCGATCGCCGGATGGCTGATGGCTCGGCTGCCGGACCCGCAGACCTCGGCCGCCGGAGCGATACCCCCGAAACCGCCGCTGTCCCTAGTCGAGATCACGCGAGCACATCGCGCGCTGTTACTGACGCTGGGCGCCGGGTCGTTGTTGATGGGTGCGGCGCGTTCGTCACGGGAAGCCGTACTGCCGCTCTGGGCCGATCATCTCGGCGTCGACGCTGCTACCGCGAGCCTGATTTTCGGCATCGGGGCGGGCCTCGATGTACTGTGCGCCTATCCCGCAGGCCATTTGATGGACCGGTACGGCAGGAGATTGTCATGGGAATCGGCAACGGCATCGGCAACGGTGTCATCATGACCATCGGCGCCGATATCGCGCCCGCCGCAAGCCGTGCCGAGTTCCTCGCCGCGTGGCGGCTCACCCACGACGGCGGCTTCTTCGTGGGCCCGTTGGTGATCAGTGGATTGGCGGCGATCGGTCCGCTGGTCGTGGCGGTCCTCGCCATCGGAGGCGTGTCGGCCCTCGGCGCCGGGGTGATGGCGCGATACATTCCGGTGTACATCCCTTGGCCCAAACCGAGCTATCGCGCAGTTCAGCCGTAGTTACCGTTCTCAGCCGACCAAATGAGGAAGACGGATCGGGCTCGCGCGCAACGACGCCCGATCCGTCGCATGCATTACTTCGGAGCCTGCGAGTTGTACTTGTTGGTGTAGAACTTCGACGGCTCGAACGAACCGGTGATGGCGCCGGTATCCCGCAACCAATCCTCCCAGCGCACGAAGTCGGCATCGACGATCACGCCGTTGACGGCAGGCACTCCGACCGAAAGCCAGTACTTCACCGACGAGGCGTCCTCCCCCGAACGCTTTCGCTTCTCGATGATTTCGGTGAACTTCGCGACCACCTGGTCACGAGGAGTCGTCTTCTGCCATTCGATCGCCTTGGCGACCCCGTCGACGAATGCCCGGACACTGTCGGGGTTCTTGGCGATGAAGTCGTTGCGGAACACGTACTGGCCGCCGTTGAAGGGACCGAACTCCTCGTAGTCGGTGAAGACCGGACGAAGGCCGCCATTGGCGATCGCGCGCTGCTGGAATTGTCCGCTCAGAGCGGCCACGTCGACCTGGCCGCGCCGCACGGCGTCCTCGGTATTCGGCGGGGGCAACACCACCAGCTGAACCGATTTGATCTGCTGCTCGGTGAAACCGACCTTCTTCAGCGCGGTGTGGATGTCCGCCTCGGACTGACCACCCAGGGTGTTCACCCCGATCTTCTTGTCCAGCAGATCCTTCGGAGTTCTGATCGGACTGTTCTCGGGAACATAGAATCCGGTGAACGTCTTCGCATCGGATCCGTAGTAGTTCACCACCGCTGTGATCGGCGCACCGCCCTGCGCCAGTTTCGCGACCGCGCCGCCGAACGCGCCGCCGAAATCGACCTGACCGGTCGCCGCCGATTGGATGTCCTGCGGACCGCTGATGGTATTGCCCTGCCATTCGAGCTTCACTTTGCCGTCGAAGAAGCCCAGATCCTCCGCGAGTTCGGGAATGACGACTTGCGAGGCCCAGCCTTGATACCGCAGGACCGGCACACCGCCGGAGGTGCGGACCTCCCCGCCACCGCATGCGGTCGAAAGCAATGCCAGAGTTGTGGCGACTACCGCGCCTATCAGAAACTTGCTGCGCGTTATCACGCTCATACTCTCCCTCGATACATCCGCCGACGCGCCATCGCGTCGCAGTGCAGCGATCGTTGAGCATGCGCTATTTCGTGTCCAGGGTTGTCTTCGGCGCGATTCGAAAACGACACGCGCTCGCGGTAGGCACATCGTCGTGCCCGCCGCGGTGCGACGCCCCGCGATCAGGCGCTGCGCGTACCTTCCAGCGGCCGTGTGGCGGTCGACTTCTCGGTCCGCCTGAAGGTCAGCACCCCGTCTTCGAGCGCGCCCTTGCGCAGCAGCTTGCGATCGCGGAAGTAGTTGTTGATCACCTGCCACGGGCCATTGGTGCCCTGCCGCGGCATCACCGCGTCGCCGCGCTGGATGTAGCCGGAGGTCAGTGCCCCGCCCATCACCGAGTCGGCGCCTCGGTCGCGCTCGGTGGCGACGGCCTCGACCCGGGTGAAACCGTTCTTCCTCATGTGGTTGAGCACCCGGCAGAAGTACTCGGCCGCCAGGTCCGCTTTCAACGTCCAGGACGCGTTGGTGTAGCCGAGCACCATCATCGCGTTCGGCACGCTGTCGAGCATGGCACCCTTGTAGACCACCCGGTCCCGGGTCACCACCGGCTCGCCGTCGATCTCCAGGGTCATGCCGCCCAGCATCTGCACGCTCAGGCCGGTGGCGCTGATGACCAGATCGGCGGGCAGTTCCTCGCCGGAGGCCAAGCGGATGCCGGTCTCGGTGAAGGTCTCGATGCGGTCGGTGACGATGGAGGCCTTGCCGCTGCGCAACACCTTGAACAGGTCACCGTTGGGAACCACGCACAGCCGCTGGTCCCACGGGTTGTAGTTCGGCGTGAAATGGCGCATGTCGATGCCGGGGCCGACCTGCATGCGCACGGCGGCCAGCAGGAGCTTCTTCGCCGCCTCCGGGTTGGTGCGGGAGAGTTGGAAGCTCGCGCGCTGCAAGGCGATATTGCGGGCCCGGCCGATCCGGTAGGCCAGCTTCTCCGGCACCTTGGCGGCTTTCATCCCCACCGCGACCGGGTCGTCGGCGGGCAGCGCGGTGATGTACGTCGGCGAGCGTTGCAGCATGGTGACGTGCGCCGCCGCGTCGCTCATGGCCGGGATCAGAGTGATCGCGGTGGCGCCGGAGCCGATCACCACCACCCTCTTGCCTGCGTAGTCGAGGTCTTCCGGCCAGTGCTGGGGATGCACGATGCGCCCACCGAAGTTCTCCTCACCGGGGAACTGCGGACGGTAGCCGTTGTCGTAGTCGTAGTAGCCGGTGCAGCCGACCAGGAAGTCGCTGGTGTGGATCTCGGTCTCGCCGGTCTGCTCGTCGAGCGCCTCGACCGTCCAGGTGGCCGTCTCGCTCGACCAGCGGGCCGTGGTGACCTTGCGGCCGAACCGGATGTGCTCGGTGACGCCGTACTCGGCCGCCGTCTCCTCGATGTAGTGGCGGATGTGCGGGCCGTCTGCGAGGATCTTGGTGCCGTTCCACGGGCGGAAGCCGTAGCCGAAGGTGTACATGTCGGAATCGGAGCGGATGCCGGGGTAACGGAACAGATCCCAGGTGCCGCCGATGGCGGTCCTGCGTTCCAGGATCGCGTAACTGCGTCCCGTCTGCTCTTTGGTGAGATGGCAGGCCATGCCGATTCCGGACAGCCCAGCGCCGATGATCAATACGTCGACATGCCGCGTCATTGAGGTACTCGTTTCGTCCGGTCCGCCTCGCACACCTGAGGGTGCGTGCTGAGGCCAGATTACGTGTTATTCGTGGTTACGTCTAGTCACGAATAGTGACACGTACCGAGACCGGAATAAAAACCGGCCTGGTTTCAAATCGTGACCTGAGCCGGCGGAGCGCCCAGCATGGATCACTGCGGCGCGCCCACAAGGCGCACCGCCCGATCTGTCCCACCCAAGGTGCCGCGGGGCCGTTGTGACCGCGACACCGGTTCGGGTCGCTTCGCGTGCGCGCTGGTCACCGCGGTGGCTCGGCCGCGGTCTCCGGAAGGGAGTTGGCTCAGCATGAGTCTGTCGTTCCACTGGTTCCTCCCCACTTACGGCGATTCCCGCGGACTGGTCGCGGGCGGGCACGGCACCTTCATGTCCGGTGATCGCCCGGCCAGCCTGCGGTATCTGAACCAGATCGGCGCCGCCGCCGAGGACAACGGGTTCGAGGCCGTGCTCACCCCCACCGGCGCGTGGTGCGAGGACGCCTGGCTGACCACCGCGATGATGGTGGAGACCACCGAGACGCTGAAGTTCCTGGTGGCATTCCGCCCCGGCCTGGTCAGCCCGACGCTCGCGGCACAGATGGCGGCCACCTTCCAGCGGCATTCCAGGGGCAGGCTGCTGCTCAACGTGGTGACCGGTGGCGAGCCGCACGAGCAGCAGGCCTACGGCGACTTCCTGGACAAGTCCCAGCGCTACGCACGCACCGGCGAATTCCTGCATGTGGTGCGGGAACTGTGGACCTCCACCGAGCCGGTGACGTTCGAAGGCGAACACATCCGAGTCGAGCAGGCACTGCTGAGCAATCGACCGGACCCGGTGCCGCCGGTGTTCTTCGGCGGTTCCTCCGAACCCGCGGGCCCGATCGCGGCCCGCTATAGCGACACCTACCTGACCTGGGGCGAGCCGCTGCTCGCGGTGAGCAGGAAGCTGGAATGGATCCGCCGTCTGGCGGTGGACCACGGACGCGTCCTCGACTACGGCCTGCGCATCCACGTGATCAGCCGTGACACTTCCGAGCAGGCCTGGGCCGAGGCCGACCGGCTGCTGGCCGGCATCGACCCCGCCGACATCGAGCGGGTGCAGGCGAACCTGGCGCGCAGCGAATCCGAAGGCCAGCGGCGCATGCTGGAACTGCACGGCGGCAGCACCGAACGGCTGGAGATCGCGCCGAATCTCTGGGCGGGCGTCGGCCTGGTCCGCGGCGGCGCGGGCACCGCACTGGTCGGCTCGCATGCCGAAGTCGCCGAACGGCTGGCCGAATACGCGCGCCTGGGCATCACCCACTTCATCCTCTCCGGCTATCCGCACTTGGAAGAGGCGTACTGGTTCGGCGAAGGCGTGCTGCCGATCCTGGAGCGCAAAGGCCTGTGGCGGCATCCCAACCGCACCGAGCACATCGCCGCCGCCACGCCCTTCGCGACGTCATCCGGCAGCTGAGCGCAACACCCCAGTTATTCCCACGCGCTGCTACGCGGCGAGAATGGTCTATCTGTCCGGCACACCGGCCGCGACCGACGGACCGTTCCTGAGGGAGTCATGACCACCGCATCAGCCCGGCGATGGCGCCGCCGCCTGCCCGACACCGCGACCGAAGCGGGCGCGCCCACGCTGGCGCGCAGGCTCGGTCGGCTCGATCTCACCGCCATGGGCGTCGGCACCATCGTCGGCGCGGGGATCTTCGTCATCACCGGCGTGGCGGCAGCGGAGAAAGCCGGGCCCGCCATCATGCTGTCGTTCGCCTTGGCCGGAACGGTGTGCGCGCTGGTGGCGCTGTGCTACAGCGAACTCGCGGCGATGGTGCCGGTCTCCGGCAGCGCTTACACCTATACCTACGCGACCCTTGGCGAAGCACCGGCGTTCCTGGTCGGCTGGAACCTGCTGCTGGAGTTCGTCATCGCGGGCGCCGCGGTGGCGATCGGCTGGTCGGCGACCACGGTGTCCGCGCTCGATTCACTGTTCGGCATCACCGTCCCGCACGCACTCGTCGCGGGGCCAGGAGAAGGCGGCGTGGTGAACCTGCCCGCCGTACTGATCGTCGCCGCCGTCGTCGCGGTGCTGGTGGGTGAGGTGACGTTCACCGCCCGCATCACCAAGGCGCTGGTCCTGGTGACCATCGGTGTGCTGGTGCTGGTGATCGCCGTCGGCACCCCGCACGTGAGCGTGGACAACTGGACCCCGTTCGCGCCGTTCGGGCTCGGTGGGATCATCGGCGGCGCCGCGATCGCGTTCTTCGCCTTCCTCGGTTTCGACGTGGTCGCCGCGTCGGCGGAGGAGGCGCGCAACCCTCGGCGCGACGTACCCTTCGCCATCATCGGCACGGTGCTCATCGCCACCGTGCTCTACGCGCTGGTCAGCGCGGTGCTCACCGGCATGGTGCCGTTCGTGACGCTGAACAACAGCGCACCGATCGCCGCCGCGTTCGGCGCGGTGCGCATCGGCTGGATCGGCGACGTCATCGTGATCGCCTCGATCATCGCGCTCACCAAGGGTTTGCTGCTGATCGTGTACGCGCAGGTGCGGTTGATGTTCGCGATGTGCCGCGACCGGCTGCTGCCCTACTCCCTCGCGGCCACCGGCAAACGTGCCACTCCAGTGCGGCTGACGTTGCTGCTGGGAGCGCTCGGCGCGGTCATCGCGGGACTGCTGCCGATCGACATCGTGGTGGAACTGGTGAACATCGGCGCGCTGTCGGCGTTCGCGGTGGTGTGCGTGGGCGTGCTGGTGCTGCGCCGGGTGGAGCCCGAGCGCGAACGCCCGTTCCGCACCCCTCTGGTGCCCGTGGTTCCGGTGCTCGCGCTGGTCGGGTGCCTGCTGCTTGCGACCACGCTGGATGCGCTGACCTGGGTGCGGTTCGGCGTGTGGGTGCTGGTCGGCATCGCGGTCTACCTCGGATACGGACGCAAGCGCTCCACCCTCGCCGAGCCGCGGCTGGACGCCGCCCCGCCGACGGGATCCTGACTCGGCGATACACCTGACGCCGCTTTGCACTCACTGCCGAAACATTCTGCGGCACAATCTTTTATCCGGCATCGAGTGCATCGGCGGTTCCACGTGGATCACGACGGGCACCGCCACCAGGCGACACGCTCCGGACGATCCCACCACTCGCGCGGCCGAGTTGTGAATCACAACATCCGGACCGGCACGCCGCGGCACGGGCGATTAGGGTCGGTCAGGTGACCTGGACCGTGGGATTCGACCTCGACATGACGCTGATCGACTCGCGGCCGGGCGTCGCGCGGGCCATCGACCTGCTCGGCATCGAATTCGATCTGCCGCTGAACGGGACGACCTTCGCCGATCGGCTCGGCCCGCCGCTGGCCACCTTGCTCGTCGAAGCGGGCGCACCCGAGGATCTCGTCCCGGCCCTGGTGACCCGCTACCGCGCGCTCTATCCGACGATCGTGTCGAGCATTCCCCCCATGCCCGGCGCGCAAGCCGCACTGGCGGCCGTCGAGGCACGTGACGGACGAGTGGTCGTCGTCACCGGCAAGCACGCCCCGCTCGCACAGCTGCACCTCGCCGAACTCGGTTGGCGCGTCGATCATCTCGCGGGCGACCTCTGGTCGGCAGGCAAGGCGGCGACGCTGCGCGAACAGGGAGCGAATCTGTTCGTCGGCGACCACGTCGGCGACATGAACGGCGCGCGCGCCGCGGACGTCTTCGCGGTCGGCGTCAGCACCGGGCCGTGCTCGGCCGACGAACTGCGCGCGGCGGGCGCGGACGTGGTGCTTGCCGACCTCACCGAGTTCCCCGCCTGGCTCGCGACGGAATTCGGAGCGGTCACCGCTTAACCCACCTCCGATCACGGCTCCTCCCTTCGGGACTGCTCGCGCGGTCGCCACGGCCATGTGCGACGGGCCGATAGCGGCACGAGGCATTCGCGGGTGAAACGACGGCCTGCCCAGCCTTCCGCGAACGCTCCACGCCGAAAACTTGCGGTGCAAGTTTTTTCTTCGCTAGCCTACCGCGCATGAACCTCGAACTGTCCGGCGAGCAGACGGCGGCGCGACAGCTGGCGGCCGATTTCGTCGACCGGGAGATCGCGCCGCACGCCACCCGGTGGGATCGCGACGAACAGGTGGACCGGTCGATCGTCGCCCGGCTCGGCGAACTGGGCTTCCTCGGGCTCACCATCCCCGAGCAGTACGGCGGCAGCGCGGGCGACCACCTCACGTACTGCCTGGTCCTGGAGGAATTAGGGCGCGGCGACTCCTCCGTGCGCGGCATCGTCTCGGTGTCGCTCGGCTTGGTCGCGAAGTCGATTCACCACTTCGGCACCGAGGAGCAGAAGCAGGCCTGGCTCACGCGACTGGTCGCCGGCGAGGCGCTCGGCTGTTTCGCGCTCACCGAGCCCGGTACCGGATCCGACGCCGCCCAGCTGCGCACCCGCGCGGTGCGCGACGGCTCGGACTGGGTGCTGTCGGGCACGAAGATGTTCATCACCAACGGCACGTGGGCCGATGTGGCGCTGGTGTTCGCGCGTACCGGCGGCGAAGGGCATCGGGGCATCAGCGCGTTCCTGGTCCCGACCGACTCCCCCGGCTTCACTGCGCGGGAGATCCACGGCAAGCTCGGGCTGCGCGGACAGGCCACCGCCGAACTCGTGCTCGACGGGGTGCGCGTCCCCGACAGCGCCCGCCTGCACGCCGAGGGCAAAGGCTTCACGGTGGCGATGGCGGCGCTGGCCAAGGGCCGCATGTCGGTCGCGGCCGGTTGCGTCGGGCTGGCCCAGGCGTGCTTGGACGCCGCCGTCGGCTACGCCACCCAGCGGGAACAGTTCGGCAAGCCGATCGCGGCCCACCAGCTGGTGCAGGAACTGCTCGCCGACATCGCGCTGGACGTCGACGCGGCGCGGCTGCTGGTGTGGCGGGTCGCCGATCTCGTCGACCGCGGCGAGGAATTCGCCCTGGCGTCCTCCAAGGCGAAGCTGTTCGCTTCCGAGGCCGCGGTCCGTGCGGCCGATCGCGCGGTGCAGGTGTTCGGCGGCTACGGGTACATCGACGAGTTCCCCGTCGGCAAGTATCTGCGCGACGCCAAGGTGATGACCCTCTACGAGGGCACGAGCCAGATCCAGAAACTGCTCATCGGCCGCGCACTGACCGGCGTCGCCGCGTTCTGACAGGAGTACATCCGATGCACCGCTTCACCGACCGGGTCGCCGTTGTCACCGGCGCGGCTCAGGGCATCGGCGCGGCCACCGCGCTGCGCCTCGCCGCCGAGGGCGCCGCCGTGGCCGTACTCGACCGCGAAGAGCCCAGCGAGACCGCCGCGCGGATCACCGCGGCGGGCGGCGTGGCGCGCGGTTACGTCTGCGACGTCACCGACCGCGCGTCGGTGCAGAACGTATTCGACCGTGTCGCAACCGATCTGGGCAGTCCGCAGATCTTGGTGAACAACGCGGGGATCACGCGCGACGACCTGTTCTTCCGCCTGACCGAGGAAGACTGGAACGCGGTACTCGCGGTCAATCTGACCGGCGCCTACCACTGTGCGCAGATAGTGCAGACGTTCATGGTGGCCCAGCGATACGGCCGGATCGTGTCGCTGTCGAGCCGGTCGGCGCTCGGCAATCGCGGCCAGGCCAACTACGCCGCCGCCAAGGCGGGCATCCAGGGACTGACCGCGACGCTCGCTCTCGAACTCGGGCCCTACAACATCACGGTGAACGCGGTGGCGCCCGGCTATATCGCCACCGCCATGACCGCCGCCACCGCGAACCGGGTCGGCGTGACGGCCGAAGACCATCAGAAAGCCGCCGCGGACCGTACGCCGCTGGGCCGGGTGGGACAGCCCGACGAAGTCGCGGCGGTCATCGCGTTCCTCGCCAGCGACGAGGCGAGCTACGTCAGCGGCCAGACGCTGTATGTCAACGGAGGCGCCCGCTGACTTGCGCAGGCCCGGACCGAGGCACCCATCGGCCCGCACCGTCCGGACTTCGCGTCGATAGCCGGTCCCGTCGTCGGCTCACCACGGGACCGGCCCGGTGCGGTCGAAGAACCCGCCGGTGGGTCCGTCCGGCGGGAGCGTCGCCAGCCGCACGATCGCGTCGGTCCCTTCGGTGACGGTCTGGAAGCCGGAGTGACCGTTCAGGTCCGTCGCGGTGTAGCCGGGGTCGGCCGCGTTGACCTGGATGCCAGGAAGCGCGCGGGCGTACTGCGAGGTGATCATGTTCAGCGCCGTCTTCGACGCCGGATACGGCAGGCCGAGCAACGTGGATTCGATCCGGGCCGGGTCGGAGGTTCGCGCCAGTGAACCGATACCACTGGACACCATCACGATCCGCGGCTGCTCGGCGGCACGCAGCAGCGGCAGGAACGCGTTCGTCACCTGCACCGGACCGAAGACATTGGTTTCGAACACCGCGCGCATGTCCGCGGCCTCGACTTGATCCGGCAGCTTCCGGGTCCCTCCGATACCCGCGTTGTTGATCAGCACGTCCAGCCGCGCGGTGCGCTGCCGTAGCTGCTCGACCGCGGCCGCGATCGATGCGGCGGAGGTGACATCGAGCGGGATGAACTCGACCGGCGCCCCCGTCGCGGTCAGCTCCGCCGCAGCCGCCTCCCCCAGCTTCTCGTCCCGCGCGGCCAGGAACACCCGCCAGCCCAAATCCGCCAACCTGCGGACGGTTTCGCGTCCCAAGCCCTTGTTCGCCCCGGTCACCAGGGCCGTAGTCGTATCGTTCACGGGTGCCAGCGTCACGTGTCCGGCAACCGCGCACCAGGGCTGCCAACTCCTGGGAGCAGCGCTCCCACCCCGGCGTCGACCGGCTGCGGCATGATCGGGATGTGGATCGAACCGAGCTGGCCGCGTTGCTCCGGCAGGCGCGCGAGCGAGTGCGTCCGGTGGACGTCGGGCTGCCCGCGGGCTCGCGCAGGCAGGTGCCGGGACTGCGGCGCGAGGAGGTCGCCCAGCTCGCTGGCGTCAGCGTGGACTACGTGGTGCGGCTGGAACAGGGGCGCGGTCCCCGTCCGTCCAGCTCGGTGCTGGCCGCGCTGGCCCGCGCGTTGCGGCTCAACGACGAGGACCGCACGCTGCTGTTCCAGCTCGCGGGCGCGGCGCCTCCGCAGGAGGGCCGCATCGACATGGTGGTGCGGCCCAGCGTCTTGCGTCTGCTGGACCGGATGGCAGATCTGCCCGCGCTGGTGCTGTCGGCGAAAGCCGATCTGCTGGCCTGGAATCCGATGGCGACCGCGCTGCTCGGCGATTTCTCCATGTGGCCGCCCGCCCAGCGCAACATCATCTGGCAGCGTTTCCTCGGCACCGAACCCGGGCGGGTGATGATGACACCCGCCGAGGCCGACAATGCCGCGGCGTTCTCGGTCGCCAGCCTGCGCAGCGCCCGCGCGCGCTACCCCGACGATCCCGGCCTCCTACGCCTGGTCTCCGAACTGCGCGCCCGCAGTCCACGATTCGAGCAACTGTGGAACGCACGGCGGTCGGGGCAGTGGCGCAGCGCGACCAAGACGATCGATCACCCGGACCTGGGCTCGTTGCGGCTGGACTGCGACACCCTGCTCGTGCCGGACACCGACCAAGCCGTCGTCGTCTATTCGGCGGCGCCCGGCAGCCGGGAAGCGTCGGCCCTGGAGTTGCTCCGGGTGACCGGTGCCCAGCGGTTCACGGTGACGGAGCCCAACGGCTAGCCACCGCCTTACGATGACAGCGTGCGCGACGATCCCTACTGGAATCACAACACCCGCTACCACTCCTGGCTGTTGAAGCAGGTGCCACTCTCCGCGCGCACCGCCCTCGACATCGGCTGCGGGTACGGGCTGCTGGCGGGCAAACTGGCCGGACGCGGGCTGGCGGTCACCGGGATCGACGTCGACCCGGACATCATCGCGGCAGCCCCCGCCACGACGGGCGTGTCGCTCGAACAGGCCGACTTCCTCGACTACGCGGGCTCTTTCGATGTCGTCACCACCGTGGCCACGCTGCATCATGTTTCGCTGCGGGCGGGGATCACGGCACTGCGCGACCTGGTCGCGCCCGGCGGCGTGCTCGCCGTGGTCGGGTTGTGGAAGATGACGCCGCGCACGGACTTCCACTACTTCCCGCTGGTGCCGCTCATCCGGGCGATGGACCTCGCGCACCGCGTCTCCTGGCCGAGTGCGCGAACGCGCGACCCCGTGGACGGATACGCCGAGATCCGCTCCGCCGCAGCGGAACTCCTGCCCGGAGCGCGCATGCGGCGGCGGCTCATGTGGCGCTACACACTGCTGTGGCACAAACCCGCGTGATCGTCCATCGCGAGGACGCACCCCGCTAGAGTCGTGGGCATGCCGCCGCTTCGGGAGCACAGACCGCGAAAGGCCATCCGCACGCTGCCCGACCACGCCGTGCCGACGCCGCCGCTACTACCCGGCGAGGAGGTGGACGTACGGCACGCAGGCGCGGCGTGACCACCCGCGCACTCGGCGGAGTCGTCTTCGACGCCGCCGCCGTCGTCGCGTTCGCCAACCGCGCCAACTACGCCCAAGCGGTCGTCTGGGCGACGGTCGACGCGGGAAACACCATCGTCGTTCCGAGCACCGTTCTCGCGGCGGCGCGCACGCACATTCCGGCCGATCGGCTCGACATCCTGGCCGTGCTGGTCGGCCTGCCGCACACCGTCGTCCCATCGTTCGACCGCACCGTGAGCCCGCCGCTCACTCCACTCGGCGGCGCGGCCCCCGCCGACGCCCTCGTCGCCGCGGGCCATGTCACCCGCGAGGCGGTCGCCCGCACTTGGCCCTGCCTGACCAGCCGCCCGAGACGGCTCAGGCAGATCGATCCGCGCGTCATCATCGATCCGCTGCCGTGACTCGCGTCCGGCGGATCAGCGCAGCAACGCGATGACCGGGGCGAACTTCTCCATGCTGTCCTCGAGGACGGTGATGTAGGTGATGCCGTAGCGATCGCGCCGATCGCGCAGGCGGTCGGCCATCTCCTCGGGAGTGCCCATGAGCAGGATCGGATGTTCCTCCGGGGAGTCGGCGACGTCGGGCGGCAGCGCCGGACCGAAGACCTCCAGCACGCTCGCGCGCTCCTCGGGCGGCACCACCCGCTGCACGAGGATGTTGAACTCGACCTTGTCCAGCCGCGGACCGAGCAGATCCCGCACATAGACGACGCGCTCCTCGATCTCGTCGAGCCCGGCCATCTGCAGTGGTCCGCCATTGCGCGCGGCCGCCGCGCCCGTGAAGGCGATGATGTCGGCGTGCCGCGCGGCGACGGCGAGCAAGCGATCACCCCATCCGCCGATGAGCACGGGCGGTCCCGACGGCTGTGCGGGTTGCGGCTGATACTCCGGATCGGCGAACAGGCCGCGCAATGTGACCACCGTCTGTTCCAGGTGCTCGACGCGCTTGCTCCCGCTTTCGAAGGGGATGCCCGCGGCCTCGAATTCCGCCTGCACGTAGCCAGCGCCGAGCCCGAGTTCGACCCGCCCGTCGGTGAACTGGTCGGCACCGGCCACGTCGCGGGCCAGCAGGACGGGGTTGTAGAACGCGGTGTTGAGCACGAAGGTGTTCAACCGCACCCGCTCGGTCGCCTCGGCGGCCAGGATCATCGCGGGGAACGGCGCGGGCAGGCCGAGATGGTCGGCGACACCCACCACGTCGAAGCCGAGTTCCTCTGCTCGACGGCACTTTTCGATCCAATTCGACCTGGACTCGGGGACCACCATGTTGACACCGAACCGGAAGGGGCGCTGCGCAGTCACGTGTCCTGTCTAGCGAACCGGGCCGGACCGCCGTACTTCGGGGCCGATTCAGCACTGGGCGAGCGCACCCGCGGCCACCACGATGCCGAGCAGCGCGACGACAGCGGCGACCACCGGTACCGGCCTGCGCAGCGCCCGACGGACCGGGCCGGGAGCGTTGCGCGCTGCGGCGTTCGCGCGCGGGGATCGACGGGCGAACCAGCGCCGCGTCATGGCGACCGTGGTGATGATCAACGTCGCGATCAGCATGCCCGCCCCCTCAGACGCGTACGGCGCGCGGCGCGACCGCCCGGGAGGTGGACTTGCCTCGCGGTGGTTCGACGATCCCGTGCTGCAGCAAGCTTTCGGCGGTGTCCAGCACGGTTTCCCGTACCGGGCGCATGGTCCAGCCGAGTTCGCGCCGGGCTTTCGCGGCGCTGAGCGACTCGGTGCGCCCCAGGGCCGGCAGGGTCAGCCGGACGCCCTTGTCGAAGATCGCTACGCCGCGCACCAGCCAATTCGGCAACTGTCTGGTCGGCACCCGGAATCCGCGCGGCCCGAATTCCTCGGTGAGGATGCGCGCCATTTCCCCCATCCACAGGTGCTCGCCCGCGCAGATATAGCGGTTGCCTGCGGCCTCCGGTGTTTCCAGCGCGAGCCGATGCGCCACGGCGAGATCGCGCACGTCGACCGGCGCCCAGCCGACGCGGGGCGTGCCGGGCACGTCCCCGGCGAGCAGTCTCCGTATGGGCTCGTGCGAGGTGCTCGTCGTGGTGGACAGCACCGGCCCCAGCACCATTCCCGGGTTGACGACGACCAGTTCGAATCGCTCGCCCGCCGGAAGCCGTGCGACGAAATCCCAGGCCGCCCGCTCGGCCAGCGTCTTGCTCTTCTGATAGGCCGGGCTGCGCTCGACCACCGTCCAGTCGGCCTCGGTGCGCAGAACGTCCTGGGTGTGCCCGGCGACGATCGCCGCGATCGAGGAGGTGAGCACCACCCGGCGGACGGTGCCCGCGGCGGCGCAGGCGCGCAGCACGCGCAGCGTTCCTTCGACCGCCGTGTCGATGAGTTCTCGCTCGTCGTCGGGCGGGGTGGTGGGGAACGGCGAGGCGACGTGCAGCACCGCGGCGCTACCCGCGACGGCGGCTGCCCAGCCGTCGTCGCCGTTCAGGTCGGCTTGCGCGAACTCCAGTTCGCCCCCGGTTCGCCGGGCCAGTTCGACCAGGTGTGCCCGTTTGCCGGTGTCGGCGAGGTCGCGAACCGTCGCGCGCACGGCGTAGCCATGCTCCAGCAATTCGGCGATGACGTGACCGGCGACGAAACCCGTTGCGCCGGTGACCGATACCCGTGTGCTCATTTCTTCATCCGTCTCGTGAAGTGGTTGGCATGTGGGGTCCAGTGACGAGAAAAGTCACGCTAAGCAATCTCTGACACGCCTGTGACTCACAAGATGGATTGCACAGCAATGCGTTTCGGCTTGACCGATGCAGTGCTCTACCCAAATCCGTGAAAAGTCGCGCTAAGGATTTACCGCAGATAATGGCCTATTATCTGTGGTAGCCTCGATCGCGAACAGGCGCTACACCCCGCGTCGAGCGGGGCGACTCCGCAAATTATCTGCGGTAGTGCCGATCGGGTTCTGGCGACGTGGGCGGAAGGGATGATCGTGGGACAGGTGCGGGCGCTGCCGGTGCGGGGTGTGCGGCTGGGGGATGCGGTGGCCAACTACCTTGCGACGATCCCGAGCACCAACACCCGCCGCGGTTACGCGATTGCCCTCAATCAGCTTGTACGTGATTTCGGTGCTGATTCCGATGTGGGTCTGCTGGAGGCCGAGCGGGTCGGCGGCTGGTTCATTTTCAAGTGGGGTAGCCGCTCGGCGCAGACGTTCAACGTACGCCTCGCTTCGTTGCGTGGGGCGTGCGAGTACTGGCGCAAGCAGCAGTGGCTGGTTGGTGATCCGCTGGTTCGGTTGGTGCCGCGGAAGGTGCCGCCGGATCACTCGCGGGCGATGGTCCGTGACGAGGTTGCCCGGCTGCTGACGAAGGATGTGCCGCTGCGGGAGCGGGTGCTGTGGACCATGCTGTACGAGACGGCCGCCCGCGCTGATGAACTGCTGCTGCTCGACATCCCGGACCTGGACATGGCGAACCGATGCGGCACGGTCACCCGCAAGGGAGGGGCCAGGGATGTGGTCGCCTGGCAGACTGGCACCGCGCGTCTGTTGCCGAGGCTGCTGGCAGGGCGGAAGAAGGGACCGGTTTTCCTGACTGACCGCAAGGCGAAACCCGGTGTGGCCGTGGGCGATATCGACCCGTCCACCTTGCGTGGGCGGTTGTCGTACCGGCGGGCGGCCGAGTTGTTCGAGCATCACACCGGCGACTTCGGCCGCGGACCGTTCACGCTGCATCAGCTGCGTCATTCGAAGCTCACGCACGCCGCCGAGGATGGGGCGTCGACGCCGATGCTGATGCGAATGAGCGGACATACCTCGGTGCGGTCTCTGGGTAAGTACTCCCGGCCATCCGTGGAGGCGCTGATTCGGTGGCAGGCCCAGACCGACCCCGCCGCCCGGCGGCGGCGCTGAGCGGTTCGGGCCCCGAGTTCGGCTGCGGTCAGTGGCGGTCGTCGAGCAACAGGATCGGCTCCGGCATATCCCGCAGATTGGATGGGAACGCCCGCGCCCGCGAGACGTCGACCACTCATGTGCGGCAAGTGATTCACGAACTCAACGAGAAAGAGTTCGCCCCTGACCCGTGAGAGCAGATTGCGGTCATGTCTCTATCTCGATGTTGTCGATGTCGAGTGCGACGAGGATCGGATGAGGGAGAGTTCGGCCGCCGGGTCCTTGCGGGAACACCCGTCGGCGTGCGGGGAAGACGAGTCCCGCGAAGCGTTGGTGGTCGCTGCAGTAGTGGGCTGCGTGTGCCCACCGGCCGATTGGGTGGGCAATGTAGTCGTGTCGGCGGATCAGGCCGGCAGCGTCGATGTAGAAGGTTTGGTGTCGGGAGTGGGTGTGGAGGTCCGGCGGGAAGTCGACCTCGAGGCGCCACCACCGCTGTCCTGCCTCCTGCCAGGTATCGCCTTCGGTGATGGCGACTCCTTCCCGCGTCAGAAGCAGGGGTGTCGAGAGGTAGTTCCAGAATGCGTATCCGGCGAAGTACGCGGCGTCGAGTGCGTCCCAGCGGAGGTTGCGACGCAGGCCGCTGAACCCGGCGAAGGCGGCGCGGGCATTGCGCCGGGCACTGATCAAGCCGCCATCGCGGGTCTCGATCCGTACGGCGCCTCCATCGAATACCGCTTGCTGGTCGGTTCGCGGGAAGCCGCGAAAGACGGCGCGCTGGTGCGCCAATTGCACCCGCACGCTCACCTCGGCCATCCGGTTTCCGGGAAAGCGTGAGCGCAGGAGACCGCCGAATCGCCCGTGAGCGGTCAGGGCAGTTACGGCCCGCCACCGTTCGAGGCCGCCGTGGGCGGTGAGGACCTCGTCGAGCAGCCCGGCTGCTTCTGGTGTTCGCTCGTTCATGTCTGTGCCCCGGCCAGCACCGTGGTGACGACGCTCGGATCGCCGTGGACGCTCGCCCAGGAGAGTGCTTGGTCGAGGGTGATCGCACCGGTGGCCAGCCCCAGGACCGCCTCCGGCTCCGCTTCGAGAATCGTGTCGGGGCGCTGGTCGGGCTGAACGATCACATGGGGACCATGGTTGTCGATCCGCAAGGTCATGAACAGACCGGCTACCTCGATGCCCAGCTCGGCCGACGGCTCTGCTGTCTTTCCGCGGAGCAGCGCTTCGAGTGCGACCGCCAGCCAGCGAGGCTGAAAAGTATCGCCGCCTCGGCCGCTGGTCATCAGCGGGAAGCTCCAGCGGACGAGCGCCTCGATCGTTTCACGCAACTCCTCACCCCACGGTGTCAGGGCGTACACGACACCGCTGATCCGGCCCGGACGCCGCTCGACCACCCCGGAGGACTCCAAGCTCCGGAGGCGGTCGGCGAGCAGGTTGGTGGCTATCCCGCCCAGCGAGGCCGCGAGTTCGCCGTAGCGCCGCGGGCCGGGCAGGAGCTCGCGGACGATCAGCAGGCTCCAGCGATCGCCCACGACATCGAGCGCGCGCGCCAGACCACAGAACTGTCCGTAGGAGCGCACCGACTTCTGCTTGACTTCTTCCATAAGAATTGATTTTATCAAGCAACATCCGATGTGTCTCACGAAAGGGCTCACCATGCCGGTCTCCGGTCCCGCCGCGCCGGTCTCGGCGGCGCTCGCCGCTCTGCGTGCCGCTGGGGAAAGCGGCGATGCTGATGTGGTCGCCGAGGTGTTGGCGCCCGACGTCGTCTTTCACTCTCCGATGACGATGCGGCTACGGTTCGAGGGCAGGCAGGAGGTCGTGGCGCTGCACCGCGACATCTTCGCTGTCCTGGACGACCTCATCACCAGCGAACCGCTCGCGGTCGGTGACACGGGATCGTTCTCGTTCCGTGCGCGCGTTCGCGGCGTGGAACTCGAGGCCATGAATCTGGTGCGCTGCAACGAACAGGGACAGATCGTTGATTACACGGTCTTCGTCCGTGCGCTGCCAGGGCTGGCGACGCTGTTCGCGGCGCTCCCGCCGCGGGTGTCGGCCAGGCGCCGTGGACGCCTGAAGGGCATGCTCGCGGCGAGCCTCGCACGGCCTCTCGCCTTCGCGATACGTACCGCCGACCGTTTTGTACCCGCATTCCTCTAACCCACACCGTTGCCTGAAGCGAGCAGGATCCGAGGAGGTCCGTATATGACGACCCAGCAGCCCGCCGGTGTACGCCCTTCGTGGGTGGACGACGAGTTGTTTCCCTTCGAGAGTCGCTTCGTGGAGCTGGACGGGCACGTCGTTCACTACGTCGATGAGGGTTCGGGACCGACCCTGCTGATGTTGCACGGCAATCCGACGTGGTCTTTCGTATACCGCCAGGTCATCGTCTCCCTGCGGGATCGGTTCCGTTGCATCGCCCTCGACTATCCAGGGTTCGGTTTGTCGGTTGCAGCACCCGGCTACCGGTACCTGCCCGAGGAGCATGCCGCCGTGGTCGGTTCTTTCCTCGACCGCTTGGGTCTGTCGCAGGCGACACTGGTTGCACACGACTGGGGAGGCCCGATCGGTTTGCACGTGGCCGAGCAGCAGCCAGACAAGTTCGAACGCCTCGTCCTGGCCAACACATGGGCGTGGCCGATGAACGGCGACCTGCGTGCCGAACTGGCCTCCCGCCTCATGGGAGGACCGGCCGGACGCGAGCTCATCAGGCGGTTCAATCTGTTCGTTAACGCCCTTATTCCTGCGGGACACAAGCGTAGGAAGCCATTCCCAACCGAAATGGCTCATTACCGCGAGGCCCTGCCCACGCCGGAACGCCGCCAAGCCAGCGCTGTCCTTGCGGGCGCCATCATCGGCAGTCGCACGTTTCTCACCGGCGTCGCTGACCGCCTGAGGATCCTCGAGCAACTCCCCACGCTCATCCTGTGGGCCGACGCCGACATCGCCTTTGGCGATAAGGAGCGTGAACGCTGGGAGGCGATGCTTCCCAACCACACCACCGCACTGCTCCACGGAGTCGGTCACTTCCTGCAATCGGACGCACCACAAGAGTTGAGCGAAGCGATCCGGGCCTGGTGGACCAAGCCCGAACACGACCCGCTCACTTCCGCTGAGAAGTTGTTACAGCCTGGAGGTTCTTGCGAGTAGCCGTCGCGGACACTGTGATTCGAGGTGGATTGATCGATGTGGATCTTTCCCAGCTCGTGGAGACGAGTGTCGTGGCCACCGGTGAGACGGGTCCCGTCCGGCAGGGTGATGGTGTAGTTCAGTCGTCCTCGTCCGTAGCGTCTGGATCACGTAGTGGTCGATGGCGGCCGCCGAAATCCGGCAGGTGGAAGCTGTAGTGGCCTTCGAGCCGGATGTGTTTGCGGACGAACGCCGACAGGCGGGCGGCGTCCTCGTCGCGGACCGGATAGTTCTGGGCACGCAGCTCGTCGAGCGCACGGTCCAGGTACACCGAATTCCACAGCACGATGCAGTTCAAAATGAGGCCCAGCGCCGAGAGCTGGTTCTCCATGCCGTCGAGATAGCCGCGGGTGATCTCGCCCTTGCGGCCGTGGAAGATGGCGCGGCCCAGGTCGTGGCGGCCCTCCTGAAGATTCGACTGCGCCTTGGCCTCGCGCCGGTACGGCTCGTCGTCAGCCATGCGCAGAATGTGCAGGGTCTTGAAGATCCGCCCGTAGTGGGCGATCGCCTGCCCGAGACTGGTCGGGTTTCCGTCCCTGGACACCATCCGCGTTACCTCGTGGCCGGACACCTCGCCGCGGAACATCGACACCGCCACGCGGCACATGTCTTCCCAGTGGGAGGCGATCTTGCCTACGTCGATCTTCCCTCGCGCTGCCCGGTCCAACGGTCCGTAGTCGGCGGCCGGGTCGATGCGCCACAACCTTTGGTCGGGCAGGTTCGCCAGCTGCGGCCGGTACTTGTACCCCAGTAGGTGCGTCAGCCCGAACACGATGTCGGAATACGACCCGGAGTCGGTGACGATGTCTTCAGGCACCTTGCTGCCCTCAGGCTGGCGCAGCAGCACGTCCATGAAGTTCAGCGAGTCCTTCGGGGTGCCGGACACCACGACCGCGTTCAAGCCGGCGGCCTGGTCATTGAGCATGTTCAGCCAGGTTGCGCCCTTCTTACGCCCGAAATATTTAGGATTTGGGCGGGCATGGATGGTGCGCACCGGCACCACGAACCGCATCCCGTCCACGCTGGCGAGGACACCGCCGCCCCACAGCTGCGCCAATGGGACCGCTGCTTGGGCGTTGACCAGAACTGTGTTCGCGGCCGCCATCGTCTCGGTTCGCAGATAATGCTGGTCGACGTGGCGGAGCCGGTCGCGGGTCAGCGCGTCGGAGCCTGGCGAAACCACCGGTGCCAGACCGACATTCATCGCCTGCGAACACAGCACCGCCGCCACCGATACCCCGAGATTCGCCGCCCGCGCGCTGGTCCCGGCGACGTGGGTGAACGACTCGGCGAACTCCGGGCACCAGCTCATTACCTCCAGTACCATCTCCGGCAGATCCACGCGCGGCATCATCGCCGCGACCCGCCGCCGCAGGTCGATCAGGCTGGGCGGATCCGGCAACGCCGCCAATGCGGCCACATGCAGTTTCCCGTCCTCATCCACCGAGGCCGGGGTGTCGTCGCCGAGACGGCCGGCCAGCTCCCGATAGGCGGCGTCCAGGTCCTCCCCGAGATCGGCCAGCAGCTCATGCGGATTGTCCGGCAGCCCGAGCGCGTTCATGCCGCCGCCGCGCGCGGCTTCCCATGCGATCCCCGACAGCAGATGCGACCGCGGGTCACGCCACTTCGACGAGTGCTCGGCGAAGATGTTGCGGTACTTCAGATGCCGGTGGAACTGCTCGAGCAGGCACAATGTGTACGCGGCCCGGTCCACCGTCTCTTCCGGCCGCTCGCCCGGGTACACCAGCCGCGACCAGCCCCCGCCCACCAGGTCGTGATCGACCTGCCGCGCGTCCAGCCACCGCGCCGGAATGTTGCGACCGCGTTGCGACGCAATCAGGTCCGCCAATTCCCGCATCGCCTTCAGCACCGGCACGCCGTCACCGACGGCGTCGAATTCGATGTGCCGCATCATCGCCGGCAGGAACACTCGCACCGTGGCGAACCGGCCCGCCAGCTCCTCGAGCCGCTGGGTGTCGAACTCCGGATCCGCTTGCGGCACCAGCTCATCGATCACCGCGACCGCCGCCCGCAGCTCCGCCTTGGACACGGTGTTCTCGATCAGATCCCACACCAGCTGCAACGACAGCTCCGGCTCGGCCTCGGTCATCTCCAGCAGCACCCGCACCGCCCGCGCCAGCTTGCCGGCGTTCTTGCTCATCCGCGGGTACCGACGCAGCTTCTCCTCCTTCGATTGACGCTCCGCCTTGGCCATCAGGTTCGTCACAATCAGCAGGTCGAACAACTCGAGCACGTCGTCGACCGCCTTGGCCCGCAACGTGAACACAGTCGCGGTCAACAGCGCCAGCAGCCGCTCCCGCTGGGGCCGCATCCGCCGCAGATGTGCGGTCTTGCCGGTCAACCCGTGCGACGCCAAAACGATCAGCCGACGCGCCGACACCTGCGAGAGGTCCACCGACTCCGGGATCACCGCGGTCAGATCCCGCACCCGCGCCAGCGCATTGCGCATCCCCGTCGACGACGGCGCGAACGCACCCTTGCGCAGCCGCTCCAGCTCCACATACTTGCGGCGGTTCTCCTCCCGGGTGTCCAGCAGCCCAAGCAGCACCCCGGACTGCCCGGCGGTCAGCTGGCCGGCCAGGTGCGCCCACAGCCGCTGATCAGCGGCCTGCTTACACTCGGCGACCAGCCGCTCCAGCGTCGTGACGCCGGGTAGCAGCGCGCCCTTCTCCCGCAGCCACCGCACCGCGCCCGCGGCGAGGACCCGGGGGCCGTCGCCGGTCATCCACGCCTGATCAGCCACCCACGCCGACAGCTCGCCCTCGATTTTGGCGAACTCGACCAGTCCATGCTTGCCGATGATCTCGGCCTGATGGTCGTACCGGGTCTGCTTGCGGTCGGTGTACGCCTTTACACACAACGGATCGTCGATGCCCAGCTGCTCGGCCAAGTAGTCGATCAGATCGGCGGGCACGTCCAGCGGATCCGGCAAGAACATCCCCAGGTACCGGACCGTCACCAGCTGGACGGCGAAGCCCAAGCGATTACTGTCGCGACGGCGCTGAGCGATCAGCTCATGGTCCTGGTCGTCGAGATGGAAAAACCGTTCCAGCTCAACCCGCGTCAGAACTCCGAACTGGCCGTACCCCGGCGTCGCACCCTCATCCCGCACAGCCGCTCATGAAACCACCCCCACCGCAACAACACTCACCAATCGGCCGAATCGGTCGATCCGACCCCACCGGACAGGCTTAGCGCGACTTTTCGCGCCACTGGACCCCACTTGCCTGGTTGCGCCGCACTCATCTGAGCGACGCTCAGATAATCTAAGCACCGCATAGTTAGGTTGTCCAGGACACGTCGCATACGCTCGGACGGTGACGCGGACCAGTTACCACCACGGCGCCCTGCGCGACGCGCTGCTGGCCGCCTGCCTGCGTTTGATCGAAACCGAAGGGCTCGCCGCGGTCAGCCTGCGCCGGGTGGCTCGCGAGGCAGGCGTGAGCACCGCGGCGCCGTACCACCACTTCCCCGACCGAGCCGCGCTGCTGGCAACACTGTCCACCCAGGGTTTCCAGATGCTCGGAGCGCAACTGGCGGCCGCCCGCGCCGAGGCGGAAACGCCCATGGCCGCCCTGCCCGCGCTGGCGAACACCTATGTGCGGTTCTCCCGTGAGCAACCGGCCTACTTCCGCCTGATGTTCCGGCCCGAACTCTCCCAGCCCGACAAGCATCCCGACACCATGGCAGCCGGCGACGCGGCTTTCGGAGTGCTGGCCGACGCGATCACGGAGTGCGTTCGCGCGGGCGCGCTGCCCGCCGACAAAGCCGACACACTGGCCGTCATGTTCTGGGGACTCGGCCACGGCCTGGCCTCGCTGTGGCTGGACGGACAGCTGGAGAAGCGCGCGGGACAGTTCGGCACCACCGGCTCGGCGTTGGTGGACGACGTGATGCGGACCTTCGCGACATTGATCGAACCCGGCGCGCCGCCGCTGCCCTAGAGTGAACGCCAGACGTTTGCTCCTCCGATGCTCCCCACACCGATCCGAAAGGACGACACGGATGACCGCGCAGCTGGATCCGACGGTGCAGGAGTTCGTCGACGCGCTCAACGCCAATGATCAAGACCGGTTCTACGCGGTGCTCACCGACGACGCCACCATGTCCGACGACGGTGTGGAGCGCAACCTCGCCCAGTGGACCGAAGCGGAGATCTTCGACAGCAATGCCCGCATGCAAGTCGAGTCGGTCGGCGACGACGGCACCGAACTGGTCGCCGACTACACCAATACACGCTGGGGCTCGATGCGAACCACCTGGCGATTCGTCCTGCGCGAAGGCAAGGTGAGCCGTTTCGAGACCGGGCAGGCGTGAATGCCCTTGCCAGTTTGCCGTCCGCGTTGACATCCTGACCTTCGTGTTCGTCGCGCCGCGTTACGGTACGGGTTCCCTGGCCGACCTGTTCCCCTCCGTCCTCGCCGGTCTCGGCGTGCCCGGCGAGGCGGACCGCCTCGGGCTGGAGCTCGACGCCGACCAGGTCTGCGTCCTGCTGGTGGACGGGCTCGGCTACCACGATCTGGTCGCGAATCCCGCTGCGGCGCCCTTCCTGTCCGGTCTCGCGCCGACCTCGCTCACGGCCGGTTTCCCGACGACGACGGCCACCAGCCTGGCCTCGCTCGGGGTGGGTGTTCCTCCCGGCGAGCACGGCATCGTCGGCTATCTGTTCCACGTCCCCGGCTACGACTCGCTGTTCACTCCGCTGTCCTGGCGGCTGCACGGCGTACCGAAGTCCGATCTGCGGAAGGAACTCGCTCCGACGGAGTTCCAGCCGCGCACAACGGTTTTCCAGCGCGCCGCCGCCGACGGCATCGCCGTCGCACAGGTGTCGCCGCGCGATCAGGCGGGATCGGGACTGACCGAGGCGGTTCTGCGCGGCTGCGAGTTCCGTCCCCAGCTGTCGTTCGGCGATCTCGTCGCCAATGTGAGCGAGGCGCTGCGCGCCGGTCCACGCTCCCTGGTCTACACCTACCACGGCGATCTCGACCTCACCGGACACGTGCGCGGACCCGCCTCGCGATCCTGGGAGTTGGAACTCGCGCATGCCGACCAGCTCGCCGCCGCGCTCGCCGAGGAGTTGCCCGCCGGAGCGGCGCTGCTGGTGACCGCCGATCACGGCATGGTGCTGCTGGACGACCGTATCGATTTCGACACCACTCCCGTGTTGCAAGAGGGTGTCCGGGCACTCGGCGGTGAAGCCCGCGCCCGGCACGTCTACACCGAGCCGGGCGCCGAACCCGATGTCGCGGCAGCCTGGCAGGCTACTCTCGGCGCGGACTTCGAGGTGCTCGGCAAAGCGGAAGCCGTGAGCCGAGGCTGGTTCGGGCCCACCGTGGACCCCGCGATCGCCCAGCGCATCGGCGATCTGGTCGTGGTCGCCCACGGGCGGCGCGGCGTCATCCGGACCGGCGCGGAACCGCTGCAGTCCCGGCTGGTCGGTCACCACGGTTCGCTCACCCCCGCGGAGATCGACGTCCCGCTGTGCGTCTTTCGCGCCTAGCCCCTGTCGTGGTGAACATACGCCCGGGAGCGCTCTAGTCTGGAGTCCGATCGCGGCGGGCAGCGCCGCCGAACCTCAGGAGGAGTCCCATGAACGCCACGCTGTCACGGACCGGCCGAACCGGCCTCGGGATCGCGATGGTCGCCATGGCGCTCGCGGGCTGCACCGACATCGAACGCGCGCTCAACCGCGGCGGCGACACCCCGTGCAGCGAGTACATCAAGCAGGACCAGGACACCAAGCGCACGACGATCACCAAGTTCGTCAAGCAACAGAGCAAGGACGACCGCGAGCCGGCGGGGACCGTGGTGGACGCGACGATGGTCTCGGTCGACTTGCTGTGCGGCGCCCAGGCCAATGCCGACACCCCGATCAAGAACGCCGACGTCGCAGGCATTTTCATCCGGAAGTGACCGCTCAGCGCGGCGGATGGGCGGCAAGCCAGTCCGCCGCGCGCTTACGCGAGGCCCGGGCCAGCCAGGCGTCCTGGATGACCTCGGTGAGTTCCCGACGGCTCAGTTCGCCGAGTTCGGCCGCGCGCACCAGGACCGACGGATGTCCGTCGAAATGCGGCGTGGTGAAGAACGGCGAGTCCGGGTCCTGGACCAGCGCCTGTTTGTCCGACTCCGACGGCACCCAGATCACGATCACATCGGCATAGCGCTCGCCGGTCGCCGGGTCGACCGCGTCCGGACGCGGGTTGCGGAAGAACACGAACGATTTGCCCCCGACCTGGTAGATCGGGTTGCCGCGTGGTCCGTCGACGCGCGTCACGTGGGGCATGCCCGAGGCCACTGCGTGCACGTCGGCGAGCCGTGCACGTGGAGTACCGGTCGCCATGCCAGCAGCTTATGGCGTGACCGGCCGGTAGGGCTCGAACAGTTCGCCACCGTCACCGGCGTCCGCCAGAATGAGAGTGCGATTACGAGCTCACACGACGATGGGTCTTCCACGTGGCGCGGTTCCGCACCCTCACGCAACAGCGGGTCGAACTGGAAAGAGAATGGGAGCGTTGGGCGACGGCTCCGCGGGCGACACCGGAGCCACGGAACACCGTCCTGCGCAACGAAGTAGCGCAATCATGGCGGCGGTCGTTGCACACCGTCGATCCGGGCACCACCGGCGCGCCGGGAGTGGACGACATCGGCGACCGCTGGGCCGCTTCCCCGTTGCGCGATCCGGTGACGGCGCTGGCAGGTGAACTGCGCGCCGTCACCGAGGACTCCGGTTATCTGGCCGTGGTCACCGACAGCGCGGGCACCGTCCTGTGGTCCTGCGGTGACCGCACCCTGCGCAGGCAGGCCGAGCAGGTCAATCTCGCACCCGGCGGCTGCTGGGACGAAAGCCATATGGGCACCAACGGCCTCGCCCTCGCGCTGCACACCGATCGCCCTGCCTCCGTGTTCTCCGCCGAGCACCTGGTCGCCGCCCTGCACGGCTGGGTCTGCTATTCCGCACCGATCCACGGCCCCGACGGCAGGCAGGTCGGCGCGCTGGATCTGTCCAGTACCTGGGACCGTTCCCATCCCGCGGTGCGGACCTCGGTGCGCGCGCTGGTGACGGCGGTGGAGACGATGTTGCGCACGGCCGCGCCCGTGCCCGAGCCGGGAATCCGGCTGGAATGCCTCGGCGCCGCGCGACTGGTGCGCGACGGCGTGCCGCTGCCCCTGCCGCCTCGGCAATTGGAGATCCTCGCGCTGCTGGCGCTCCAGCCGGACGGCTTCTCCCCGGAGCAATTGCACGCCGCCCTCTACGGCGACCGCGCGGTTTCCATCAGCACGCTGAAAGCCGACGTCTCGCACCTGCGCCGCGCGATCGGCGGCGAGATCAGCAATCGCCGTTATGCCCTCACCGGTCCGGTGTCCTGCGACGCCGTCGACCTGCTCGCCGCCGTCACCGCGGGCGACACCACCTCGGCGGTCTGGCTGTACCGGGGGCCGCTGCTGCCCGGATCGGAAGCGCCCGCCGTGCTGCAGTGGCGTGATCATCTCGACGTGGGTGTGCGCACCGCCGTGCTCGCCGGGGACCGCGCCGAGCACGCGGTGGCGTTCGGCGAACGCGTGCCCCGTGACATCGCGGTGCACGAGCACGCGCTGCGGTTGCTGCCGCCTGACGACGTGCGCCGCCCCCTGGTCGCGGCTCGGCTGCATACCGCGTTGCGCGACTGAGATTTTCCCACCAACCTCGCACCAACCTCGGCGGACCATAGTGGGTCGGTCCGAGATATCTGCGAGGAATCATGAGCTACACCAGACCGGGGGCCGGACTCCGGCATCGCCGACTACCCGATGCCCGGCTCCGTCGCCCACGCGGTACGGCGGCGCACCGAACGCATCGGGTGGACATCACCGACCGCGCCAGGGCCGTGCTGCGCCACGTGATCGACCAGCACGGGGCCGTGCTGCTGCACCAATCCGGCGGACACCACGACAGCGGCTCGCCGCGCTGCCTGCCCATCCGGGAGTCCCGGATCGGCGGTGAGGACGTTCTGCTGGGCAGCCTTCCCTGGCACACCGAATTGTGGATCAGCGGGGAGCAATACGAGCACTTGAAGCACGCCCACCTCACCGTGGACGTGGCCGACGAGCCCGGCGGCGGCCCCTCGGACGCACTCGAGGACATGCGTTTCGTCATCAGATCACGGCTGCTCACCGACGAAGAAGCAGCGGCGCTGGCGGCGGGCGGGCCGCCGCGCACCGGAGCCGACCGGTTGGCGTGACCCCTGCACGACCGAACCGGCGGGTCGTCCGTCCGGGTGGGCACGACCACCCGGACGGACGTCGTGTCTCAGCGCCCGGGCAGGAAACGCAGACTCCGGGCCACCGTCATCAGGAACGGCTGCCACTTGCCCTTGGGGAACAGTTTCGGCGCGTCGAGGTTCATGAAACGGGTGACTACGATCGACTGCGGCTCGGTGAATTTGAGCAGGCCGTCCGGCCCGTGGCGGCGCCCCACACCGGAGATACCCATACCGCCCATCGGCGCCCCGGTGGTGCCCCATGCCGGCGCGTAGCCCTCGTCCACACAGACCGTGCCCGCGTGCAGCCGCGCCGCGATCCGCTCGCCTTCGGACTTGCTTCCCGCCCACACCGAGGCGTTGAGACCGTAGGCGGTGTCATTGGCCAGGCGCACGGCCTCCTCGACATCGTCGACCGGATAGATCGACACCAGCGGTCCGAAGGTTTCGTCGCGGCCGCATTCCATCTCGTCGGTCACTTCGGCGAGGACGGTCGGCTCGAAGAACAGCGGACCCAGATCCGGGCGGGCCTTTCCGCCGGTGAGGACCTTCGCTCCCTTGGAGGTGGCGTCCGCGACGTGCTTGGACACCGTCTCCAGTTGCGCTTCGGAGATGAGGCTGCCGATGTCGGTCGAATAATCGTAGGCGGCACCGAGTCTGGCGGCGTTCGTGGCGGCGACGAATTTTTCGGTGAACGCCGCGGCGACCTGCCGCTCGACATAGAGCCGCTCGATCGAGATGCACAACTGCCCGGCGTTGGAGAAGCAGGCGCGCACGGCCGCCCGCGCGGCCTTGTCCAGGTCGGCGCCGGCGGCCACGATCATCGGATTCTTCCCGCCGAGTTCGGCGGAGAAGCCGATCAGCCTGCGGCCGCACTGTTCGGCCAGGGTGCGGCCGGTCGCCGACGACCCGGTGAACATCAGGTAGTCGCAGGCCTCGACGATCGCGGTGCCGACAACGCCGCCCGGCCCGGGGACGACCGCGAGCAGCTCCCGGGGCAGACCGGCCCGGTAGAGCAATTCCGCACCGGCCAGCGTGGAGAACGGAGTCTGGCTGTCGGGTTTGACCACCACGGCGTTACCCGCGATGAGCGCCGGTATGGAATCGCCGATCGACAGCAGCAGCGGGTAGTTCCACGGAGCGATGACGCCGACCACGCCTTTGGGCTGGTACCGCACGGAGGCGCGGTTGAGCACCGGAAAGGCGCCCGGTACTCGGTGGCCGCCCAGCAGGCTCGGTGCGATCCTGGCGAAATAGCGGGCCGCGAACATCAGGCCCATGATCTCTTCCTGGGCCGCCCAGCGCGCTTTGCCGGTCTCGGCCTGCACGACGTCCATCAGGAATTCACGGTGCTCCACCACCAGCGCGCGGTAACGATCCAGCACGGCGGCGCGTTCGGCCACCGGCTTGGCCGCCCAGCTCCGCTGCGCGGCCCTGGCCTTCTCGAAGGCGGCGGCGACATCAGCTGCCGTGCCGACCGGCACGCTGCCGAGCGGCTTTCCGGTGAAGGTCTCGGCGATCGTCCTGCGCTGACGATCTGCGGGCGCCTCGATCGCGGCCAGCGCGCTGAGGCGGTCGAATACATCGGCTTCCGGCGCGGGCATCGTTGCCTCCTACTTGTGAGTAACCGAGGGATACGGACAATCTACGCCGCGTTCGAGGCGCCCTGAACCGGTCACGGGAGGATTTCGGGGCGTATCGGGCCACGGCCGACCGCTCAGGTGAGCCGCGCCGGACGCCATCACCTCCCAGTTATGTGCTCCGGCAATAATTTTCGGTAGAGCGCCGCCGAATCATGAGGACGTGTGTCACGTCAACTCCAGTCCCGCTCACCGGGACAGGACGCCCGGATCGCCGGGTTCGTGGATTACGTTGTGCCGATGTTCAGAGCGAGGCTCGGGGTCCGCACCCGGATTCTGGCGATCGCGCTCATTCCGAGCCTGACTCTGCTTGTCGTCGGCGTGGGCGCTGCGAGCTATCTGGTCGCGGAAGGAACCAAAGCCAAGGACTGGGCCGCTGAGAATCAGAAAGCCATTCCCTCGACCAGGGAATTGATGGAGGCGGTCCAGCAGGAACGCTACTTGACGCTCGCACAGCTGAGCGGCGACCCCACGGCGGCGGTACCACTCGGCGCCGCGCGGATGCGACTGGACGGTGCGCTGCGCGGCTTGGTCCAGGCCTCCGAGGGCCTCCGCGACATCGACGACTCCAAGCTCGGCGACAACGTCGCCAACTTCACCACCCTCACGCAGAACATGACCGCCGTGCGTTCCGGCGTCGACGCCGCAGCGCTGCCGCCCTCGGACGCGTACATGTTCTTCAACCGCCTGCTCGACGTGATCTCCGTCGGCACCAAAGTCGCCGAGCAGACCGCCCCGTACACCGAAATCGGCGTGCGGATCGCCACCGGCATGCGCCTGTTCAACGCTACCGAGGCGATGGCGCGCAGCAACGCGCTCGGCGGCCTGTACGTCGACGGCGCCACCGCGCCACCGGCCATTCCCGCCGAGGAGTACGTCCGTCAGGTCGGCTTCTACCACACCGAGATCGCCGCGCTCAGCGCCGAACTGCAGGGCGCCGAACAGCACCAACTGCAGACGCTGACCGCGAGCCCGGCCTGGCAGCAGCTCTCCGCGATGGAGAACGCCATCGCCCAGCGCGCCGTGACTCCTGCCGCGCCGACCGGCTCGAGCACATCCGGCAGCGGTACACGTTCATCGAGTCCGCCGCCGCTGCCACTGAACACGCAGGAATGGCGCAGCGCCGCCGCCGAGGTCAACCGCGGCCTGATGGACGCCTGGACCGGGCACAACCGGGCATCGCAGAAACTCGCGGAGGACAAGGCGGCCGCGGCGGCGACCAGATCCGCGTTCGCGGGCGGCGGCGTGCTGGTGGTCAGCGTGCTGGCGTTTCTCATCGCCGTGGTGATCGCCAATCGGGTCATTCGCCGGTTGAAGCGGCTGCGCGGTCAAACGCTGGCCCTGGCCGATGAGCGGCTGCCGGAGATGATGCGCAGGCTGCGCGACGGAGAGACCGTCGATCCCGCGGTCGAATCCCCGAACCTGGACTACGGCAGCGACGAGATCGGCCAGGTGGCCAAGGCTTTCCAGCACGCGCATTCCGCGGCCGTCTCCGCGGCGGTCGCCGAATCTCGTACCAGGGAGGGCGTCAAAGCGGTGTTCCTGAACATCGCGCACCGCAGCCAGATCGTCGTGCACCGGCAACTGGAGATCCTCGACGAAGCCGAGCAGCGGCAGGAGGACCCGATCCTGCTCGACACCTTGTTCCGCCTCGATCATCTCGCGACCAGGGAGCGGCGCAACGCCGAGAACCTCACCATCCTCGGCGGCGGCAAGCCGGGCAGGCAGTGGCGCAACCCCGTGCCGCTGGTCGACTTGGTGCGCAGCGCCGTCGGTGAGACCCTCGACTACGCGCGGGTCCGGGTGGCGCGGCTGCCCGAGGTCCGCGTACTCGGCACGGTGGTCGCCGACCTCATCCACCTGCTCGCGGAGCTGGTGGACAACGCGACCTCCTTCTCCCCGCCGCAGTCGCGGGTCGAGGTGACCGGCAACGTGGTCGGCAAGGGCGTGGTGGTCGAGATCGGCGATCAGGGCATGGGCATGTCCGAAGCCGAGCTGACCAAGATGAACGAGATGCTGCGCAACCCGCCGGATTTCGGCGTGGCGGCGTTGTCGGCGGACTCCCGGCTCGGGCTGTTCGTGGTCGCGCAGCTGGCTACGCGCCACGGCATCGCGGTGCGGCTGTCG
Organism: Nocardia sp. NPDC051911; assembly: GCF_040681035.1. Taxonomy (NCBI): domain Bacteria; kingdom Bacillati; phylum Actinomycetota; class Actinomycetes; order Mycobacteriales; family Nocardiaceae; genus Nocardia; species Nocardia sp. NPDC051911. The sequence goes on from NZ_JBFAXY010000005.1 coordinate 114,170, forward strand.
GACTCCGACTACGGCGGTATCAAGGCCATCGTGCTCATTCCGACCGCGCTGATCGCGACGGATTCCGTCGCACCGCAGACACCGGCGGAACTCACCGATCCCGGCAGCCGACGCAAACTCGTCGCCGGTGCCGCGGTCGCGGCGGATACCGGGACGTTCGCGCAGTCGGCATCGCCGGTGGCGACCCTTTCCGCCGAACCGGCCGCACCCCCGCGCTACGGACCGCGCCCGTATACCGAGGCGCCGACGCAAGCGGGTCCGGACGGCCGTCCGGCGTTGCCCCGCCGGAGCCGCCAGACCAACCTCGCACCGCAACTGGCGCAGCCGGTCCAGGAGCAGGCCGCACCCGCGCAGCCACCCCGCTCCGCCGAGCAAGCCCGCGATCTGATGTCCGCCATCGAGAACGGGACCAGGCAGGGCCGTCGCGCTGCCATCTCCGACGAACAGGAAGGCTAGGTGTGTCCGCTTCTCCCGCAGGTGATCTCAATTGGCTGCTCGACGATCTCGTCGACCGGCTGGCCGGCGTCCGCCACGCGGTGGTGCTGTCCACCGACGGGCTGCTGCTGGGCCGCTCCAGCGGAATGAACCGCGAGGACGCCGAACACTTCGGCGCGATGTCCTCGGCGCTCTACGGGCTGGCGCGCAGCGCGGGCAACCGATTCGACGGCGGCGGGGTCCGCCAGGCGGTCATCGAACTGGACCGCGCGGTGCTGTTCGTGACCTCCGCGGGCGACAACGCCTGCCTGGCACTGCAGGCCGCCGAATCGGCCAATCTCGGCATGGTGGCCTACGAGATGAATCTGACCGTCCAGCGCGTAGGCAACTACCTGTCCACAACTCCGCGCCAAGACCTCGTCGGACATGTCGAATAGCGACCGCCATGACCAATCCGCGTGAGCCCTGGTTCGACGAGGCGGCCGGTCCGCTGGTGCGTCCCTACGCGCTCACGCGCGGGCGCACCAGCGGCGCCGGACCCGAACTGGATATGCTCACCACCGTGGTCGCGGACACCTCCGCGGCCGCACTGCGACGCAGTGAACCCGAGTACGCCGAAATCCTTCGCCTGTCCCGGGTCTCGCAGACCGTCGCCGAACTCTCCGCACAGTTGCGTTTGCCGCTGGCGGTGACGAAGATCCTCGTCGGTGACCTGATCGGCGACGGGCAACTGATCTTCCGCGCTCCCGTTCCGACGGAGGCCGGACCCGATGACCTCAACATATTGCGAGCGGTACTGGATGGAATCCGAAAACTTTGACCCGAGCGGCACACCGCAACTGGCCGCCTCGGTCAAGATCCTCGTCGCCGGCGGGTTCGGCGTCGGCAAGACCACGATGGTCTCCGCGATCAGCGAAGTCGCGCCACTGCGCACCGAAGAACTGATCACCGAGGTGAGCACCGGCATCGACGATCTGTCGGGCGTCGAGCAGAAGTCCACGACCACGGTCGCCTTGGACTTCGGCAGGCTCACCATCGACCGTGAGCTGGTGCTCTACCTGTTCGGCACGCCCGGCCAGGATCGGTTCTGGTTCCTGTGGGACGAACTAGCGCGCGGCGCGCTCGGCGCGGTCGTGCTGGCCGACACCCGCAGACTGGGCAACTCCTTCGCCGCCGTGGACTTCTTCGAGCGGCGTGGTCTGCCGTTCATGGTGGGCGTCAACTGCTTCGACGGCGCACCGCGATACACCATCGACGAAGTGCGTGACGCCCTCGACCTCGACACGGTGACCCCCGTCATGCTCTGCGACGCCCGCGACCGCAGCTCTTGCAAAGACGTCCTGCTCACCCTCGTCGAGCATCTGATCCAGCGGGCACAGCGCGCACACGCCACCACCTGATCGCGCCGCGTGTTCACACGCGGTGCACTCCCTCGGCGACTGAAACCCCGAGAGTTCCGGGCTCACACCTGCCGCAGCCAGGCGACGAACAGCAGCGCGCCACCGGCGACGAGCACGACCGCCGCCGGAGCGGGCCACCGTGGCCCGTTCCGGCCGAGCAAACCGCGGGTCAGCCGCAATTGGAACGCGCCGAGCCCGGCCAGGGCCAGCAACCACACCGGCAGCAACCCGACACCGAGCGCCGCGTGCACCGCCCACGCCCCCGCCAATGTCGGGCCACCCCAAGAATCTTCGAGATCATCACTCGCGACGAGCGGATAGCAGACTCCGCGGAACGCGCCCAGGGCCGCGAGGAACGCCAGGAACCACGTCACCAGGCCCACCCTACCACTGAGCACCGAGTGCGACACCGACCGGAGAGCCGAGAATTTATGCGGCAGAACGGATTCGCCGAGCATTCGCCGCGGCACGCGCAATCGGGTGGGAATTCGCCGCGCCGCCAGGGGCAGCGCCCGGAGTGCGTAGGCTGCGTAGCGCAGAAGCGGCCGAAACCAGGACATATCGCCGACGGTAGCGCTGTTCGGCCCGCGATTCACCGCAGCAGACCCGCGTGCACCAGATCGTCGAACAGCAGCTGATCCACGGGGGGGACGAGGGCGCGATCGGCATAGGAGAACCACGCGACCTCTTCGATCTCGCTACTGGCGGCCAGCGTTCCACGATAATCCGCGGTGTAGCAACTCATCCGCACCAGCGCGCCGTCCGTCGGGCCGTGCACCGCCTCGTAGGTGCCGACATGCGCTGCGGTCTCCGGCAGCAGGGCGACGGTGAGTTCCTCCTCGATCTCGCGCAGCAGTGTCTGCAGGTCGGTTTCAGCGCCCTCGCGCTTGCCGCCCGGGATATAGAAGACGCCTTTGCCGCGCGGTCTGGCGCAGAGAATGCATCCCTCCTCGATGCGCACCCACGCCACCGTGTCGATCAGTTGCCGCACTCGCCCGTCCGCCACCGCCGCAGCCTATCGCCGCGCGGCGGTGAACGCGGAACCGGCCGCACCCGCCTCAGCGCGATGGCAGGAGGGAAGGATCCTTGGCGCCGGGGCCGAGAACGGGGCGCAGGTCGCGTGGGGCGATGTGCTCACCACACTCGGAGCACACCGGTTCGACGGTCGCGAGGTTCCCGCACGTGGTGTGTACGGTCTGCACCGGCGGGCCGTCCGGGGCGGCCCATTCGTCGCCCCACTGACGCATCGCGGTGACGACAAGCCACAGCGAACGGCCTTTCGGGGTGAGCCGGTAGTCGTAGCGAACCGGATTGTCCTGGTAGGGCTCTCTGGTCAGTACCCCATGCTCGATCAGATGCTCGAGACGCTGGGTGAGCACGTTGCGGGCGATGCCGAGACGGGCGTGGAAGTCGTCGAAGCGCGTCACGCCGAACAGAGCGTCGCGCACGATCAGCAGCGTCCACCACTCTCCGACCACCTCGAGGCACTGGGCCAGCGAGCAGTTCATGTCCTCGAAGCTCGTCCTGCGCATATCCGTCAGCATAGTCGGTTGCTTCATAGAACTCACTCGCTTATGGTGCGTTGCATGAAACAACTCACTAAGCGGACACTCGCCGAGGAGTTCACGCTCACCGAGACCGGCACCGCTGGGTGGCAGGCGCGCGTCGACCGGTCCTGGCGCGGCTGGACCGGCCCGCACGGCGGCGTGATCGCGGCACTGCTCATCGAGGTGGCTCGCGCGGCCGCCGCGGAACCGCTGCCGGTGCGGGCCGTGGACCTCCGGTTCCTGGGGCGCCCCACAGACGAAGTGCTCACCTTCCACGCGACCGCACGCGCCGTCGGCCGCAGCACCGTCGTGGTGGAGGTGGGCGCCGACCAGGACGGCAGCCCGATCGCCGGGGCGTCCGTCACGCTCGGTCGCGCCATGGCGTCGGGCGTCGCGGATTACGCAGGCGCGCCCGCGCCGCGAGTGCCCGATCCCGATTCCTGTGCGTACTTCGCCCTCCCGCCCGAAATCGTTCCGGTGGGCGTGCATTTCGACATCCGTCCGGCAGCCGGGCCGCTGCCGCTGACCGGTGCGGACGAACCGATGATGTGCGCGTGGATCGAACTCGTCCCCGAGTTGCCCACCGATGCCGCGGCCCTCGCGATCCTCGCCGATGCCCTGCCGCCCGCCGTCTTTCCCACACTGCGCGCGCCCGTCGCGATTCCCACCGTGGCGTTGTCGATGCACCTGCACGACGTGCCGACCGAGGGCTCGCCGGTGCTGGTGCGCACGGTGAACGCCTCGACCGGCGGCGGCTGGTCGGTGGACGACACCTCGATCTGGGATCGAAGCGGTCTGCTGCTCGCCTCGGCCCGCCAGACCCGCCGCGTGCTCGGCTGAACGGAGACGATCGTGCATTCTTCATCCACGCCGCCCAACCGGGCCACCGACTACCGGGTCGTGCTCGCCGTCGTCTCCCTCGGCGTCCTGTTGTCGAGCCTGGACCTGTTCATCGTCAACGTCGCCCTGCCGGACATGGCCGCCGACCTCGGCGGAGCGCAGATCTCGGGACTGTCCTGGGTACTCAACGCCTACGCGATCGTGTTCGCCGCGCTGCTGGTCCCGGCGGGACGACTGGGCGACCGTCGCAGCATCCGGACCACCTTCCTGCTCGGGCTGGTGGTCTTCGTCGTCGGATCGGCACTGTGCGCCACCGCCTGGGACGTCGGGTCGCTGGTGCTGTTCCGCGTGCTCCAGGCCGTCGGCGGCGCGCTGCTGACGCCCGCCTCGCTCGGCTTGGTGCTCGCGGCCAGCCCCCCATCGCGCCGCGCCGCCGCCGTGCGGCTGTGGGTCGCCTTCGGCGGGCTCGGCGCGGCGCTCGGCCCGGTCCTCGGCGGCCTTCTCGTCGAATTCGGCTGGCGCTGGGTATTTCTGGTGAATGTGCCGATCGGTCTGGCCGCCGTGGTGGTCGGACTGCGGACGCTGCCCGATCCCGAGGGCGACGGCGGGCGGCTGCCCGACCTGCTTGGTGCGGCGTTGCTGGTCGGGGCCATCGCGAGCCTGGTGCTCGGCCTGGTCAAGGGCGAGGGCTGGGGCTGGTCGTCGGCGCGGGTGCTGGTCGCGTTCGCGCTGGCGGCGATCCTGGCGGTGGCGTTCGTCGTCTCCTCGGCCCGGCACCACAGCCCGGTGGTGGATCCGGCGCTGCTGCGCGCGCCCAACTTCGCCTGGATGACCGGCAACGCGGTGTTGTTCAACGTGGCCTTCGGCGCGATGCTGCTGTCGGTGGTGCTGTGGGCGCAGAACGTCTGGGATTGGTCGGCGTTGCGCACCGGACTGGCCATCGCGCCGGGCCCGCTGATGGTGCCGGTGGTCGCCGCCCTGGCGGGACGGCTGATCGGCCGGATCGGGGCCGGGCCGGTCATCGCCGCGGGCGGGATCGTGTTCGGCGCGGGCATGCTGTGGTGGGCGCGGGCGGTCACCCTGACGCCCGACTATGTCGGTGGCTTGCTCGGCGGCATGGTGGTCAGCGGCATCGGCGTCGGCCTCACCCTGCCGACCGCCTTCGCCGCGGGCACCGGCGGACTGCCGCCGCAGCGGTTCGCCACCGGATCGGCCGTGCTGAGCATGGCGCGCCAGCTCGGTCTCGCCGTCGGCGTCGCGGGCCTGGTCGCGGTGCTCGGCTCACCTACAAGCCCGGAGGCGACACTCGACGCGTTCCGGCACGGGTGGTACGCGACGGCCGTGGTCGCGGTCCTCGCGGGCTTGGTCGGCGCGACCGCGCGTATTACGAAACCCACTGTCGCACAACCAGAATCGGCTATCGAGTCGGCCGTCGCCTGATCCGGGTCCAAGCCCATGGCCCGTGCGTGACACTCCGCTCGACAGCGCCGATTCGACAGCGCGGGTCGCGCCGCCATTGCTCGGCGATCCGCGGCCGCACTTTCCGGATCCATCGCGGCGCTGTCCGTAGTGGTTGTCATCGGCCGATTCGTGACCGCACACTTGGTCGATCCCTGGTCGACGTCCGAACAGCACCGGACGCCGACCAGGGTCCCACGCGACGGGCGGTTCAGCGGCTGGGCGCTGAAATCGCCGGACCACGAGCGGCAGGATCGGCACCAGTAGCCCGTTTCGGTCGGCACAGCATGGCAACGCTACGCGACTCGCACCGTGAGGCTCTCGCGCCCGGCCGCCAGCGCCACGTGGGCGACGGCCGCTTCCAGGCCCCGCGCAGGCAACGGCGCACCGTCGAACATGGTGATCTCGACGGCGTCCTCGGCGAGCTCCCAGACACCCGCGATGCGCCCACCCACCACGACGATCGGTGAGATCCAGCCCGCGGCGCGGCTCACCTTCGCACGGTGCGCGGCAGGCAGCAGCACGGTGTCACCGGTGCCCGGTCCCAGCACGTATTGATCGAAGGCGCCGAGCAGGTGCACCGTCGCACTCGGCGCGGCGGCGGCCAGTGCGTCGACCTGGTCGGTCGGCAGGAAGGCGCGGCGGCCCTCCACGTCGATCTCGGTGATCAGGTCGCCCAACTCGGCGAACCAGCGGCGCACGGTGGTCTTGCGCAGGCTGTTGCGGCTGAGCCAGGCGTCGAAGGTCTCCGGCGTCGCCGGGCCGTAGGCGCCGAGATAGCCGAGGATCGCCACCCGCGCCGCGGCGTCGAGAGCGGGCAGGCCGGGCCAGTCGCGCACCAGGTGCGCGGGACTGGTGAACGTCACTTTGGTGCCTCGTACCGGGCCGTGACACAGCACGCCCTGCCAGGCCAGCGGTTTGAGCAGCGCACCCCAACCGGATCGCAGTTCCTCCCCCAGCCGATGGAATTCCGGTGCGGACACCAGGGCTTCGACCAACTCCTCCCGGGTGAGCACCGCGGCGTCGAGTACCTGCGCGACCGCCTCGGTCAGTGCCGCCACCTCCGTGGGCGAAGCGCCGAAGTTCTTCTGCCACGAGGGTTTCTCCCAGGTGCGCGCGGAACCGATGAGCGCGAGAACGGCGGCGGCCTGTTCTGAAGGCAGCGCGTGCAGCGTGCCGCGCATCGCCCAGGTCTTCATCAGCGCGCCCTCGTCGAGCGCGCGCACCAGCGCGCCGGATTCGGGCTTCGTGCTGCGCAGTGCGACCGCCAGTTCGGCCGCCGAGGTGACCTGAGCCTGGACACCGCACAGACGCCCGGCCACCGCTACCGCACCTTCGTCGGTCCGGGACAAGACATAGTGCCGGTCCAGCCGCCAGGCGAAAACCTGATCCCAGGTGGCCCGCATTCGCGCTCCTTCTCCTGCTCAGTTCAGCATCGTGCCCGCGCAGGCGACCAGCGCGGCGGCCAGCGCCGACCCGGCGACCGTCATCGCGATCACGCCGAGCAAAGCGGTGCGGGTGGTGGCGCGCCGAATCGCGCCGACCGGGTCGGCCAGCCGTTCGGCGCGGGCCAGTACCGCCGTCCCCGCCGCGGCCAGCGCACCCGGCGGCGCGGGCTCGGCGATGCCGACGATCGCCAGCAGCCCGCCCAGCAGCGGCAGCGAACCGTGCTCGTCGGCGGCCTTGTCGTCGGCGCACATCTCCAGCAGGCGAGCGATCTCGGCCGCGCCACCGGTGAACAACCGCAGGCCGGGCAGTGTGGTGGCCACCGCGCGCAGCACCGCGGTCAACGCCGCGTGCCTGCCGGACAGGTGCGCGCGTTCGTGCGCGAGTACCGCGGCGAGTTGATCCTCGTCCAGCGCCGCCAGCGCGGCGGTGGTGACCACGATGGTGTCGGGTCGTCCCGGCACGCAATACACCTGCCGCTCCGGTGAGTCGAGCACGACCGCCCCGATTCCCGGCACCGGCCTGCCGACCAGACGGACCGCCCGCGCGTGGACGCTGGTGCGCCTGCGCATGTCCAGCACGACTCCCACGGCGCGCGCCACCAGCGCGACGGTTCCGGTGGACACCAGCGCCGCCACCGCGAACGTGGCCGCACGGCCGGCCGCGGCGCCGTGCGCATCCACCGGAGCCCACAGGAACGAGGCGCACGCGTGCAACGCGTCCTTCGGATGTCCCCAGTAGGTGGCGAACTCGACGGTCAGCACCGCCGCCGCGACCCCCCATGCGCTCAGCGCACCGATGATCGCGACAACCCAGGCGATCACACCCAGCCGCGGCGCGATCCCGCGATAGGTCAGTCTGCGCAGCACGGGCGGACCGAAGGCCGCCACGACGCCGCCGTACAACGTCAGAGCCAGGGCCAGGCTCACGGCACTTCTGGTGACTTACGCGCCGCGAGTCTGCGTAGCGCGGCACGCAGCCCCGCCGACTCCTCGGCGCTGATCCGATCGACGAAATGGCTGAGCACCAGATCCGAGCGTCCGCCGGAACCCAGCGCCTCCAGCATGAGCCGGGCGCTGTGTTCTTCCCTGGTGAGCGTCGGCCAGTATCGATAGGCCTTGCCCGCGCGTTCGCGCGCCAGCCACCCCTTGCGATGCAGGTTGTCCATGGTCGACATCACCGTCGTATACGCGATGTCGCGCTGAGCCGACAGTTCGTCGAAGATCTCACGCACCGTTGTGTCCTCTGCGTCCTGATCCCAGATGCGGTCCATGATCACCGCCTCCAGATCCCCGAATCCACGCACCGTACCGACTCCCTCATCCGAGCTGTGCCCCGTCGTGGGAACAGGTTACCGGTTTGGGTGGGTTACTACGGAGGCAACCAGTAGATCCGCCCGCTCCGACCGCACCCTGTCGGGGCCATATGCGAACATATGTTCGTGTCCGACGCGCCCGTCTCCCGATCTGGCAGGCCCCGGATTCTCGCGCGGCCGGAGGCATCGATCCTGCATGCCGACCTCGACTCCTTCTATGCCTCGGTCGAGCAGCGGGACGACCCGTGGCTGCGCGGCAAACCGGTGATCGTCGGCGGCGGCGTCGTCCTGGCTGCCAGCTACGAAGCGAAGGCGTTCGGAGTGCGCACCCCGATGAACGGCGGACAGGCGCGCCGGTTGTGCCCGCACGCGATCGTGGTGCCGCCGCGCATGTCCGCCTACGCCGAGGCGAGCAGAGCCGTCTTCGAGATCTTCCGCGACACCACACCCGTGGTCGAGGGCGTCTCGATCGACGAGGCCTTTCTCGACGTCGGCGGACTGCGCCGGATCGCGGGCGAGCCCGTCACCATCGCGACGCGGCTGCGTGCGGAAGTCCGCGACCGGGTCGGCCTGCCCATCTCGGTGGGCATCGCTCGCACCAAGTTCCTCGCCAAGGTGGCCAGCGCCGTCGCCAAACCCGACGGATTACGGCTGGTGCCGCCGGACGGCGAACTGGACTTCCTGCATCCGCTGCCGGTCGAAAGGCTCTGGGGTGTAGGCGATGTCACCGCGCGCACGTTGCACGAGCACGGCATCACGCGGGTGGGCCAACTGGCCGAACTCGGCGAGCGCCCGCTGCGGGCGATCCTCGGTCCCGCCGCGGCACGCCACCTCTACGCCTTGTCCTGGGCGCGTGACCCGCGCCGGGTCGAGACCGGCCGGCGGCGGCGCTCGATCGGCGCCCAGCGTGCCCTCGGCCGCAAGCACCGGCCGCCGGACGAGATCGAGGCCTACCTGCACGGGCTCACCGATCGGCTCGGCCGTCGCCTACGCGCCGCCGACCGGGTGTGCCGAACCGTGGTGCTACGCCTGCGTTTCGACGATTTCACCCGGGCCACCCGCTCGCATACTCTCGCCGGGGCCACCGACCACACCGAGACGATCCTGAGCGCGGCCCGCACCCTGCTCGCCGGGGCGATGCCGGTCATCCAGGAACGCGGCCTCACCCTGATCGGTCTCGCGCTGACCAACCTCGACGACGCCGACTCCGTCCAGCTCGCCCTGCCCTTCGAAGCCCGTGCCACCAACAGCCTCGACGCCACCCTCGACGACTTGCGCAAGCGCTTCGGCTCCGCCGCCGTCACCCGCGCCGCCCTCCTCAACCGCGGCGAGGGCCTCTCGGTTCCTCTTCTCCCCGACTAGCCACGCCTCAATACGAGCGTTTCGGCCGCTTGTCCATCAACCGCAGGATCAGCGGCGTGAAGATCAGCTGCATGGCCAGCTCCATCTTCCCGCCGGGCACCACGATGCAATTCGTCCGCGACATGAACGAGTCGTGCAGCATCGACAGCAGATAGGGGAAGTCGATCACCTTCGGGTCGGCGAACCGGATCACCACGAAACTCTCGTCCGCCGTCGGAATGGTGCGCGCGATGAACGGATTGGACGTGTCCACGGTCGGCACCCGCTGGAAGTTGACGTACGTGCGGGAGAACTGCGGGCAGATGTAGGTGACGTAGTCCGGCATCCGCCGCAGGATCGTATCGATCACGGCCTCGCTGGAGTACCCGCGCTCGGTCTTGTCCCGGATCACCTTCTGAATCCACTCCAGATTGATGATCGGCACGACGCCGACCAGCAGATCGGTGTATCGCGCCACATCCACGGTGGAGGTGACCGCCGCGCCGTGCAGGCCCTCGTAGAACAGCAGGTCGCTGCCCGGCGTCAGCTCCTCCCACGGCGTGAAGGTGCCCGGCGGCTGGCCGTAGGGCTTCGCCTCGGCCTCGTCGTGCAGGTACCGGCGCACCGTTCCGACCCCGGTCTCGCCGTAGTCGCGAAACAGCGTCTCCAGTTCCTTCAGCAGGTTGGCCTCCTCCCCGAAATGCGAGAACCGCAGATTGCGGCTCTGCTCCGCCTCGGCCATGGCCAGTTTCATCTCGTTGCGGTCGTAACGGTGGAACGCGTCGCCCTCGACGATGGCCGCGTTGATCTCTTCGCGGCGGAAGATCTCCTGGAAGGTCCGCGTCACGCTGGAGGTCCCCGCCCCGGAGGACCCGGTGATGGCGACGACCGGGTGCTTGACCGACATGGTTCTCCTCTTCAGCGCTGGGCCGGACGAAACAGCGACCGCCTGCCGAACAGCGAGCTGTCGAAGCTGGGGCCCTCGTCCGGTTCGCGGTGATACCGCTCGATGCGCTCGACTTCGTTGCGGGAGCCGAAGATCAGCGGCACCCGCTGATGGACGTCGCCGGGCGTCACTTCCAGCACTCGCTCGCTGCCGGTGGTCGCGGAGCCCCCGGCCTGTTCGACGATGAACGCGATCGGATTGGCGCCGTAGAGCAATGCCACCCTTCCCGGACGCGTGGGCGGGCGGGTGTCGCGGGGGTACAGGTACACCCCGCCTCGGGTCAGGATGTGAAAGGTGTCGGCGACCAGCGAGGCCACCCAGCGCATATTGAAATCCCGCTCGCGGGGGCCGTCGACGCCGTCGAGGCACTCGTGCACGTAACGGCGCACCGGTCGTTCCCAGAACCGCTCATTCGCCGCGTTGATCGCGAATCCAGAGGTGTCCTCGGGGATGCGCATCCGCGGGTGGGTCAGCACGAACGCGCCGATCTCCCGGTCCAGGGTGAACCCGTCGACCCCGCTGCCGGTCGTCAGCACCAGCATGGTCGCGGGCCCGTACAGGGTGAACCCCGCGCACACCTGCTCGACGCCGGCCTGCAGGAAGTCGGCCGCCGCGGGGCCCGGGCCCTGCGCGGGCGCACGCAAGACGCTGAAGATGGTGCCCACCGGCAGATTTACGTCGATGTTCGACGAACCGTCCAGCGGATCGAAGGCCAGCAGGTACTTCCCGCGCCGATGGGTGGCGGGCACCGGATGGATCTCGCTGATCTGTTCGGACAGCAACGCCGAAAGGTGCCCGGTCCATTGAGTTTCGGCGACGATGATGTCGTTTGTGATCGCGTCCAGTTTGCGATGCACCGTCGGCGGCAGATTGTCCGGCTCGGACGCACCGATCGAGCCGACGATCGCGCCCCTGGTGACCTGATTGGCGACGATCTTCGTCGCGGTCGCGATCACGTTCACCAGGGCGGAGAACTCACCGGACGATCCGGGATGCCGATGCTCCTGTTCGATGGTGAAGCGGGTGAGGGTCTTCAGTCCTTCTGGCATAACGCCTCGATCTCGTCACCGGGGTCACACGGTCGGCTCGCCGGCGGGCTCGGGGTCGGTGAACACGCTGCTGCCGTAGACATCCCGGTCGGTCAGCGTGATCAAATCGGTCTTGGTCAGCGGTCTGCGCAGTTCCACGAGACGCTTGGCCTGCCGCAACCGGCAACGGTCGAGCGCGTTGCGGACGCTGCGCGCGTTGGAGAAGCGCGGGCGGGCCATCCGGTGTTCCAGGTACTCCCCGAAAGCGGTCCGCGCCGCGTCGTCGAAGTGGAAGTTCTCCGCCGCCACCATGAGCTCGGCGATTCCCAGCAGCTCCGCGTGCGTGTAGTCGGCGAACTCCAGGTGGTGGGCCACCCGTGAGGACAGGCCCGGATTGGCGGAGAAGAAGCGGTCCATCCGGTCGGGGTAGCCCGCGAAGATCACCACCAGGCTGGCGCGTTCGTTCTCCATCTCCTGCAACAGGATCTCGATCACCTCCTGCCCGTAGTCGCGTTCGTTCTCCGGCCGGAACAGGTAGTAGGCCTCGTCGATGAACAGCACCCCGCCCGCCGCCTTGGCCAGCGCCTCTTTGGTTTTCGGTGCGGTGTGCCCGATGAACTGACCCACGAGATCGTCGCGGGTGACCGTGTGCACCTTGGGTTTGCGGATGTAGCCCAGGGCGTGCAGCATCTGCGCCATCCGCAATGCCACCGTGGTCTTGCCCGTGCCGGGACCGCCGGTGAAGCTCATGTGCATGGTCGGCCGCGAGGAGGTCAGTCCGAAACGTTGCCGGGCACGGTCGATCAACAGCAGCGCCGCGATCTCGCGGACCCGCCGCTTCACCGGAGCCAGCCCGATCAACTCCGCGTCCAGCCTGCGCAACGTTTCCTCGACGTCGTGACCCGCGATGTCGCTCGACAAGTCCAGCACCGCGTCCTCGGCCAGGATTTCCGGCTCTTCCGGATCGGGCGACGCCGTCCGCACCGCGCCGGGGACATCAGCCCCCGGCCGGTGCAGACGGAATCCGGAGCCGTTGCGCTCAGCCGCCATACCGCTCTCCCGGCCGGACGGTCGTGGCATACGAATGCAGGCCGTATGTCTGCATCCGGTCGGGACCCTCGGTGCGGGTGAGCACGAAACCCGGCTCGTCGGGCGGTCGTTGCACCAGGAAACTCAGCGCCGTCGTCTGCCTGGTGTAGCGGGCGTCGTAGGCGAGCACCCGCACGTAGTGCCGGGGGAAAGTCGCCCGGCACGCGTTGATCTCGGCCAGCACGCCGTCGGGCTCGTCCAAGTCGAACAGCGGCAGCCCCCACATCTCCCAATAGGCATTACGCGGGTGCGGATCGTCGGTGTACTCGATGGACACCGGCCAGCTGTTGAGCAATGCGTAGCGCACTTGGGCGGCGATCTGCTCGTCGGTCAGCGGCGGCAAGTAGCAGAATGTTCCGTGCCTCAGATACATCGGCTCGTCCTTCCTGGATGGTCAGCGGCTGGCCGTCGGCACGGCGTCCGGCGCGTCGGTGGAGGTGTAGTCGAAGGTGACATCGCCCCAGGTGGCAAGCGCGACATCGAGCGGACGGCAGATCTCGGCCGCCTTCCTGAGCACATCGGGGCCTTCCTTCAACAGGTCGCGGCCTTCGTTGCGGGCCTGCACGACCGCCTCCAGCGCGACCCGGTTCGCCTCCGCGCCCGCGGCGATGCCGAGCGGATGCCCGATCGTGCCGCCGCCGAACTGCAGCACCACGTCGTCACCGAACAGGTCGAGCAACTGATGCATCTGCCCGGCATGGATGCCGCCGGAAGCCACCGGCATCACACCGGGCAGGCTCGCCCAGTACTGGTCGAAGAAGATCCCGTTGGCCGGCTCGGTCCGGATGTGGTTCTCCCGCAACGTGTCGTAGAACCCCTTGGTCGTCGCCGGGTCGCCCTCCAGTTTCCCGACCACGGTGCCCGCGTGCAGATGGTCGACGCCGATCAGCCTGCACCACTTGGCCAGCACCCGGAAGCTGACGCCGTGCGTCTTCTGCCGCGTGTAGGTGGAATGCCCCGCGCGATGCAGATGCAGCAGCACCCCGTTGCGGCGCGCCCAATGCGACATCGACTGCATCGCGGTGAAGCCGACGGTGAGGTCCATCATGATGACGACGCTGCCGAGTTCCTTGGCGAACTCCGCGCGCTCGTACATCTGCTCCATCGACGCCGCGGTCACATTCAGGTAATGGCCTTTGATTTCGCCGGTCTCCGCCATCGCACGGTTGACGCCCTCCATCGCGAACAGGTACCGGTCGCGCCAGCGCATGAACGGCTGCGAGTTGATGTTCTCGTCGTCCTTGGTGAAATCCAGGCCGCCTTTGCATGCCTCGTAGATGACGCGTCCATAATTGCGGGCGGATAGCCCGAGTTTCGGTTTCACCGTCGCGCCGAGCAGCGGCCTGCCGTATTTGTTGAGATATTCGCGTTCCATCACCGTGCCGTGCGGCGGCCCTTGGAACGTCTTCACGTACGCCACCGGAATGCGCATGTCCTCCAGCCGCAGCGCCAGCAGCGGCTTGAACCCGAACACGTTGCCGATGATCGAGGAGGTCAGGTTGGTGATCGATCCCTCCTCGAACAAGTCGAGATCGTAAGCGATATAGGCGAAGTACTCCCCCGGCCGCCCGGGGACCTCGTCGATGCGGTAACACTTCGCCTGGTAGCGCGAGTGGGCGGTGAGCCGGTCGGTCCACACCACCGTCCAGGTCGCCGTGGAGGATTCACCCGCCACCGCGGCCGCCGCCTCGATCGGATCGACACCGCGCTGCGGAGTCACCCGGAACACGGCGAGCACGTCGGTATCCGACGGCTGGTAGTCGGGCGCGTAATACCCCATCGACGCATAGGATTGGACACCCGGATCCCAGCGGTCGCGTTCGGTTTCTTCGGCCATCGTTCCTCCTGCTGTGCCACTGCGGGACACCCGCACCCGGGCGAACGGGCGTGCCTTGGGATTTCCAGGATGACGGGCCGGATACCGACAAACAATTTGATTGTTTCTCGCGACACTCAACATATTCGTTGAGTTTGTTACCGTTCTCGGGTGGGTATGGTGAGCGCGGCTCGGATGGAAACCTTCCTGGCCGTCGCCCGCCACGGCAGCATCCGCCGCGCCGCGGCGCAGTTGCACATCACCGAGGCCGCCGTCTCCGCGGCCGTCGCGCACATCGAGAAACTGCTGGGGGCAAAGCTCATCGCGAAGTCCGGGCGCGGCATCGCGCTCACGGAGGCCGGGCGCGTCTACGCCGAGTACTGCCGCGGCATCCTCGGGTTGATGAAGGAGGCGCAGGCGGCCGTGCGCCGCGCCGAGACCGGGCGGCTGCGGATCGGCGTGGTCGCCACCGCGGGCGAGTACGTCCTGCTGCGGCCGCTCGCCTCGTTCCGCCGCCGGTTCCCCGACATCGAACTGAGCCTGTCGGTGCATCCGCGCGACGCGCTGTTCCTCGAATTGCAGCACCATGAAACGGATCTCGTCATCGCAGGCCGCCCGCCACGCGACACCGGGCTGGTGGTGCGCGCCCGGCGGCCCAGCCGTCTGGTCGTGGTCGGCCTACCGGAACTCGACCCGCTGCACACCACCTGGCTGCTGCGCGGGCGCGGCTCCGGCACCCGCGAGGCCACCCTCGCCTTGCTCGACCAACTCCGGATCGAACCGCCCGTGCTCACTCTCGGCTCCCACGGCGCCGTCCTCGCCGCCGCGCGAGAAGGACTCGGCGTGACGTTGATCCACAGCGACGCCATCTCCCAGGACCTGGAGAACGGCGCGCTGCGCGTGCTCCCGGTCGAGGGCACACCGCTGGATCGTCCCTGGCATGCCATCACCACCCGCACACCGACGCCGACCACCCGCCTGTTCCTCGCCCATCTGCTCGACCCCGCGGAGGTCGGTTCCGATGCCTTCCACCCGCATTGAGGCCCGCGACCTGCGCGAACCGGCACCACAGCCGCCATGGAAACCGACTGGACGGATATGACAGACTGACTCGCATGACCCGAGGGGATGTTCCGTCCAACGTCTCGGACACCGCGCGCTGGGTCGCGGCCTACCGGGCACGCGAGACGATCCGCCCGGACGCGCTGTTCCGCGATCCGCTCGCCGACCGGCTGGCCGGCGAACGCGGCCACGCCATCGCCGACAACGCGCCTAGGGTGATGCGCCACGGGTGGCCGATCGTCACCCGGACCAAACTGATCGATGACCTCGTAGCCACCGCGATCGGCGAGGGCTGCGACCGCGTCCTCAACCTCGCCGCCGGTCTGGACGCTCGCCCCTATCGGCTCGATCTGCCCGACGAGTTGCTCTGGATCGAGGCCGACCTACCCGAGATCGTCGCCGAGAAGGACAGCGCCCTCGCCGGCGAGACGCCGCACTGCGTGCTCATCCGCCGCGCGGTCGATCTCGCCGACCCGGACGCGCGGATGAAGTTCCTCGACGAGGCGCTCGGCGCGATCGGCCCGAGCGCCACCGGCGCGTCCAAGGCCCTGGTGCTCACCGAGGGGCTGCTGATGTACCTCGACCCGCCGACGGTCACCGATCTCGCGACCGCACTGGCCCGCCCCGAGATCGCCTGGTGGCTGCTTGACCTGAGTCTGGGCATGCGCAAGATGCGCTCTGGCGACACCTTCGCCAACGCGCCGATGCAGTTCGAACCCGCCAACGGCGTCCGCTTCTTCGAAGACCTCGGCTGGCAGCCGATCGAACTGGAAAGCCTGCTGCTGCACGCCCGCAAGTTCCACCGCGCACCTTGGTACCTACGTCCCTTCACCTATCTCCCCCAGCCCGACCCCCGCAAACCCATGCGCACCCCCTGGTCGGGCATCATCCGTTTCCGCCACACCTGAGCGACGCCGTCCTCGGCTACAGCTGGCCGTGCTGAGAGTCGAAGGTGAGCACGCGGCCGCCCAGTTGGATCTGGGCTCCGGGTGCGAGGACGATCGGCTGGCCGGGGACCGCTCGGACCCAGTCCTGGCGTCCGGGATGACGGATGTGGGTGCCGTTGGTGGAACCGCCGTCCACGACCGTGACATCCCAGTCGACGAGGCGGATCTCCGCATGCGCCCGCGACATTCCGCCCGAGCTGTCCTCCAGCCGCACCGGGCGCGCGCCACGCGCGACCGCGTCCGAATGCTCCGGTTCGCGGCCGAGAACGCAGTCGCTGTCCAGGACGAACGACGTGCCGTCGTCCAGTAGCAACACACCGAGTGGTGGGCGCACCCCTTCGCTGAGCACGCAGGTGAGCTGATCCATCCGGATCCCGCAGACCGTGCAGAACGACACCCGAGGATCGTTGTGATGATGCCGGGCGCATTGGAAACCCGGCACGATCACGCGATGTCCCAGCGCGTTCGAGCCGGTCGACCCGAGCGCGTCGGCGACGACGCCGGTCGAGGGAACCATCGTCTCGGCGAGATTCGCGTCGTTGGCGATCGCGTGATCCCGATCGGTGCGGTGCGCGGGCCGCGCCGGGCTCTGGTCCGGCGCCGGTGGTACGGGCTGCGCCGCCGGGGGCGTCACGCCTTCGCGTGGCGTGGCCCGCCGCGCCGGCGCTTGGAGATCGACTTCCGTCGCGGCATCGCCGGACTCCTCGCCCTTCCGCAGGCTCGGCGCCCGTCGTGGTTGCGCTTCGGACTCCTCGGAACCCGCCTGCCCGCCCGGCCGGTGTGGTTGCGGCATCGCCTGCGGTCCGGCGGTGCGAATCGGTTGCGGCATCTGATCCGGCATCGGCGGCCGATCCTCGAGGCGATGCGGTTCGGCCGCCGGTCGTGGCGCGACGTGCGGCGGCTCCGGCCGGGGCTCGACGGGAGATGGCGGCGCGGATCCGGCGTGCGGTCGCCGCGGGGACTCGGCGTCACCGTGGCGGTCCGGCTCATCACCGATCGCGCCCGACCACAGCACCGCGCCGGACCCTGGCGCGGCGCCCGCATCCAGCGACAGAATCCCCCGCCCCGGTAGCGATTCCGCGGTCCAGCCCGCCTCGTCCACGAACAACCCGGCGCCGCTGCCGGGTGCGGGCGTCACCATGCGGTCGACGGTGAATCCGGCGTCCCGGCCGCGCAGCACCTCCGTGTGGCCCGGACCGGCGAGCACCGCGGTGACCCCACCGTGCAGAAACACCGCGAGACCTTGGTCCACTGGCGTGATCACCCCGAATTCGACTTCCTCCTCCTCGCCGTTGGACAGGCCCATCAGCCAGGTCGTGGCCAGTCGCGCCACCGCGCGCCCGCTGCGGCGCCGGTCGCGTGCGACGGCTTCGCGAACGATGTCCAGCAGCGCCGTCATCGTGCGGGCAGCGACCGTGTCCGCCGTGAGGAGCCCGTCGCCCCGGTGCGCGACGACCACGACCGCGCCATTCGCGCTCGCCACCAGGTGGGTGCCGGGCAACACCTCGATCTGCGCGCTCACAGGAACCGGCCGCCTTGGAAGCGCCACCGATGGAAGACCACCCGCATCGGCCCGTTCACGATGAGCCAGAAGGCGATCCATGTGACGACGAACTGGATGAGGAAGGCAGCGAGCGGCGGACGCAGATGCTCGGGCAGCACCACCGTGGTGTAGCGCACGAGCACCCAGATCAGCGCTCCCTCGTTGAGGATGGTGACCAGACCGAACAAGGTCGGCCAGTCCTTCTCCCAGCGGAACTGTTGGAGCAGGTGGTAGAGCAGTTCCCAGAGCACACCGACCAGAACGGTCGCCAGCAGCACCGACAACGTCACCCGGTACGCCTGACCGATGCTCGAGGACCCGGTCGGCAGGAACGGGGTGATGAGCAGCGCGACGACGAAGCCGATCACGCTCAGCGCGAGCAGACGGGTCTGGATTCGCCCGTTCAAGGTAGGAAGCATCGCTCAGATCTTCTCGTTCGTAACCCACAGCCACCATTGCCGCGTCGAGCGCAGCGGCCCCATCCTGCGGCAGAACCCGACCGCGGCCAGGTCGTCGGCGATCTCCTGCGCGGCGATCTGCAAGCCGAGGAAGGTGTCCACCCCGGCGAACGGCCCGCCGAGCGTCGCGCTGCCGGAGGCGTATATCCGTCCTGTGCCGCTGCGGGTGCCGATCAGCTCGAAAGTCGTGTCCACGTCCAGCCGACCGAGCGGATTACGGCCCGCGCCGGTGTGGTCGAGCAGGTCTGCCAACAGCCGGTGCTCCCGGACGTCGGCTTCCAACCCCGTGCAGTCGATGATGTAGTCGACGGTCGTGTCGAACGGTTGCGTCGGCGGCGGAAAAGGCAAGGGCGCGCTGGAATCCGGAAGAATCGTGGCGACCACGCCTTGCCGTCCAGCGGCAGGACGCGGAGCGCGCATCGTGCCGGCCATCACCTGGTACCACCCCTCCCGGCGGCCACGGCGCAACTGTTCCTGCCAGTTGTCGCGGATGGGGGTGTTGGTGCCGGAGATCTCCTTGTACGCGCGCGCCCGTTCCTCGCCTTGCAGTCGTCGCACCTTCTGCTTGAGCTGACCGCCCCACACCGACTTCGGATAGTTGAAACCCTGGTAGGCCCATCCGTCGCCGCCCTTGCGCCTGCTGAAGATGTTCTTGCCGTGCGAGCCTGCGATATACGTGCGGAACAGGTGCAGGATCCGGGTGTCGAGCCGGTATTTGTCCCGGTCGTCGATGAGCCGTTGCAGGACGCGGCTGGCCACGATCCCGCTGCCACGGATCAGCACCGTGCCGGGCCGCCGCTGGAGCGCCTGGTAGACGTGCTCGTGCGGCTCGTAGGCATTGACCACACGGGTCGGATCACGATGGGTCTCGCGATACTCCTGCAGATCCGGCAGCAGCTTCAGCCCCGGATAGCCGACGGCGACATGGACATACGTGCTGCGGAAAGCGACCCGCTTGGTCGGTGCCGAACCCGCGGGCGGGGTGAGGATGGTGAAGTATCCGCCGCCGTTGCGCTTGCGGACCATGCGCACGTGCCCGCGGTGCAGCGAGCGGGCGTAGCCGATGCGGTGGAATTCCCGCTCCATGGAGGCGAACGCCTGGCCCGCACGCGGGGTGTAGTAGTTGGCGAAGATCGGCTCGACGAAGACGTTCCACAGCGGCTTGATCGACTTGTCCGCGATCGCCTCCCGCACCGCGTAGGACGGAAAGCCCCAGATGTTGTCCGGCGTGGAGGCCGAGTCGCTGCGCAGGCGTTCGCCACGGGGGATCTGCGACACCCTGGTGAGGTACTCGTAGGAGGTCCACGGGTGCTCCTGCGGACCGAGCACCGCCATCGCTTCGGCGGGCACGCCGAAGATCCGGAGCGTGTCGTAGGTGACGAACGATCCGATCCCGCTGCCGATGGTCACGAACGGTACGTCGAACACCGGAATCCCGGCGCTGCCGAGCATTTCATCGGTCCATACGTCGGTGTCGACGAGGGCCTGCGTGATATCTCCCCGCATTGGCCGGACTTTACCGGCAGATCCTTATCAACTGCTTGCCATCGGCTTTCGCCGGACGACCGCACTGGTGACGCGCCGCGCACGACGCGTGTGAACCATCTGCGCCGAACCTGCCACGCGGTATGCCCTCGCGGACGTACCATGCCGTTCGTGGCCGATTCCACTCGTTCCACCCCACTGCGGGTCCTCGTGTACAGCAACGACGCCGACACCAGGCGCCAGGTGATCCAGGCCTTGGGCAAGCGTCCGAGCGCAGAGCTACCGGAGTTCGAGTACCTGGAGGTCGCCACCGCTCCCGTGGTGATCGCGCAGCTGGACGCCGGTGGCATCGACTTGGCTGTGCTCGACGGCGAGGCCGCCCCCGTCGGCGGGCTCGGCATCGCGAAGCAGTTGAAGGACGAAGTCGATCCGTGCCCGCCGCTGCTGGTGCTCACCGGCAGGGCCGACGACGCATGGCTTGCCAGCTGGTCGCGCGCGGAGGCAGCGGTGGCGCATCCCATCGATCCGCTCCGGCTCACCGAGGCCGTCGTGGCTCTGCTGCGCAGCCGCTCTGCGGCCTGAACCCGCCAGCGATTCATAGCGATCATGAATTAATTCACCCGGGCGCGCCGCCGCGCCCGGACCGCCGGTAAGCGACCCTCGACCGCGCCGCCCTCGGCGCCGTTGTTCGCCGCGCAGTTTGTCGCCTTTTCCGACTGAGAACCCGCTCGGGACCACATTTGACGTCGCCGTACCCGACACCTCAACGTTTCCAACTGACCGTTCACCCAACGGTGCGGACCCCTCGCGCGGATTACCACCGTTTCGGTCATAAATGCTTGTACTGAATTCGATCAAAAGCCGTCGCCAAACGCGGTGCAGGCCGCCGGTTCAGTTGTAGGCTGTGCCCTACCTCACACGGAGACGGATCCGGTCATGACCGTCCCCGGGTGGAGCCGAGGGGCGAGTCTGGCCGAGGCGGACAACGACGTCAGCCCGCCTCGGACGCTGTTGTCAGCTGCCGCTCGCAAGGAGGGGAAGTGCAGTCGTGAACATCGAGGTGCCGACACTCGTACTCGGCGCGATCGCGGCGGCGTTCGCGCTGTTCTCCATCGTCCTGTCCGCCCTGGTCGGCCCGAAACGACGAAACCGGGCAAAGCTGGAACCCTACGAATGCGGTATCGAACCCACGCCGCATGCCGTGGCGGGCGGACCGGGAAACGTTACCGGGCAACGCTTTCCGGTGAAGTACTACCTCACCGCCATGTTGTTCATCATCTTCGACATCGAGATCGTGTTCCTCTACCCGTGGGCAGTCCACTTCGATGCGCTCGGTCTCTTCGGTCTGGCCGCGATGGCGTTGTTCATCGTCAACGTCTCGGTGGCCTACGCCTACGAATGGCGACGGGGTGGGCTCAGCTGGGACTGACCACCGCGCAGCCGAATTCGTAGCCGACGAGTGGAAGCGAGTCAGTAGAACATGGGTCTCGAGGAAAAACTGCCCAGCGGCTTCCTGCTGAGCACCGTCGAGGATTTCGCCGGATACCTGCGCAAGGGCTCCCTGTGGCCGGCCACCTTCGGGCTCGCCTGCTGCGCCATCGAGATGATGGCCACCGGCGGGGGCCGTTTCGACATCGCCCGCTTCGGCATGGAGGCCTTCCGCGCCTCGCCGCGGCAGGCCGATCTGATGATCGTCGCGGGCCGGGTGAGTCAGAAGATGGCTCCGGTGCTGCGCCAGGTCTACGACCAGATGACCGAACCCAAATGGGTGCTGGCGATGGGCGTCTGCGCCTCCTCCGGCGGGATGTTCAACAACTACGCCATCGTGCAGGGCGTCGATCACGTGGTGCCGGTGGACATCTACCTGCCCGGCTGCCCGCCCCGGCCGGAGATGCTGCTGAACGCGATCCTGGCATTGCACGCCAAGATTCAACAGATGCCGCTCGGCGTCAACCGCGAGGAAGCCATTCGCGCCGCCGAACAGGCCGCGCTCGCCTCGACGCCGACCATCCGGATGGAGGGTCTGCTGCGATGACCTTCGACACCCCCGACGACACCGAAACACCGCCCGCGCACGACGCGATCGATGCCGCCGCCACCGCGGGCCCCGAAGGCACACTGCCCGAGGAGGATTCCAGGCCGGCGGAGGCCGACGTGATCGGCGTGCGCCGCGGCATGTTCGGCGTCACCGGCACCGGCGACACTTCCGGCTACGGCCGCCTGGTCCGCCCCGTCACCCTGCCCGGCGGCACGCCCGCCCCCTACGGCGGGTACTTCGACGAGCTGGTCGCCGCGCTCCACGCCGCGCTCGCCGCCACGGGCGCCCGCTCCGACGCCGCGCTGGAGAAGGTGATCGTCTTCCGAGGCGAACTCACTTTGCACGTGCGCCGGGAGCATCTACCCACGGTGGCCCGCGCGTTGCGCGACGATCCCGCACTGCGATTCGAGCTCTGCCTCGGCGTCGACGGCGTGCACTACCCGGCGGACTCCGGCCGTGAACTGCACGCCGTCTACCACCTCATGTCGATCACGCACAACCGCCGTCTACGCGTGGAGGTCTCCGCACCGGACGCGGACCCGCACATCCCCTCGCTCTACGAGGTGTATCCGACCACCGACTGGCATGAGCGCGAGACCTACGACTTCTTCGGCATCCGGTTCGACGGGCACCCCTCGCTGACCCGGATCACCATGCCGGACGACTGGCGCGGTCACCCCCAGCGCAAGGACTACCCGCTCGGCGGGATCCCGGTCGAATACAAGGGCGCGCGCATCCCGCCGCCCGACGAGCGGAGGGCATACAGCTGATGAGCGACACCGACACCGAACCCGAGGTCACCGCGCCCGAGCCCGCCACGGTCACCGTCGCAGGCCAGGACTGGGACCAGGTGGCCGAGACGCTGTCCGGCGCGGGCGAAGAACGCATCGTCGTCAACATGGGTCCGCAGCATCCGTCCACCCATGGTGTGCTGCGCCTGATCCTCGAGATCGAAGGCGAGACGGTCACCGAGGCCCGCTGCGGAATCGGCTACCTGCACACCGGGATCGAGAAGAATCTCGAATTCCGCAACTGGACCCAGGGCGTCACGTTCGTCACCCGGATGGACTACCTGTCGCCGTTCTTCAACGAGACGGCGTACTGCCTTGGCGTGGAGAAACTGCTCGACATCACCGAGCATATCCCCGAGCGCGCCACCATCGTCCGCGTGCTGCTGATGGAACTCAACCGCATCTCCTCGCACCTGGTCGCCCTGGCCACCGGCGGCATGGAGCTCGGGGCGTTGACGCCGATGCTGTTCGGCTTCCGCGAACGCGAGCTGATCCTCGACGTGTTCGAGACGATCACCGGCCTGCGGATGAATCACGCGTTCATCCGCCCCGGCGGCCTGGCTCAGGACCTCCCCGACAACGGCGTCACCAAGGTGCGCGAACTGCTCGCGCTGCTGCCCGAACGGCTGCGCGATATGGAGCGCCTGCTCACCGCCAACCCGATCTGGAAGGCCCGCACCCAGAACATCGGCTATCTCGACCTGCAGGGCTGCATGGCCCTCGGCATCACCGGCCCGGTGCTGCGCGCCACCGGCCTGCCGCACGACCTGCGCAAAGCCCAGCCTTACTGCGGCTACGAGAATTACGAATTCGACGTTCCCATCACCACCGGATGCGACTGCTACGGCCGCTACGTCATCCGGGTGGAAGAGATGAAGGAATCGTTGAAGATCGTCGAGCAGTGCCTGGACCGGTTGCGGCCCGGCCCGGTCATGATCGACGACAAGAAGATCGCCTGGCCCGCCGACCTGCAACTCGGCGCCGACGGACTCGGCAACTCTCCCGAGCACATCGGCAAGATCATGGGCAGGTCCATGGAGGGCCTGATCCACCATTTCAAGCTGGTCACCGAAGGCATCCGCGTTCCGGCCGGCCAGGTGTACGCGGCCGTCGAGTCGCCGCGCGGCGAGCTCGGCGTGCACATGGTCAGCGACGGCGGCACCCGGCCCTACCGCGTGCACTACCGCGACCCCTCGTTCACCAATCTGCAAGCGGTCGCGGCGATGTGCGAGGGCGGCATGGTCGCCGACGTCATCGCCTCGGTCGCCAGCATCGACCCCGTCATGGGCGGAGTGGACCGATGAACCCGGCAACGGACGGCGATACCCCGAACGGTGGCTACGGGACCGGTGGCACGCGGGTCCTGCTGAAGCTCAGCGCCCGGCCCGAGCCGTACCAGCCCTTCGTGCGCGAACGGCTCGAAACCGACGCCAAGGAGATCATCGCGCGCTATCCGCATCCGCGCTCGGCGCTACTGCCCCTGCTGCACCTGGTGCAGTCCGAGGAGGGTTGCGTCACCGGCACCGGAATCGAGTTCTGCGCTGAGCAATTGGGCTTGACCGGCGCCGAAGTCACCGCGGTCGCCACCTTCTACTCGATGTTCCGGCGCACACCGACCGGCGACTACCACGTCGGCGTCTGCACCAATACGCTCTGCGCGGTCATGGGCGGCGACGCCATCCTCGCCGCACTCGAGCGCCACCTCGGCATCGGGCACGGCGAGACCACCGCGGACGGATCGATCACGCTGGAGCACGTCGAGTGCAACGCGGCCTGCGACTTCGCGCCGGTCGTCATGGTCAACTGGGAGTTCTTCGACAACCAGACCCCCGAGTCCGCGCGGGCGCTGGTGGACGCGCTGCGAGCCGGACAGCAGGTCACCCCGACCAGGGGCGCGCCGCTGTGCACGTTCAAGCAGACCGCCCGCATCCTCGCCGGTTTCCCCGACGAGCGCCCCGGTGTGCTCGACGGCGCGGCCGGTGACGCGACACTCGCCGGCCTGCGGGTGGCCCGCGAACAGGGCATGCGCGCCCCCGCGCCGGAAGAGGACACGGAGGGCAGGCGATGACGCTCACCCCGGTGCTGAGCACCTACTGGGACGATCCGCAGTCCTGGACGATGGACACCTACCTGCGCCACGACGGCTACCAGGCGCTGCGCACCGCCCTGCGGACGGACCCGGATCAGATCATCCAGACCGTCAAGGACGCGGGCCTGCGCGGGCGCGGCGGCGCGGGCTTCCCCACCGGCATGAAATGGAGTTTCATCCCGCAGGGGCCCGGTCCCGACGGCGTCACCAAACCGCACTACTTGGTGGTGAACGCCGACGAATCGGAACCAGGCACCTGCAAAGATATTCCGCTCATGCTGGCCGCCCCGCACGCGCTGATCGAAGGCGTCGTCATCGCCGCCTACGCCATCCGCGCGGCGCACGCGTTCATCTACGTGCGCGGCGAGGTGGTTCCGGTGCTGCGGCGGCTACAGGCCGCGGTGGCCCAGGCCTACCAGGCGGGCTTTCTCGGTCATGACATCCTCGGCTCCGGCTACGACCTCGAGCTGATCGTGCACGCGGGCGCGGGCGCCTACATCTGCGGTGAGGAGACCGCACTGCTGGACTCGCTGGAAGGGCGCCGCGGCCAGCCTCGGCTGCGCCCGCCGTTCCCCGCCGTCGCGGGTCTGTACGCCTGCCCGACCGTGGTGAACAACGTCGAGTCCATCGCCAGCGTGCCGCCCATCATCCGCAACGGCATCGCGTGGTTCCGCTCCATGGGCAGCGAGCGCTCGCCCGGCTTCACGCTCTATTCGCTGTCGGGTCACGTCACCCGGCCCGGGCAGTACGAGGCCCCGCTGGGCGTGACGCTGCGCGAACTACTCGGCTACGCCGGTGGCGTGCGCGCCGGGCATCGGGTGAAGTTCTGGACTCCGGGCGGCTCGTCCACGCCGCTGTTCACCGAGGAACACCTCGACGTGCCGCTCGACTACGAAGGCGTCGCGGGTGCGGGATCCATGCTCGGCACCAAAGCCTTGCAGATCTTCGACGACACCACCTGCGTGGTGCGCGCCGTGCTGCGCTGGACGGAGTTCTACGCCCACGAGTCCTGCGGCAAGTGCACCCCATGCCGGGAGGGCACCTACTGGCTGGTGCAGCTGCTGCACCGTATCGAGGCGGGCACCGGCGTCGCATCCGACCTGGACAAGCTGCTCGACATCAGCGACACCATCAACGGCAAGTCGTTCTGCGCCCTCGGCGACGGCGCGGCCAGCCCGATCATCTCCTCGCTGAAGTACTTCCGCGAGGAGTACGTCGAACACCTGCGGCTGGGCCGCTGCCCGTTCGACCCGGCGCGCAGCACGGCATGGGCCGAGTCAGGAGAAGAGGTCCGATGAAACCGGTATCGCGGAGCGATTCGATCAGGGGTGGCGGCCGGGCGGCGAACGGGCCTGCCGCCGTGCGTGACAACAACGGCGGGCCCGCGCCCGCCGACCTGGTGACCGTGACCATCGACGACACCGCCGTCAGCGTGCCGCCCGGCACACTGCTGATCCGGGCCGCCGAGCTCATCGGCATCCAGATCCCCCGCTTCTGCGACCATCCACTGCTCGACCCGGTCGGCGCATGCCGTCAATGCCTGGTCGAAGTCGAAGGGCAGCGCAAGCCGGTCGCCTCCTGCACCATGGCCGTCGCCGACGGCATGGTGGTGCGCACCCAGCTCACCTCCCCCGCCGCCGACAAGGCGCAGGAGGGCGTGATGGAGCTGCTGCTGATCAACCATCCGCTGGACTGTCCGGTGTGCGACAAGGGCGGCGAGTGCCCGTTGCAGAACCAGGCGATGTCCACCGGCCGCGCCGAAAGCCGGTTCGACGGCCGCAAACGCACCTATCCCAAACCGATTCCGCTGTCCACGGCCGTGCTGCTGGACCGGGAACGCTGTGTACTCTGCGCCCGCTGCACCCGTTTCTCCCAGCAGATCGCGGGCGACCCGTTCATCGAACTGATGGATCGCGGCGCGCTGCAACAGGTCGGCACCGCGCAGGCCGAACCGCTGGATTCTTATTTCTCCGGCAACACCGTGCAGATCTGCCCCGTCGGCGCGCTCACCGGCACCGCCTACCGATTCCGCGCGCGCCCGTTCGACCTGGTGTCCAGCCCGAACGTCTGCGAGCACTGTGCCTCCGGCTGCGCCCAGCGCACCGACCACCGGCGCGGCAAGGTGTTGCGCAGGCTGGCCGGAGACGACCCGCAGGTCAACGAGGAGTGGAACTGCGACAAGGGCCGGTGGGCTTTCGCCTACGCCACCGGACCCGACCGGCTCACCACCCCCCTGGTGCGCGGCTGGGACGGCGAACTCGCCCCCGCCTCGTGGTCGCAAGCGCTGGCCGCGGCCGCGGAGGGGCTGGCCGCGTCCTTCGGCAACGCCGGCGTGCTGGTCGGCGGCCGGGTCACCGAGGAGGACGCCTACGCCTACGCGAAGTTCGCGCGAGTCGCCCTCGGCACCAACGATGTCGACTTCCGCTCCCGCGCGCATTCTGCCGAGGAGGCCGATTTCCTCGCCGCCCGCGTCGCGGGCCAGGACGGCGCGGTCACCTACGACAGCATGGAAGCCGCACCGGTCGTCCTGCTCGTCGGATTCGAACCCGAGGAAGAATCGCCGATCGTCTACCTGCGCCTGCGCAAGGCGGCCCGCAAGCGCGGCCTGCCGATCTACTCGCTCGCGCCGTACTCCTCGCGCGGGCTCGAGCGCATGTCCGGACGGCTGATGCGCGCCGCGCCGGGCGCCGAACCGCATCTGCTCGACGCCATCCGCACCGGCGAGATCACCACGCCCGGCGCGGATCCCGCCCAGCTGGCCGATCTGGCCCGGCTGCTGCGCGAACCCGGTGCGGTGATCATGGTCGGCGAGCGGATGGCGGGCGTCGCGGGCGCGCTGTCGGCCGCGGTGCGCCTCGCCGACGAAACCTCGGCCGCCCTCGCCTGGGTGCCGCGCCGGGCAGGCGAACGTGGCGCGGTCGAAGCGGGCGCCATGCCCGGCCTGCTTCCCGGCGGCAGGCCCGTCGCCGATCCCCGTGCCCGCCAACAGGTCCGCGCTGTCTGGAACGTGCCGGAGCTGCCCGTCGGCGCGGGCCGGGACACCACGGCGATCCTGGAGGCCGCCTCCGGCCTCGGCGCGCTGGTCATCGGCGGAGTCGATGTCGCCGACCTGCCCGATCCGGCCGCAGCGCTGGCCGCGATCGACGCGGCCAGGTTCGTGGTGAGTCTGGAACTGCGCCGCAGCCCGGTCACCGAACGCGCCGACGTGGTCTTCCCGGTAGCCGCGGCCATGGAGAAATCCGGCACCTTCCGCACCTGGGAGGGCAGGCCGCGCCCGTTCGCCGCCGCGCTCGGTGACGACATGGTGCGCCGCCAGACCGCGCCGCTGTCGGATCAGCGCGTGCTGCACGCCATCGCCGAAGAGATGTCGGTGCGCCTCGGCCTGCCCGACATCGAATCCGCCCGCGCCGAACTCGCCGAACTCGGCGCGTGGGACGGCGCACCCGTCACCGCCCCCGCGCACGGGCCGAACCCGTTGCCGCGGCTCGAGCCGGGAACGGCGGTGCTCGCCAGTTGGCGCATGCTGCTGGACGAAGGCCGGATGCAGGACGGCGAACCGAATCTGGCCGGCATCGCCCGGCCCCCGGTGGTGCGCCTGTCGGCCGCCACCGCCGCCGAGATCGGCGTACAACCCGACGACCCGGTCACGGTCGCCACCAGCCGCGGCACGGTCACGCTCCCGCTGATGATCAGCGACCTGCCCGACCGGGTGGTCTGGCTGCCGCAGCACTCGCCCGGCTGCTCCATCGCCGAGCAACTCGCCGTGCAGCCCGGCGCGATCGTGCATCTGCGGCACGCCGACGAGAGGATGAAGGAGCACCGTCATGAGTGATCTCGCCGCGCTCGCCTTGACCTCCACGGTTACCCGCGCCGCCTCCGATCCCTACGCGCCCGCCGGCTTCGGGCACGACCCTTTGTGGCTGGTGATCGTCAAGGCGCTGGCCGTCTTCGTCTACCTGATGCTGATTCCGCTGATCGCCGTGCTCGCGGAACGAAAGATCGTGGCACGCATGCAAATGCGGATCGGCCCCAACCGGACCGGGCCGTTCGGCTCGTTGCAGAGCATCGCCGACGGCGTGAAGATGGCCCTCAAGGAGGACATCGTCCCGGCGATCGTGGACAAGCCGATCTACATCCTGGCGCCGGTCATCTCGGTGGTGCCCGCCTTCATGGCGTTCGCGGTGATCCCCTTCGGGCCCGAGGTGTCGTTCTTCGGTGTCATCACGCCGTTGCAGCTCACCGATCTGCCGGTGGCGGTGCTGTACATCCTCGCGATCACCTCCATCGGCGTCTACGGCATCGTGCTGGCCGGATGGTCGTCGGGCTCGACCTATCCGCTGCTGGGCGGGTTGCGCTCGACCGCGCAGGTCATCTCCTACGAGATCGCGATGGCGCTGTGCTTCGCGACGGTGTTCCTGCTCGCGGGCACCATGGCCACCTCCGGCATCGTGTCCGCGCAGGAAGGCACCTGGTATGTCTTCCTGCTGCTGCCGTCGTTCCTGATCTACTGCGTCTCGATGGTCGGCGAGACCAACCGGGCGCCGTTCGACCTGCCGGAGGCCGAGGGCGAGCTGGTCGGCGGCTTCCACACCGAGTACTCCTCGCTCAAGTTCGCCATGTTCATGCTGGCCGAGTACGTCAACATGGGAACGGTGTCCGCGCTGGCCACCACCTTGTTCCTGGGTGGCTGGCACGCCCCGTGGCCGCTGAACATGTGGGACGGCGCCAATTCCGGTTGGTGGCCGGTGCTGTGGTTCACCGCGAAGGTCTGGACGTTCCTGTTCGTTTTCATCTGGCTGCGCGGCACACTGCCCCGGCTGCGCTACGACCAGTTCATGAACCTCGGTTGGAAACTGCTGATCCCGACCTCGCTGGCTTGGGTCATGGTGGTGGCCACCGCACGGGTGTTGCAGGCCGAGGGCTATCGGGTGCAAACCCCCATCCTGGTGATCGGCGGCTTGGTGGTCACCGGTCTGCTGGTGCTGCAATTCCTGCGGGCGGGCCGGGCGCAGGCGGCGCCGCCACCGGTCGAGCAACCCGTGACCGCGGATTCCCCCGAGTCGACGGTCTTCCTCGGCTTCCCGGTTCCGCCGCTGCCCGCCGACGCGCACACACGCGACGCCACCCGCACCAAAGCCGGGCTGTTCGATCCACTGGGCGGGTTCGCGGTCACCGCGGGCACCATGTTCAAGAAGCCGAACACCGAGTTCTATCCCGAGCAGAGGACGCCGACCGCGCCGCGTTACCACGGCAGACACCAGCTCAACCGGCATCCCGACGGCTTGGAGAAGTGCATCGGCTGTGAGCTGTGCGCATGGGCCTGCCCCGCCGACGCGATCTACGTCGAGGGCGCCGACAACACCGAGACCGAACGGTTCTCGCCCGGTGAACGATACGGCCGGGTCTATCAGATCAACTACCTGCGCTGCATCGGCTGCGGCCTGTGCATCGAAGCCTGCCCCACCCGGGCGCTGACGATGACCAACGACTACGAGATGACCGATGACAACCGGGCCGACCTGATCTACGAGAAGGACCGATTGCTCGCCCCGTTGCAGCCCGGGATGACCCCACCGCCGCACGCCATGCACCCCGGCGCCGACGAGGCCGACTACTACCTCGGCCGGGTGCCCGGCGCGCCTGCCACCAGCGGTGCCACGGCGACCGACGCGCTCCGCAAACCCGCCGCCGCCGGCGCGGAAGGAGTGACACGATGACCGAACTGATCCTGGCCGCGGAGCCACTGACCCGCGCATCCACCGGCGAGACCGTCCAATTCTGGATCCTCGCCCCTATCGCCGTGCTCGGCGCGCTCGGCATGGTGTTCGCCCCCAAGGCCGTGCACTCCGCACTGTGCCTGGCCGCGACGATGATCGCGCTGGCCGCGTTCTACATCGCCCAGGACGCACTGTTCCTCGGCATCGTGCAGATCGTGGTCTACACCGGCGCGGTCATGATGCTTTTCCTGTTCGTGCTGATGCTCGTCGGCGTCGACTCCGCCGAATCGCTGAAGGAGACCATCCGCGGCCAGCGACTCGCCGCCGCCGCGGTAGGCATCGGCTTCGGGCTGCTGCTCAGCGGCGGCATCGCCCACGGCGTGCGCGAATCCGGAACCACTTTCCCCGCCAACGGTTTCCCCGGCCGCAACGTGATCGCCGAATTGGCCGAACTGATCTTCCTGCGCTACGTGTGGGCCTTCGAACTCACCGGCGCCCTGCTGATCACCGCAACCATCGGCGCCATGGTGCTCGCGCACCGCGAGCACTTCGGCCCCCGCACCGATCAGCGTGAACTGTCGCGCCGCCGCTTCCGTGAGAAGGGCCACCGCGCCACACCACTGCCCACCCCCGGCGTCTACGCCAGGCACAACGCGGTGGACATTCCCGCGCGGCTGCCCGACGGGTCGTTCGAGGAACTGTCGGTCAGCACCATCCTGCGGCACCGCCGCACCAGGGCGCTCACCGAAGCGGCCGTCATCTCGGTCGGCACCACGCCCGCGGCGGACGCGGCCGACACACCCAGCGACGAGGAAGGCAACCGGTGAATCCCGAGAACTACCTGTTCCTGTCCGCCCTGTTGTTCACGATCGGCGCGGCCGGAGTGCTGCTGCGGCGCAACGCCATCGTCGTGTTCATGTGTATCGAGTTGATGCTCAACGCGGTGAACCTCGCGTTCGTCACCTTCGCCCGGATGCACGCCAACCTCGACGGACAGGTGTTCGCGTTCTTCACGATGGTGGTCGCCGCGGCCGAGGTGGTCGTCGGCCTGGCCATCATCATGACCATCTTCCGCACCCGCCGCTCGACCTCGGTCGACGACGCCAACCTGCTGAAGTTCTGACGTGGACACCGCAACGCTGTGGCTGCTGCCCGCCCTCCCCCTGGCGGGCGCGATCGTCCTGCTGCTGACCGGACGTTACGCCGACAAGTGGGGCCATCTGCTCGGCACCGCGCTGGCCCTGGCCTCGTTCGTGGTCGCCGCGCTCGCGTTCGCCGACATGCTCGGGCGCGACACCGCCGACCGCGCGGTGCGCGAGGATTTGTTCAGCTGGGTTCCGGTAGCCGGTCTGCAGGTCGACTTCTCGCTGCGACTCGATCAGCTGTCGATCTGTTTCGCGCTGCTGATCACCGGCGTCGGCTCGTTGATCCACATCTACTCGATCGGCTACATGAGCCACGATCCGGCTCGGCGGCGGTTCTTCGCCTACCTGAACCTCTTCCTCGCGGCCATGCTGCTGCTGGTCCTGGCGAACAACTACCTCGTGCTCTACCTCGGCTGGGAGGGCGTCGGCCTGGCCTCCTACCTGCTGATCGGGTTCTGGCACGAAAAGCCCTCGGCGGCAACGGCGGCCAAGAAGGCCTTCGTCGTCAACCGGGTCGGCGACATGGGCTTGGCGATCGCGATGATGGTCATGTTCGCGACGTTCGGGTCGATCGACTTCGACGTCGTGTTCGGCGCCGCGTCCGCCGCGGGCGAGGGCACACTCACCGCGATCGGCCTGTTGCTGCTGCTGGCCGCGTGCGGCAAGTCCGCGCAGGTGCCGCTGCAATCCTGGCTCGGTGACGCGATGGAAGGCCCCACCCCGGTGTCGGCGCTCATCCACGCGGCAACCATGGTCACCGCGGGCGTGTACCTGATCGCGCGCTCCAACGCGATCTTCGACCTCGCACCGAACGCGCGCCTCGGCGTGGTGCTGGTCGGCGCGGTCACCCTGCTGTTCGGCGCGATCATCGGCTGCGCGAAGGACGACATCAAGAAGGCGCTCGCCGCCTCCACCATGAGCCAGATCGGCTACATGGTGCTGGCCGCCGGACTCGGCCCCGCCGGATACGCCTTCGCCATCATGCATCTGCTCACCCACGGGTTCTTCAAGGCCGGGCTGTTCCTCGGCGCCGGTTCGGTGATGCACGCGATGAACGACGAAACCGACATGCGCCGCTACGGCGGACTGCGCACCCTGCTGCCGATCACCTACGTCACCTTCGGCCTCGGCTACCTCGCCATCATCGGTGTTCCGCCGTTCGCCGGATTCTTCTCCAAAGACCGGATCATCGAGGCGGCGTTCAACCAAGGCGGTCTCGGTGGAGTCGCCTTGGGACTGGTCACGCTGCTGGGCGCGGGACTGACCGCGTTCTACATGACGCGGGTCATGCTGATGACGTTCTTCGGCGAACGGCGCTGGAAACCGGACACCCACCCGCACGAAGCCCCCGCGGTGATGACCGGGCCGATGATCCTGCTCGCCCTCGGCTCGATCGGGGCGGGCGCGGTGTTCGTCTTCGGCTCCTCATTGCAGAACTGGCTCGAACCGGTCGTGGGCGCCCACCACGGCACCGAAGCCGTTCCCGCGGCGCTGGTCACCATCCTGGCGCTGGGCGTGGTCGCCGTCGGAGTCTGGGTGGCCTACTCGCAATACGCGCAGCGCGACATCCCCGAGACCGCACCCGAAGCCGTCTCCGCGCTCACCGTCGCGGCGCGCCGCGACCTCTACGGCGACACGGTCAACGAAACGGCGTTCATGCGGCCGGGACAGTACCTCACCCGGGCGCTGGTCTTCCTAGACAATCGCGGCATCGACGGCGTCGTGAACGGCACCGCGGCGCTGATCGGCGGGTTGTCCGCACGAGCCCGGCGTGTGCAGTCCGGCTTCGTGCGCTCCTATGCCCTGTCCATGTTCACCGGCGCGGCCCTGGTGGCCGCAGCCCTGCTGGCGGTGAGGTTGTGGTGAGCGAGTTCCCCTGGTTGACGACGCTGTGGCTGGCGCCGGTCGTCGGTGCGGCGATCGTGCTCGTGCTGCCCGCCGCGCGACGCACGCTCGCGCGCGCGGTGGCACTGGCCATCTCGGTGCTCACGCTCGGTATCGGCATCGCGCTGGCGGTGCGCTTCGATCCCGGCGGCGCGCAATACCAGTTCGTCGAATCCCATCAGTGGATTCCGGCGTTCGGCGCCGGATACACCCTCGGACTGGACGGCATCGCACTGGTGCTGGTGCTGCTGACCGCGGCACTGGTGCCCCTGCTGATCCTGGCGGGCTGGCACGACGAACGCGAAGTCGGCAGCGGCAGGCGGGTGGCCCACACCTACGTCGCGCTCATCATGCTCGTCGAGGCGATGGTGCTGGTCTCCTTCGTCGCCTTGGACATCCTGCTGTTCTACGTCTTCTTCGAGGCGATGCTCATCCCGATGTACTTCCTCATCGGCGGGTTCGGGCCGCGCACCGGCGACGCGCTGGTGCGCAGGCAGCGCTCGCGCGCGGCGGTGAAGTTCTTGCTGTACAACCTGTTCGGCGGGCTGATCATGCTGGCCGCGGTCATCGGGTTGTACGTACTCACCGCCCGCGAAGGTTTGGGCGAAGGGTCCTCGGGCACGTTCGATTTCCGCACCGTCGTCGCCGCCGCCAACGCCGGGCAGCTCGGCGCGGGTCCCGCGGTGCTCAATGCCCTGTTCCTCGGGTTCATGTTCGCTTTCGCGGTGAAGGCGCCCTTGTGGCCGCTGCACACCTGGCTGCCCGACGCCGCCGTCGCCGCCACGCCTTCCAGCGCGGTGCTGATGATGGCGGTGGTCGACAAAGTGGGCACCTTCGGCATGCTGCGCTACTGCCTGCCCCTGTTCCCCGACGCGTCGAGCACCTATGCGCCGCTGGTGATCACGCTCGCGGTGATCGGCATCGTCTACGGCGCGCTGCTGGCCATCGGGCAGACCGACGTGATGCGCCTGATCGCCTACACCTCGATCTCCCACTTCGGTTTCATCATCCTCGGCGTCTTCGCCATGACCAGCCAGGGGCAGACCGGCGCGACGCTGTACATGGTCAATCACGGCATCTCCACCGCCGCACTGTTCCTGGTGGCCGGGTTCCTGGTGTCCCGGCGCGGAACCCGGCTCATCGCCGAGTACGGCGGCGTGCAGAAGGTGGCCCCGGTGCTGGCGGGCACGTTCTTCATCGCCGGTCTCGCGACGCTCTCGCTACCCGGGCTCGCACCCTTCGTCAGCGAATTCCTGGTGCTGATCGGTACCTTCACCCGCTACCAGTTCGCCGCCGTGATCGCCGCGAGCGCGCTGGTGCTCGCTGCCCTCTACGTCCTGTGGCTCTACCAGCGGATGATGACCGGACCGGTGAAGAAAGGCAACGAGCGGATCTGGGATCTCGCCCCGCGCGAACTCGCCGTCGTGGTACCGCTGATCGCCGCGCTGCTGTTCCTCGGCATCTACCCGAAAGTCTTGACCGACTTCATCAATCCCGCGGTGAGCCAGACCCTCACCACCATCGGCCGGACCGACCCCGCACCGTCGACACCACCGGCGGAAGCGGGATCGACCCACCATCCCGGAGGTGTCCACAAATGACCGACCTCGCCTCCACCGCGACGCTCGCCGCGAGCGTTCCCGCGCCGAGCATCGAATACGGCGCCCTGTCCCCCATGCTCATCGTGTTCGGCGCCGCCGTACTCGGTGTACTGGCCGAAGCGTTCGTCGCCCGGCACTACCGCTATGCCACCCATCTGGTACTGAGCGTGGTCGGCTTGGTCGCCGCGCTGATCGCGGTGGTGCTGCTGGCGGGCACCGAATCCACCGCTGTCGCCGGTGCGGTCGCGATCGACGGCGTGACGCTGTTCCTGCAGGGCACGATCCTGGTGGTGTCGCTGCTCGGGATCCTGTTCATCGCCGAGCGCGGAGCCGAGCCGCGTCTGCGGGCGCGGTCGGGCCCCGGAACCTGGAGCCGAGCCGCCGCCACCCTCGAACGCGGTGTGGACGCGTTCACGCCCCAGGCCTCGGCGGTGCCCGGCAGCGCGACCGAAGCCGCGGCGCTGCGCGCGGGTGTCGCGACCACCGAGGTGTTCCCCCTGACGCTGTTGGCCGTCGGCGGATTGCTGCTGTTCCCGGCGTCCAATGACCTGCTGACCATGTTCGTCGCCCTCGAAGTGCTGTCGCTGCCGCTGTATCTGCTGTGCGGTCTGGCCCGGCGCAAGCGGTTGCTCTCCCAAGAGGCGGCGCTGAAGTACTTCCTGCTCGGCGCGTTCTCCTCGGCGTTCTTCCTCTACGGCGTCGCGCTGCTGTACGGCCAGGCGGCTACGGTGCGACTCGGCGGCATCGCCGACGCGATCGCCCAGCATCCGGACAACGCGACGCTGGCGGTCCTCGGGATCGCGATGCTCGCGGTCGGCCTGCTGTTCAAGATCGGCGCGGTGCCGTTCCAGTCCTGGGTGCCCGACGTCTACCAGGGCGCTCCCACCGCGATCACCGGGTTCATGGCCGCCGCCACCAAAATCGCGGCGGTCGGCGCGTTGGTGCGTGTGCTGCAGGTCGCGGTGCCCGGTCTGCGCGACGACTGGCGGCCCATCCTCGCGGCCGTCGCGATCGCCACCATGGCCGTCGGCGCGGTCATGGCGATCACGCAGACCGACGTCAAACGAATGCTTGCGTATTCCTCGGTGGCGCATGCCGGGTTCCTGCTCACCGGCCCGGTGGCGGCCAACGACCGCGGTGTCGCGGCCGTGCTGTTCTATCTGCTGGCTTACGGAATCGGCACACTCGGCGCGTTCGCGGTGGTCAGCTCGGTCCGCGAGCCGGACGGTGACGAGGCCACCGGCCTGCCACGGTGGGCGGGGCTGGGCCGCAGATCACCCTGGCTGGCAACGGTATTCGCGCTGTTCCTGCTTTCCTTCGCGGGGTTGCCGCTCACCAGCGGCTTCGTCAGCAAGTTCACCGTCTTCGAAGCCGCCGCTTCGGGCGGCGCGGCGCCACTGGTCGTCATCGGCGTGATCTGCAGCGCCGTCGCGGCGTTCTTCTACCTGCGGGTCATCGTGCTCATGTTCTTCACCGACCCGCCCGCCGACGCGCCGCTGCTGGTCAGCCCGCCGCTGACGACGACGATCGTGGCGGTCACCGCGGCGATCACGTTCGCGCTCGGTGTCTTTCCGCAGCCGTTGCTCGATCTCGCCGATCAGGCGGCGACGTTCGTTCGCTGACCGGCCCGCTCGCCCCGATGCCGCCGCACGACCGCGGCGGCATCGTCGTCTCACGGCTCGACGCACTCAGGCGCCGCGCCGGCCTTGCAGCGCTTTCGCGATCAGCGCCCGGGCTCGATCGCCGTACTCGGCTTGGTCGGCAAGGATCGCGAAGGTCTTCTCGTGCAGCGCGATCTCGGACGGGCGCGTGATGGTCAGCTCCGCCGAGACCGTCTCGGTCAGCACCTGTGAGCGGTCGTAGATGACGAAGTTCGTCGCGGGGGCGCGGTACTCGGCGCAGATCGGGATGATGCCCAACCGCACAGTCGGGTTGGCCATCACCGCGAGCAGGTGGGCGAGTTGCTCGGCCATGACGATCGCGTCGCCGACCGTGCGCCAGAGCGCGGCCTGGTTGACCACGAAGTGGAACCGGTGTTTCGCCCGGAAGAGCACCTGCTTACGGGTCATGCGCGCGGCCACCGCTTCTTCCAGGTCGTCGCGCCCACCGGTCACCGCGATGCAGGCGGTCAGGATCGCGCGCGCGTAGCCCTCGGTTTGCAGCAGCCCCGGCAACGTGTCCGGCGCGTACCAGCGGATCTGCGAGGTCTGCGATTCCAAATGGATCGATTGCCGTTGCCTGCGCGCGTGCCCGGAGGCGACGGTGCGCTGCCATTCCAGGTACATCGACTGCAGATTGCGCGCATTGGCGACCAGATCGTCCAGCACGGCGGTGTTACCGCACGCTTCACACCACGCGGCGAGGTCCGCTTCCGACGGCGTCTGCTTGCCGCCCTCGATCCGGGAGACCTTGCTCGAATGCCAGCCGCACCTCGCGGCCAGCTCCAGGCCGGTGAGGTGGGCAGCGCGACGAAGTTCACGCAGGCGCGCGCCCAGCACCTCGCGTGCGTCCGACACACCGTTCACTCGGGTACGTGCTCACTCTCGCAATATCGTTGATGATCGATGCCCATGGGCCACAGCCGTTCCCGCACCCGCAGGTACCGGGCGACCAGCGCCGGATCAGTACTGATCGACAGCCCGGTGAACGCCCCGTTCTCGGCGAAGGTGTTGAAGGCCACCGTGTCCGAGTCGAACAGCCAGTAGTCGTCGTGCGGCAGATCCGCCGCGTCGACCAGATGCCGCGGTAGCCAGCGCACCGCCTCGCCGGTGGCGATGTTGTCGTCGGTCGCCGACAACAACCACCGGGTGTAGCCGGTATGCGGGACCGTCACGACACGTAGTCGCTCCAGCGTGACTCCGCGGGTGGCCGACTCGACCATCAGAGCATCCCAGGCTTTCCACGACTCGGGCTGTTCCTCTCGCTCGTACGCTACTCCGGCATCGAAGCGGCGCAACGCTTCCTGCTCGTCCTCCATCAGGTACTGATCTCTCACCTCCAAGTGGAAAGCGCGGAATCGAGCCGCCCGAAAGAGCGGCTCGAAACAGCGGTCACCGGCGACGTGCAGCATCAGCGCACCACCACGGCGGTTTCGTGACAGTCGAGGGTCAACTGGGCGAGCAGTTCGGGGTCGGTGACCGGTTCGCCGGCCACCAGCACCGATCCGCAGGTTCCACTCGGCTCCACCCGTAGCCACATGCCTGGTTCCAGCCAGTCCAGCAATTGGTGCGGTACACGCACCGTGCCCGTGCGGTCGGTGGCATCGCCCTGCACCACGAGCACGCCGGTGTCGGTCGCATACACGGCGGGGCAAGCTCCATGGTCGGATCCGGATCCGAGAAGTCGCAGGTTCATAGCTGATCCTTTGCGAGAGCTGGCGGACGATGTCGTGCAATCGTCCCCACCGGACCCGATGCCGGTCAACGCACTTCGCAAAGTCGCGCAAAATGTGGGCGGCGGTATCGGTGTGGCTTCTACCGTCGATTCGGCAACCCGGGCCACCGCGCCGATGTCGGTCCCGGGCTGCCTTCTCCTCGAGGGAAAGGGCCGCGACATGATGAGACGCCCCAGGACTGCCGCCGATTTCGCGGTGCTGGGTGTGCTGGCGCCGGGCGGGTTGCTCACTGTGGAGCAGCTGGCGCAGCAGGCGCGGCTGACCGCCTGGTCGGTGCGCAGCGCATTGCTGCGCCTGCAGTCGCGCGGTTTGATCATGGACTGCCAGCACCGCGGCCGCTGGGCCATCACGCCGCGCGGCCGCGGCGAGTGGGCCGCGAAGGGCCGCAGATTCACGTTGTGAGCCGGATCCCGAGACTTCGCAGGCGACTCCAGCCGATTCAGGACTTGTCGAGGATTTCGCGCAGCCGGTCGGCGAAGGCGCCGGGATCGTCGACGAATCCGGTGTGTCCACCGGGGAACAGCGTTGGCGTCAGGTCGAGCGCCGCGGCGAGCGCGCGCGAGGTGCGATCACAGAATTGCCCGGCGGATTCCGCGCCGATACCGATGACGAGACGAGTGGACGCGTGGCGCAGGGCGCGGATATCGGGTTCCCAGGTGGTGGTGCCGCGGATCTCGTGGGCGAACCAGTAACGTTCACTGGCCAGCTGCCGCGGGTCGCGCTCCGGGCCGAACATCTGCTCGAGCACCGGCTCGGGCATCGCAATGTTCGCGGCCGCGAAGAACTTCCGCCAAGCGCCGAGCACGTCGCCTCGGGCATAGGTGGCGACGAGGTCGTCGGTCGCGGCTCGATGCGCGTCCCGGTCGGCGATCAGCGCGTTGATCGGTGGTTCGTGCGCGATCGCCGTAGTGACGAGATCAGGACGAGACCGGGCGAGTGCGAGCGCGGTCACCGCACCGCCACTGGAACCGAAGACCACGGCGGGCCCGGCGTCGACATGCGCGATCAGCCGGACGAGGTCGTCGGCGCGCAGTTCCGGCGTCGAGTCCGCTTCGGCGTCCTTCAGCGTGGAACCTTGGTGCCCACGCGGGTCGGTGGTGAGCACGGTGTGGTCCACGGCCAGCAGGTCGGCCAACGGCGCGAACGCGGCGGCGTCCATCGGCGCGCCCGCCAGTACGACCAGCGGGCCCGTGCCACGCAGTTCGTAGTACAGGTGCGCACCCGGGACGTCGAGGGTCCGCGCGGTGACCGCGGACGGCAGATGGGTCATGGGTTCTCCTCGTGCAGTCGGTTCCCTCTTCGGAATGCAGACGATGTGCACGAACGAAATTCATCGACCCAGCGCAGATGATTTCTCCGCAGCCGGCTAGATCGCGGGTAGCTGCTCGCCTTGTACGACTTCGATGTCGAGGTCGATTTTGACGGTGGTGCCGACGGCGGCCACTCCCGCGCGCACGACCGCGTTGTAATCGATCGCGAAATCGTTGCGATGCAACACTGTTTCGGCGTGGAAAGCAGCACGCACGCCGCCCCATGGATCCGCTCCGAAGCCACCGTAGGCGACCTCGAGATCGACCGGACGGCGCTGCCCGTGCAGGGTGAGCTCACCCGGCATCACCCAGGTGTCACCACCGGTACGACGCAACCCGCTGCCGGTGAATGCGATCAGCGGATAGGTGTCGACATCCAAGAACTCCGGCGAACGGAGGTGATTGTCACGCGCGGAGATACCGGTATCGATACTCGCCGCTTTGATCTCCGCGTGTCCGGTGGACCGCTCGAACGGCTCA
Source organism: Nocardia sp. NPDC051911 (assembly GCF_040681035.1). NCBI lineage: Bacteria > Bacillati > Actinomycetota > Actinomycetes > Mycobacteriales > Nocardiaceae > Nocardia > Nocardia sp. NPDC051911. Next base: position 154,775 of record NZ_JBFAXY010000005.1, read on the forward strand.
CCGATATCGAGCCGCCCGCTCACCTCGGCGAATCGGGCCTTGATACTCGCTATACCCAGATGACGCACCGTTGCGATCACCGTCGAATGCACCGGATCGATCGTCCACGGCCCCGGTGGCGGTGCCGCCACCGTCCCGGCGATCGGCGCCAACACCATCTCCCCGAGCACACCCGTCCCTGCTGGAGAGATCCGCACGGTCCGGGCTACGGGCTCGAACCCGACAGCGGTGAGCACCGCGGTATGAACACCCGCGGGCAACAGCTCAGTGCCCACCGCCCCGGTCTCGTCGACGACCGCACGGGCGATCTGGCGCCCCGTCATATCCGTCACTGTCAACACCGCGTTCGGCACCGGCCACCCTTGTGCGGTGCGAACACGACCGGTCAATCCGCTCATCGACGATCCTCGATCTCGTAACCGAGCCGCACATCGTGGGCGACCTCGCCACCGGACACGGTGACCTGCCCGGTCACCGGCGGATAACCGCGCGCAACGACGGTGTACTGCCCTTCGGGCAGATCGGTCACGACATACCGGCCGTTCTCGTCGGTGCGTGCCGTGGCGGTCACCTGCCCCGCGGCGTCGAGCACACTGACCAGGACATCCGGCACCGCTCGGCTGCCCTCGGCCCACGCGGAGCCGGCAAGCACCGCCATCGTGGCCAACTCGATGTCATGACGCAAGACACCGCTGTCCGGCACCGTCAATGTGGTGGCACTGGGACGCATATGTCCAGCGACCGCGACCAGGGTATAGACACCTGAGACCACACCGCGACATACGTAGGTGCCGTCGCCGCCTGTGACAGCCGACCCGACCACCTCGCCACGCGGATCGGTCAACGTGACGGTCGCACCCGGCAGCGGCACACCGGGGCCGGCGGTACGAACGACACCCGACAACTCGCCGGAGCCCACCAAGGTCAGATCCAGGCGATGGGGCCGCTGGCCGACCGGCACGTTCACCGCGGTCGGCTGGTGCCCCATCGCCGACACGATCAACACATAGTCACCCGTCTCCGGCGCGGTGATCGCATAACCACCATCAGCAGCGCTGTTCGCCCGCGCGACCTGACGGCCACCGTGATCAACCAACGTCAACACCGCACCCGGCACCGGACGACCGTCTTCACGATGGACACGACCACCCAACGCCCCACCATCGAAGTCCGACCCCGACAAGCCGCCAGTCGATTGACCGTTCTGTGACGGCGCGGCCATCCGGTACACACGACCGTTCTGCTCTACCACCGCATGCCGCCCGATCGACGCGGCTGGGACCGGCTCGGGCAACACCCGCTCGGCGCCTTCCCGGAGTTGGTTTTCCTCCCAGCTCGACTCCGCGAATGCGTCCAGTTCGGCATCCAGTGCGGCCATGTCGTCCGTGGCAGTCGGATCGTCCTGCACCGCAGAGTTTTTCGTGGTCGGGTCGAGTGCGGGATCGATGTCGATCGTGCGGCGCAGCGGACGGTTCGGCAGCAACGCCGCCGCGATGAGCGCGACGACCGTCGCGGCGGCGGCGATGAGGAAGATCCGCCCGGTCGCGTCACCGTAGGAGGCGCGCACGATGGTCGCGATAGGCGCGGGCAAGGCATTGAGATTCAGATTGCCGCCGCCCGTGGTGCCGGTCCGCACGCCGAGCCTGGCGAATCCCTCCGCGGACAGTTCGCTGACCCGGCTGGCCAGCACCGAGCCGAGCACCGAGACGCCGATGGCGCCGCCGAAGGTGCGGAAGAAGGCGACGCTGCTGGAGGCGGCGCCGATGTTGTGCACGCTTACGGTGTTCTGTACGGCCAGGACCAGGTTCTGCATCATCATGCCGACGCCGAGGCCGACGATGGTGATGTAGGCGCCGACCTGCCACAGGTTGGTGGCGTGGTCGATGGTGGACAGCAGTGCGAATCCGGTTACCAGCAGCGCGGCGCCGGCGACGACGAAGCTTTTCCATTTGCCGCGTCGGGTGATGAGCTGGCCGGAGCCGACCGAGGCGATCAGCATGCCCGCGACCAGCGGGATGGTCAGAACACCGGCGATGGTCGGGGAGTAGCCGCGTGCGGTTTGGAAGTATTGGCCCAGGAAGGTGGTCGCGCCGAACATGCCGACGCCGACGGCGATGGAGGCGATGATCGCCAGGGCTGTGGTGGGTTCGGTGACGATCGGCAGCGGGATGATCGGCGACTTGGCGCGGGACTCGACCCACACGGTCGCCAGCAGCAGCACACCGGCGCCGACGTAGAGCGCCGACTCGGAGGAGATCCACGCGTAGTAGTTCGCCTTCCCGGCGAAGGACACCCAGATCAGCAGCACCGAGACACCGGCGGTCAGCAGCGCGGCGCCGAGCCAGTCGATCGACACGCCGTCCTTGCGTTCGGTGGGCAGCCGCAGGGTGCGCTGCAGCAGCGCCAGTGCGATCACGGCCAGTGGCACGCATACGAAGAAGCACCAGCGCCAGCCGAGTGGGCTGTCGACGATGACGCCGCCGAGGATGGGGCCGCCGGACATCGAGACCGCCATCACCGCGCCCATGTAGCCGGAGTAGCGTCCGCGTTCGCGGGGGGCGACGATGGAGCCGATGATCGCGACGACGAGCGCGGTCAGCCCGCCCATGCCGATGCCTTGGACGACGCGCGCGGCCAGCAGTATCGGCACGGTGTGGGCGAGTCCGGCGATGATCGAGCCGATGACGAAGACCACGATGGCCGATTGGACCAGCAGTTTCTTGTTGAAGAGGTCGGCGAATTTCCCCCAGATCGGGGTGGAGGCGGCGTTCGCCAGCAGCGCCGTGGTGATGACCCAGGCGTAGGCGGTCTGCGATCCCTCCAGCTCGCCGATGATCGTCGGCAGCGCGGTCGAGACGATCGTCGTGCTGAGCAGCGCCGTGAACAACGCCGCCAGCAGCCCGGTCATCGCTTCCAGGACCTCGCGGTGGGTCATCGCGGAGGGGTCGCGTCGCGTCACCGACTCGACTGAACTAGACATCTACTTCCTGACTCTCTGTCGAAACCGGCTCGCTCCCGCCCACCGCGGTGTGGTGCGCGACTGCGGCCAGTGAATTCCTGAGCTTCTGAACAACCACGACGGCCTGCTCGGCCTCGTCCTCACTCCAATCGGCGAGAGCGGCCTGCAATCCCCGCGCCCGCGACACTCGGATGCGTCGCAGCAGATCGCGTCCTTGGTCCGTGATTTCGATGAGGGTGGCCCGGCCATCGCTGGGATCGGCATGGCGGGCGATGTCGCCGGAACTCACCAACTCGGCGACATGCCTGCTCAGTGTCGATGGGCTGATGCACAAGTCCACGGCCAGATCCACTTGCCGGCATCGCCCCCTGGCCTCGAGGGACCCCAGCACGCCGACGCCACCCGGAAGCAGGTGCCCTTCTTCCGGGTGCGACAGAACAGCGCGCATCGCACGGCCCATGAAATAGAGCTCAGTTATCAGGCTCCGAGCCGCATCGGGTGATACCGCCATGCCCACTCCCAGCGCGAGAATTAGTTGCTTGTGCTACGCAACTATAGCGTGCTTACTTGCGCTAAGCAATTAACCACTCACAGGTGACCCAGGTGGCCCGCCGCGAACGAGAAGGGCCGAGCCCGCGACGCCGATTGCAAAACTTAAGGGTTCTAGGATAGAAACTAGGAATCCAAGAGCGAGGAGGTGTGCACATGATGGCCCGAGCGGGACTGACCGCGGATCGGATCACGCGGGCCGCGGCCGATCTCGCCGACGAAATCGGCTTGGAGAACGTCACCATGTCGGCGGTGGCCAAGAAGTTCGGCGTCCAGGACGCCAGCCTGTACTCGCACGTGAAGAATCTGCGAGACCTCCGCGCGCGGGTGTCCGTTCTGGCGGCTACGGAGAAGACCGAACTGATCGCGTCCGCCGTGGCCGGTCGCGCCGGACGTGATGCGCTCGCCGCCTACGCCCACGCCTGGCGGGACTACGCCCTGCGTCACCCCGGCCGCTACGCCGCGACCCAGCTTCCGTTCGATCCCGAAATGACGCCCACCGCGACCGGCGCGCTGCACGCCATCGAGCTGACCTACGGCATGCTGCGCGCCTACGGTCTGGCCGAACCCGACCGGACCGACGCGGTCCGCTTGCTGCGCAGCACCTTCCACGGATACAGCGTTCTGGAGGCGACCGGCGGCTTCGGGCACACGCGCTCGACCGCCGAGTCCTGGGAACGCATCATCGACGCCCTGCACGTCGCCCTGGAGCAGTGGCCGACCGACAAGGAGAAATCATGAGATCCGGCACCCTGCGAGTCCCGGGAGCCACTCTGTACTACGAGGTCAGCGGCGCCGGGCCGGTGCTGCTGTTGCTGCCGGGCAGCGGAGGCGACGCGGCGGTGTTCGATCCCATCCTCGAGCCACTCGCACAACACTTCACCGTGGTCACCATCGACCCGCGCGGCTACTCGCGCAGTGTGCTCGACCCCGGCCCACCGGCCGACATCGAGGTCGAGGTGCAGAGCGAGGACGCCCACTTGCTCCTCGAGCACCTCACCCCCGAGGACGAGGACGCTTACGTGTTCGGCGGCAGCGGTGGGGCGGTGGTCGCGCTCGACCTGCTCGCCCGGCATCCCGAGCGGTTGCGTCTGGTTATCGCGCACGAGCCGCCCTCCTTCGGGGTGCTGCCCGATGCCGCCGAGCACAAAGCGTTCGTCGACGAGGTGTACGAACTGTTCGTCACCGACGGTCTCGCCGCCGCGGGCGCCCGCTTCCTCGAAGGCATCGGCGGAGGTGTGCGGATGCCCGAGCCCGCCGAACTCTCCCCGCGCGCCGCGGCGATGATCGAACGCCTGCACGCCAACGCGCCGCGCAACATGGCGCACGAGTTGCGCACGATCACCTCCCATCTCCCCGACGTCGCGGCCTTGGCGCCGGTCAGCGACCGCCTTGTGCTCGGGGCAGGACGAGAGAGCAAGGGCAAGCTCCCCCACCGTCCCGCGGAAGCGCTCGCCGAGCAGCTGAACATTCCGCTCACCGAATTCCCGGGCGGGCACAGCGGATTCACCGACGCACCTGCCGAATTCGCCGATCTGCTGCTCGACTTGCTGCTCGCCGCGCGCGTGGACTGATCAGTGCGGTGCGACCGACCGATTGCGGCTATGCGCGGAGAACCGGCAGCGGGTAAGACGGGCTGTCCACCTCGCCGCCGCTCGGCTTTCCGCTGGTGCTGATGGACGTCACCCGCGTGACGGCGGAGGCGGCCACGCCCGTCGGCCAGTTCGGTCAACGCGGCGGTTCGAACCTTCCTCGCGGACCTGCCGATTCGGCGGCGGAGACCAGCAGGCGATGAGTCGCCGCTCGACTCGGGCCGGATTCCATTTCCATCAACTATCTTATGAGTGGATTGCGGCCTATGGAATCGGTCGGCTGCACGCATCGAGTCGAGTATCCCGACCCCGGCGGCCTACCGGGGCAGGATCATCGATTTCAGATCCGGCAGGTTGCCGATGCGCTGGGATGCGGGCCGATCAGCGGCATCGGTTTGCGGTGATCCGGTTTCCCGCAGCCGGGCGCGCACTTCCGCAGGGGTCTTGCGTCCGGCCGCCGCCGCACTCATGCCCTGATAGCTGGTGACCGCGCCGACCACGATCGGGGACGCGCTCGAGGTTCCGCTGAACACGTCGGTGTACCAGAGGTCCTCGTCCGGACCGCCTTGCAGGTCACCGTACCCGGTCGTGGTGACTTCCAGCCCCCAGCCCTGCACATCGACCCGCTTTCCGTAGTTGGAGAACGGCAAGCGGGAGCGGGCCGTGCCGTTGTCGCGGCCATGGAAGCCGGGTGGAGGTGCGCCGGCTCCGACGATGATCGCACCGGAGTCGGCTTCGCCGCCGCGAAAGGGATTGCGCCACGTGCTCGGGAACTCCGCGGGGCGGGAGTCGTAGATCGCGGCGTCGAGGTCTTCGCCGCCATTGCCTCCCGCCTCCACCACGACAACGCCTTTACCGACCGCGTAGTTGATCGCCGCGAAGTCGTCGGGCCACCATTCGATCGCGATATAGCCGCGCTGATCCGGCCGGTTGGCGTAGGCGAAACGCGGGCCAGGCCGATGCAGTTCGAGCAGCATCACATCGCCAGGGTTGAGCACGTCCGCCGCCGAGCGGATCGCGGACGCCGATCCGGACCCGAAGATCGACACCGCGCGGATGTACGCTTCGGGCACGATCCCGGTGATGCCGTAGGCATTCACGTCACCGCTGATCACTCCGGCGACCGCCGTGCCGTGGTCGCGCCAACCCTGCTCCGGTGACGGGGTGCCTCCGATCACCCCACCCTGGTTGACCTGCAAGTCCTCATGGGTGAACCGCCACGCGCCCTCGACATCCACCACTCGCACACCGGTCCCGCGGCCCCCCGGCACCGTCCACGCCCACCGAGCGTCGATCCCCTGCGGGGCGGCATCCAGATATCCTTGCCGTACCGCGAAATCCGGCGTGACCGGCGGGGCCTCGGCGGCGGAACGGCCGGTGATCGCTCGCGCGCCTTCCGGCGCTATCGGCGGCTCGGCGGGCGGTTTCACATATGCCGCCGCGATGTCGTCCGCGGTCCGCAACCGCTCGGCCAGTTCGTCGAGTCGGCCGGTGACACCGCGGACGTAGAAGTAGTTGAGATACTCCGCTCCGGTCTCCAGGCGTGAGGTGCCGGCGAGCCTGCGCTCCAAGCGGTTCGCCGGTCCGAAGATGCGCACCAGTTCGCTCCCGGCCGGAAGTAGTTCCGTCAGACGAGCTTGCGCGCTGTGACTGTCGCTCAGAGCGATCGGCGTGATCGCGGTACCGGCGCCATGGGTGACCACGATGAGTTCCGCGGGCGACCGGAGCTCGGATTGCTGGGATGCCATGGCGCCCAGTCAACCTGGATAGCATCCTGCTCGCCACCTCGAGATCAGCCATCCAAGCGCAAGGTCGGCACCATCCCCGGCAGCGCGACCGTGTCGCGGCGGGAGCCCACGGAGAACAAGGCCTCCAGCGTCCCGATCGCGATCATGCACGATCCGGCTACCCAGCCGAGCGTGTCCGGTGACTCGAACGACACCGAACCGACCAGTAGACCGAGTGCCAGCGTGATCAGCCCGAACAACTCCTGCCGTCCGCGCCCGGGCAGATCATCGACCCAGACCGCCACGGTGGCGTGACAGATCCCTCGGATCGCCCACGCCAATCCGATCCAGAACGACAGCAGCGGAGCCGAATTCCCGCCCGCGAAGCAGAGCACCGCGAGTAGGGCCGACAGCGCCCCACTGACCAGCACCAGCATCCGCAGCGGGGTCACGAAGCGGGCACCGAGCGCCACGACCAGTTGTAGGGCGCTGTTGAGCAATAGGTAGCCGCCGGACAGCAGTTCCGCTGTCGGCAGCGATTTGTGCGGCCACACCGCTAGGGCCACACCCATGATCATCGAGCAGGCACCGGCCACCAGTACCGTCTGCCGGGCTGCCCCGGCCAGTGGTTCCGTACGCCCTTCGACTCCGTTTTCGGGCATAGCTACATGATATGACCAGAGCCGCGGTTAGCGGCTCGTTTGCCCCATCCCGATCCTCGTCGTGCGCGCGGGCACACCGCTCCGTTCGAATTACGCAGTCAGGCTGATGAATACGCCGGTGGCAATGGTGTCGTCGAGCCGCCACCACGCGTCGACCCGACCGGCAACCGCCGACTCCACAGGCGAGACCGGCACTTGCAGAAGGCGATGGATACGAAGGATCCGATCGCCCACCGGGATGTCGGTGTAGAACAATCCATCCCGAGCTGGACCGAAACCTCCTGCGAGAGAGAGCGTATCCGCGACGTGTACCGTGACCGAGGGGTCGGGCGTGTCGCTCTCGCTTTGGGCCTGAGGCCGCGCGTTCCCGATGAGCGCGGAGACGATCTGGGCCACCGCGACCGGGTCACGGGTGGCGTCGTACACCCACCGGGTGCCGAGGACACCGTGTTCGGAAATGCCCACAAGCGCCTCGGCGGCGTCCGGCAGCGGTGCGCCCCGGTAGGTCAGCGGCACGTGATAGGTGTGCGGCTGCGCGCCGGAGTGATCGGTGATCACCACGAATTCGATCCCGACTTCCCCGTCCGGGTCATCGAGCCGGAAACCACCGGCTTTGTGCAGATCCGCTGGTTTTTCACCGCGGCACCACGCGCGGCCGGGCAGCCACGAGGTCAGCAGTTCCATCTTCGTGGGAACCATGGTGGTCCGATGGATGACGGCCATGCTCGACTCCTCCTCCACGTCGCGCGCGTCGCGCACGTCGCGCACGTCGCACACCGAGATGCACCGAGATGCACCGAGATGCACCGAGATGCACCGAGATGCACCGAGAGCCTAGTACGGAAGCCCTGCGCCCGCTCAGGCGTCGTCGCGCCGGTCGGGCTCGGTAGCGGGTGATTTGCGGCGAGCTTCGGCGAGGAGTTCGTCGAGCTGGGCTTCGGCGCGTTCGGCGCGCGCGAGGGTCTGCACGCGAGCTTCGTCCAGCGCTTCGAGCCGCTGAGCGGCTTCCGCGCGCGCCTTGTCGACAGTCGCGGCGGCCTCTGCGCGGACGGCGGCCAGTTCGGCGGCCGCGGCGCGACGGGTTTCGGCGAGTTCGGCGCGGGTGGTGTCGAGTTCGGCGCGTACTCGGCGCCATTCGGCTCGCGCTTCGTCGGCGGCTTCGGCGCGCTCCGCGGCGGCGCGCTCGGCTCGTTCGGCCGCTCGTTCGGCGTCCGCCGCGCGCTGCACGGCGAGATCGCGCTCGGAATGGGCGGCCGCGACCAGGGCTTCCGCCTCACGCCGGGCGTGTGCGATGTCGGTCTCCGCGCGACGCTCGCCGCGCTCGACTTGTTCGGCGGCTTGCTTTTCGATGCGTTCGATCTGCTCGGCGGACTCGCGGCGCACGGTGCGGACTTCGGCTTCCGCTGCGCTGCGTGCGGCGAACACGTCATCGGCCGCCTGCTTGGTGACGCGTTCGACCTCACGCAGCGCGTCGTCGCGCGCCGAATTCGCCTCGGCGACCAGCCCTTCGGCGTGTTCGGCGGCGCCGGCCGCGTCGTCGGCGGCGGATTCGGCGAGTTCCCTCGCCTCCTGCGCCTCCCGCCGCGCCTGCTCGGCCACTACCGCCGCGCCTTCCGCCTCGGCGATCCGCCGCGCCGCGTCCACCTGAACCGCCTGCACCTGGGCTTCCGCGACCGCCGGGTCGGCCAGCGTGGACAACTCCGCGACCGCGGCGTTCAGCGTGGTGTTCAACTGCTCGGCGAGTCCCCGGAATTGGGTGAGCAGTTCATCGGCCCGCAATCGCGCAACGGTCACCGGCCCCGGCTGCGTCACAGTGACGGCAGTGGCCGCAGTCTCGGCCTCCTGCTGTTGCCGTTGCCGCTCGCGCCACGCACGCCAGCGCGTGTGGTCGGGCCGGTCGCAGTACTCCGAGGGACGACCGGGTCCTGCTCCGCTCGGAATCGGGCGCGTACAGCCCGGATAGTTGCACACCTTCGACACGGCCAGATCGTAGCGTTCGATTCTGCGCAACCTCGCTTCCCCACCGAGGACGTATCACGCACTTCAGGCAGTGCGGCGGCCGTCCTGGCTCAGTAAATACGAGGTCAACGACCAGCGTGAGCTGACCAGCGACCCTATCCGCCGCGCGGCCGAAAGGATTGGAGGCGCTCACGCGCTCACGTCACGTTTCGGCACCGGCTGGCCGCAGTAGCGGAGTAGGCATCGAAGAACCGCGTGGACTTGCCCACCGGCAGAATCAGCCATGCAGCAGCCAGATCCGTCGCCGGATCGCCAGCGCCCAGCGCGCCGAAATCGAGCACGCCGGAGAGCATGCCTTCGCGGACAACGACTTCCAGTTCTGCGCCGGATGTTTGCCCTGCCGCGGTCGAGGACGGTGCCCCACACCGGCCGGGTCTGGCGGTCCCGGTGGTCAGAGGCCGGCTCGGCGGCGGACGGTGCGCTCGAGGATCCCGAGGGTGGCTTTGAGGGAGGACCGGGGAACCACCGGGAAGCTGAGCCGCTGCTTCCACTTCTCATCGATCTGTGACCAGTCGCAATACGACGTGACGAGGGTGCCGCCCTCGGCCGGTGCCAACCGGTAGCCGTAGATGTGGCCGAATCGGCGGCCACCGGTTTCGACTGTCCAGGCGATCTCCTCGTCCGGAACGAGCCTGGTGATGACGACCTCGACCTCGTACCTGCCCAGGGGAACGTCCCCGAGGGCCTCGCGATCCATGTGGACCAGGAATCGGTCGCCGGGACGCTCGACCGGCTTCCCTTCGGCGTCGATCAGCATTCCCGATGCGTCGATGTCCACGTGCCCTTTCGGGTCGGTCAGCACCGCGAAGACGGCATCGGGGGATGCGGGGATGAGCCGGGAGACCTCGACCCGTTCGGCGTCTGCCGGTTTCCCTTCGGCAGGCGGCGTTTCCGCAGTGGCGATGAGAACCGCCCTGCCGAGGATGTGCGAGGTCATGGCGAAGCCGAGCAGGGCCGGGGTGGAATCGACCGGCACGCCGATGGATTCGACGTCGAGGGCATGCACCACGACCAAATATCGGTGTGGTCCGTGCCCCGGCGGAGGGGCCACGCCGCTGAACCTGGCCGCGCGGGCGTCGTTGGGCAGTTGGAAGGAGCCGGTCGGCAGACCCGCCCCCGTGTCGTCGCCGGCACCCTCGGGCAACTCGGTCACGGTGGCCGGGATGTCGGCGACCGCCCAGTGCCAGAATCCCGACCCGGTCGGAGCGTCGGGGTCGTAGACGGTGACGGCGTAGCTCGCCGTGCCTTCCGGCGCGCCGCTCCAGGACAGCTGCGGGGAGACGTCCTTCCCGCCGGGAACGCCGGAGGAGAACTGCGCGGGCGACCAAGCGCCGCCGTTGGTGACCGTGGTGCTGGTGACGGTGAAGGAGGCCGCCTCGGGGAGGCGGGCGAAGGGGTCGTTGGCGCTCATCGGTGTCTTCTTTCCGTTCATCTACCGACATCCACGGTACAAAAATAATCGATTATTCTCTAGATGATCTATTATCTGAGTATGCATCGGACATTGCGCACTCCGGACTCACCCGGAAAGAAGATGCTCTCCGAGCAGGTCTACGCGCACCTACGGGGCGCGATCATGCGCGGAGAATACGCTCCCGGTCAGGCCCTCAAGCCGCAGGATCTGGCGAAGAAGATGGACGTGAGCCTTGCCGTCGTCCGCGAGGCGCTGGTGCGGGTGGTCGGCGAGGGCCTCGCCGACCGGCTACCCAACCGCGGCTTCGCCGTTCCCGCCTTCTCCGACCGCCGATGGCAGGAGATCGCGGAGGCCCGCCGGACTATCGAGCCAGTCCTCTTGCGTATGTCCATCGAGCGCGGCGACCTGGACTGGGAGGCTCGCGTGCGAGCCGCCCACCACCGCTTGGCCGGCACTCCGGTGTACCTACCGGGAGACGGCGAACACTACAGCGAGGCATGGTCCGAATCACACCGGCTCTTTCATCGCGCCCTGGTCGAGGGCTGCGGTAACCCAGTCCTACTGGAGACCTTCGACCGGCTGTGGACCGCCAGCGAGCTGACCCGCCGCTGGTCGACCCGCCGCAACCCCGACCGCGACGGCCTCGAAGAACACCGCCGTCTGGAAGAGGCGGCACTGGCCCGTGACGCCGACGCCGCAGCCGACGCATTGGCCCGGCACCTCACCCTGACTGCCGCCGGACTGGAACCGTGATCGGTGAGGCTGGAGTGCCGGACAGGTGCAGCCCGCCCCCGGTGGGGCCGCCGGGGACGCGGACAGCACCAGCAGCTTCCTTCGGCGAACGGATCGCCTTCTCCGCCCGACAGCCGTGAGGTCATGCGAGTTTCGGGAGTGACTCACGTCACTGGTCGATGCTGTCAGGGATTGGGGAGCTGTCTCGTTCAGGGAGCACGCGAACCAGACAGGAGCGAACCATGAAGCACCGCATCGTCGTCCTCGGGGCCGGATACGCCGGAGCCTTCTCCGCCGGATACCTGGCGCGCCAACTCCATTCCGACGACTTCGAGATCACCGTCGTCAACGCCGAACCCGATTTCGTCGAGCGGCTGCGCCTGCATCAGCTCGCCGCCGGGCAGGATCTCCGCCACCGGCCGCTGGCGGAGATGTTCGCGGGTACCGGCATCCAGCTGCGACTGGCGCGGGTAACCGACATCGACGTCGAGCACCGGAGTGTCACAGTCGCCGACGCCGAGGGCGTCGAGTGGCTCGGATACGACACCCTCCTCTACGCGCTCGGCAGCGCTGCCGCCGACCACGGCGTTCCGGGCGTCCACGAGCACGCCTTCCCCGTGGCCGCGCGGCCGTCCGCGCTGCGCCTGCGTGCACGCCTGGACGAGCTGGGCGGAGACGGGAAGGTGCTGGTAGTCGGCGGCAATCTGACCGCGATCGAAACCGCCACCGAGATCGCCGAATCACGCCCAGGCCTTCGGGTCGGCCTGGCCACCAGCGGCGAACTGGGCGGCTGGCTGGGCACGAAGGCTCGCCGTCACCTGCTGCGCGCCTTCGACAGGTTCGATATCACGGTCCACCAGCACACCACCATCGAGCGCGTCGAGGAGGCGGCAGCGGTCGCCGCCGACGGCACCGCTTTCGCCTCCGACGCGACCGTGTGGGCCGCAGGCTTCGCCGTCCACCCGATCGCCGCCGCCAGCGGCCTCGAGGTGGTGGCCAACGGCCAGATCACGGTCGACCGTCAGATGCGGTCGGTCTCCCACCCGGACGTCTACGTCGCCGGTGACAGCGTCTTCGTCATCGGTGACAACGGTCGGCCGTTGCCGATGTCCTGCGCTTCCGCGGGATTCACCAGCATGCAGGCGACCGCCGCGATCATCGGGGACCGGACCGGGCGCAAGGTCTCGACGACCTCGCTGGCGTATGTCGGCAACCACATCAGTCTCGGCCGCAAGGATGGGATCTTCCAGCTGGTCGACGGTGACGCACGTGCGAAGTCGTGGGCCCTGTGCGGCGGGACGGCCGCGCGCGTCAAGTCGGCGATCCTTCGGACTGCCGCCTGGAGCGTGAGCCACCCGACCTTCGGAAAGCCGAGTCGCCACTATCGCTCGGCCACCACCGCAGAGCACTCGCCCCACGTGGTCGCCGCATAGGGTCGTGCCCATGGACACTGCCACCGTGGCGCGTTTCGAGGCCAGCCGCAATCGGCTGGCCTCCCTCGCCTACCGTCTGCTCGGCTCGGCCGCCGATGCCGAGGACACGGTGCAGGACGCGTTCCTGCGGTGGCAGGCCGCCGACCAGGAGTACGTCGATGTGCCCGAGGCATGGCTGACCAAGATCGTCACCAATCTGGCGCTCGACCGGCTCCGTTCGGCGAAGGTGCGCCGCGAACGCGCGGTCGGCGCCTGGATGCCCGAACCGCTCCTCGACGGTGACCCGATGCTGGGTCCGGCCGACACCGTCGAGCAGCGCGAATCGGTGACCCTGGCGGTGCTCACGCTCATGGAGCGTCTGTCGCCGATCGAACGGGCCGTGTACGTGCTACGCGAGGCCTTCGCCTACAGCCACGCCGAGATCGCCGAGATTCTCGGCATCACCGAGGCCGGCAGTCAGCAACACACCCACCGAGCCCGGCGCCGAATCGCCGCCGCGGGCAACGGCACCGACGTCGACCGAGCCGCGGCGCGCCGAATCGTCGAGGCGTTCGTCGACGCCGCCTCCTCGGGCCGGACCGAACGGCTGCTGGCGCTGCTGACCGACGACGCGACCGGCATCTCCGACGGCGCCGGGCTGGGGCTGGCCGAGAAGCTGATCCGGTACTCGACCCCGCAGCGGATCGCCGGCGTGGTGCGGGCCGGCTTCAAACCGTCTCCGGCCAAGCGGAGACTCGCCGGCGGCTCGCCCTCGATCCATGCCGCCGTGGTCAACGGCTGCCCGGCCATGCTCGCCACGCTCGACGACCGCGTCGTGGGTGTCGTGATCCTGGAGATGCGTGACGACAAGATCGCAGGCGTTCGCGCCATCGCCGCGCCGGACCGACTCGGTCGCCTCACCGAAGAATGGCAGCGGCAGGAGCATGCCGCCCCGCTGATCGAATCGTGGTAAGCGGCTGTCCGACAGTCGATTTCATGTTCGTCAGTGGCCACTGACGCGTTGGTGGATCTGTTCGAGCTGATGCGCAAGATCAACACGGGGCGGATCGGCGCGTGGAACAGGATATTGCCGGAGGCATGGGGATGCGATCGATTTGCCGGGAAAGAGGCCGGTGGCCTTACGCGGCACGGTTGTTCAGCCAGGTGCGGTAGCGGCGCAGTGCGCGACGCTGGAGCACGGTCTCGTGGAGGAGAGCGACCTTGGGGTTGATCCCGGGACGCGCGCGCCGTCCGGCGCCGAGGCGGCGAAGCTGTTGTCGCACTCGGGCCATGCTCGCGGCGGACGCGACAGCCTTGTCCTTGATCTCGACGGGTGCGAGTTCGACCTTGGCGTCAGCGTCCCGGCGCCACCGGTTCGGCAGGTCAGGGTCGACGGCCAGCGCGCTGCCCATGCCGACGAGATCGATGCCGCCGGCCAGGACCTCCTCGGCCACCGGTCGCCGGAGGACACCTCCGGTCAGCATCAGTGGCAGCGGGCTGGTTGCCGCGAGTTCTTCGGCGAGAGAGAGGAAGTAGGCCTCGCGGGCTCGGGTCCGCTGGTCACTGGCTTGGCCGGTCATGGCAGGGGCCTCGTAGCTGCCCCCGGAGAGCTCGACGAGGTCGACGCCGACCGGGGCCAGCATCGCGAGCACGGTCGCGGCGTCGTCAGCATCGAAGCCGCCGCGCTGGAAGTCGGCGGAGTTGAGTTTGACCGCGACGGCGAAGCCGGAAGCGACCGCGGCCCGCACCGCACGCACGATATCGAGCAGCAGCCGGGCCCGATTCTCCAGGCTGCCGCCCCACTGGTCGGCGCGCCGGTTGGTCAGCGGCGAGAGAAACTGCGACAGCAGATAGCCGTGGGCGGCATGGATTTCCACACCGTCGAACCCAGCCGCCTCGGCCCGACGCGCCGTCTCGGCGAAGCGCTGCACGGTTTCCTCGATCTGCCGCGGGGTCATCTCGACCGGGTCGGCGAATCGCTTGCTGTTCTTGCCGACATCGACACGGATCGCCGACGGCGCCCAGGCGACGCCGGGCATGTCCGCGCGCACCTGCCGGCCGGGATGGTTGATCTGCATCCACACCCGCGCGCCGCCGCTCTTCGCGGCGACGGCCCACCGACGGAACGGTTCCAGCGGCGACTCCGCGTCCAGGACGACTCCGCCCGGCCCGGTGAGCGCCTCGGCGTGGACCATGACATTGCCGGTGATGATCAGTCCGACCCCGCCTCGACTCCAACGTCGATAGAGCCGGAACAGGGACTCGTCGGGGAGTTGACCGGATGCGGCCATGTTCTCCTCCATAGCGGCCTTGGCCAGCCGGTTGGCGACCACGGAGCCGTTCGGGAGGGTGAACGGCGCGAAGACCGGTGAAGTCCGCTCCGCGCCGCCTGACCTCGCAGGGATGGGGGCTGTTGATGGCATCGCCGCTCCTGAATGCGGTAAGTTTACATTGCTAACATGAGCCTAGAAAGGGATGTAAGCGATGTCAACTTCGGCGAAAAGGAGTGGCTACCATCACGGCAACCTCAGGGCGTCGCTACTGACGGCGGCGATGCACCTACTCGAAGTCGGCGAACCGTTCTCGCTGCGTGCCATCGCTCGCGAGGCAGGCGTGTCGCCGACCGCGCCCTATCGACACTTCGCCGACCGCGACGCCCTGGAGTCCGCCCTGGCCGTGCAGGGCTTACGTGACCTGAAGGCGGACCTGAGCGACGGACGCGAGCTCCCGACATCGGCGGCGGGGCTCGGCGAGCTGGCGGTCGCCTATGTCGAGTTCGCCCTGCGCAGACCGGCGTTGTTTCGCCTGATGTTCGGCAACGCCTGCGACGAGGGCAACGAGGAGCGGGTCCAGGCGGCAGCGGAAATCCACGATCTCGTACAACTCGCGATGAAGCAGGTCTTCCCGGACGGCGACCCCCAGGCGCTGGCCTCGGCATGGTGGGCGCTGGCCCATGGCATGGCATACCTACACCTGGACGGCAAGCTCCCGGCGGAGTCGAGCCACGAAGTGGCCGATCGAGTGCGCGCCGCGTTCGCCGCGATCCTTTCCGCGCGCACACAGTAGGCCGGCGCCGCCCAGAGTGTGCCCACTCACACCGACACGGGTGTTGACAGTGCTCACATCCCGCCCTAGCCTCGCTAATGTACGCAATGTAAACATTCAGGAGGATGACCAATTATGAGCAAACGCATCTTGAACGTCGTCACCAACGTCGGCCACTACGACGACCCGTCCCACCCGACCGGTTTGTGGTTGTCCGAGCTCACCCACGCCTGGCAGGTCTTCGAAGAGCACGGATTCGAGCAGACCATCATCAGCCCGGCGGGCGGCCCCGCTCCCCTGGAACCGCGGTCACTGAAGTTCCCCAACTACGACAAGACCGCGAAAGCCTGGCGTGCCGATCCGGCACGGATGGCGCTGCTGGAGAACACCGTCAGCCCCGACCAGATCGACTCGGCCGACTACGACGCCATCTATTTCACCGGCGGGCATGCGGTGATGTACGACTTCCCCGACAGCGAGGGCCTGCAGCGCATCACCCGGGAGATCTACGAGCGCGGCGGCATCGTCTCCTCGGTCTGCCACGGCTACTGCGGCCTGCTCAACACCAAGCTCTCCGACGGGTCCCACCTTGTCGCCGGTCGCAGGGTGACCGGGTTTGCCTGGCAGGAGGAAGTCCTCATCCGCGTAGACAAGCTCGTGCCCTACAACGCCGAGGACGAGATGAAAAAGCGCGGCGCCCGCTACGAGAAAGGCAAGCTGCCGTTCCTGTCCTACGCCGTGGTCGACGGCAACCTCGTGACCGGCCAGAACCCCGGATCAGCCAAGGAGACGGCGAAGAAGGTCGCCGCCCTGCTGTGACCCCTCCGCACCGGCGTCCGACCCGAAGCGGATGGCCCACGCGCCGCCGGGCCGGGCGGATGCCAACCGCAAGCGTTCGGCAAAGTTGTGTTCGGCTCCCGGCTAGGCGAGCCGGCGCGGAACTGACACCAGTCACCGGAGATCCTTCGAGCCAGAGATCGACTGCCGACAACCCCTGGCAACTCCCGTTCGCTCCCAGTGCCTCGTCCGGAAAGATCGAACCGGGCCGCCAGGCCATGACAACCGATGAACGGTTTGCGCCCGGAAGCGATGTGCACCTGCGGATCTGGTTGGGTGGCATGGTCTTCGACTACGCGGCCACCGCCGTGGCGGCTCGCAATGTGATCGATGACTGGAGCCGAAAGCATTGGGTCACAATCGAATTGATCTGCGACACCATCGAAGAACATCTACCGCTGCCCCGCCTGCCGTACGAACGATTGTTCCTCGGCCCGTGACAAGCAGGTGTAGTCCACCACCGGATACCGGGCTTCACGCACGACGGCGTCGGGGTGACCCACGGCTGCGGTTGGGCACCAGGTGCAGACCATGCCCCTGGCTGGTCACCGACCACCTCCCGCTCCGACGCTTTGACATAGGTCCAGGGAGTCGAACCGGTGTGTATGCCAGATAAGGCGTGAGCGTTCCTCGGGATAAGGCTGGGTAGTCGGCTCGGCGCTGTAGACACGAGTGGATCGGCTTCCCGGATCGTAGGACGCCCAGCCAGGGTTTCCGGTGGTCGCGAAACGCACCCAGTCGCTGCGCATTTGATAGGAGACCTCCAGGACCTCATTCGCGGCGTTCGGGTGGGCCAAGGGGTGGCCACGCACCTCATCGGCGCTGAGCGTGCCGAACACAAGCAGCATGTCCAGGCTGTGCGAGGCACCCTGATCCCGGCGGAAGCTCCAGCACAGTTCATAGAGCCACACGGGTCCATGCCCGGCGTATTGGGCGTCGGCGAGATGCAGGCTCGGCATCCGAAGCAGCCAGTCGGAGTTGACGAGCTCATACAGCTGTTCAGGGGCGGCCTCCGGGTAGGCGGCGCGGTATCCGCCGCTGCTGTCCGAGACGGGCGCGAGACGTTCGAGTGCGGCGGTCGCCTGCTCATCGGTCATCTCTGTGCCGCGCCGGGCGTTGAACAGCGAGTACTCGTCACGGGTGTGTCCAATGAGCAGATCGATACCCCGCGCGGCACCGTTGGCGAGCGCATGCCATGGCGCAGCAGGCAGTACGACGCCATCGACAACCGGTGAGAACGGCGTAGGCGTCAGCGCCGTGGGTCCCCATGATTCGACGAATTCGGGCATCTTCCGAATCACCGCGTCGGTCGCCTCGATCAGCGCACGCGGCGGGATGCCGGCGAGCTCATCGACGGTGGCGCGCACACCGAGTTCCGCGGCGATCGTCGCGGAGATCGCGCCGGCGAGCCGTGGGGAGAAGTACGTGCCCGGCAGGCTCTGCGATATCGCACGACGAAACAGCCCCGCTGCCATGGGCATAGCGAGCAGCGCCGCGACCGAACCAGCTCCTGCGGACTGGCCGAACACAGTGACGTTGTCGGGATCGCCGCCGAACGCGGCGATATTGTCCTGTACCCACCGCAAGGCTGCGATCTGGTCGAGAATGCCGCGGTTGTCCGGGGCTCCGGCGATGTGGGCGAAACCTTCCACGCCCACTCGATAGTTCATGCTGACCATCACCACACCGCACGCGGCGACAGTCGCACCGTCCTGGTGCGGGTTGCTGGCGGCGCCCTCGAGGTATCGGCCCCCATGGATCCACACCATCACCGGCAGCCGGGCGGTACCGAGCTCGGGTGACCAGACGTTGAGCGTCAAACAGTCCGCGGAATCATCATCGGCGCTGCCGGACACCGACGACATCACCGAACCTCGATGGCTCGCTTGGGGAACCGGTGGACCGAACTCCAGCGCGTCGCGGACACCATCCCACCGCTGTACTGCAACGGGAGCCGCGAACCGACGCGCGCCGAATGGTGACTCGGCGAAGGGGATGCCCCGGAAGATCGCGACTGCGTTCTCCCACCTGCCGCGCACAACCCCCGCAGTCGTTCGGATCTCTGGTTCGAAACGCCCCCAACCTTCGACGCGCACATCAGAACCCCCGCCAGTCACGCCCACCACCCCGTCCATGCCGTTCGTCGACGCCAGATCGCGGGTGATCATGCCACAGTGGCCGAGAATTTCGAGACATTGGCCAGATACACATTTACGGTCGTCAGATTCACTGATACTTGGCCAGTTTCATCGAGACGGGACCACTCCAGGTCCAGTCGTCTCCGAAAATCAGCCCTCCAGTTCTGACCTCCGATAAGTGAACCTTATCGGTGGTCAGGACGACGCTTCATGTCCGGCTACCGTTGCGACTATTACGTTTCGTAGCGTTAGTAGTGACGTAACTAAACCGCCACGAAAAGAGCGAAAAACTGGGTACCCCCTCTGCTGACTTCAAATGTCAGTTCTCATCTGATCTGCCGGGATAGGTGATAACCGAAGTGGCTTGCCTGTCGGGACGGGCCGAAGGATGCCCTCTGCCCAAAGCCGTATCCCCCGCGAGCTTCGTGAGGACGTCGGCCGTGTCGCTCGCAACGCCGAGGTGACCCTGGAGCAGATCGCCGCCGATTTCGGGATCCACCCGGTGACGCTGCCGAAATGGATGCGCCAGGCCGACGTCGACGAGGGAACCGAGCCGGTGTCCGGCGGCATCCTGCATACCGATCGCGGATCGCAAGCCCGGCCGATTCCGCAGCCGAAAGTTCGCACGCCCTGACTCTTCACGGCATGACCGGATCGGTGGGCCGCGTCGGCGCGGCCGGTGACAACACCTGATCCGAACGGACCTATAACGTCACTGTGACGCATGGTGTTTCCGTGCGCCAACGCGCATCGGACGGCACTAACACAGGCGAATTGTCACTCGACAGACTCCGCAAGTGCCGCCGCTTCGGTGCCGTAGGCTGGCATTCCTGCGCCGAAAGTCGTGGCGCGAACAAGTCCGTCATCGTTAGGAACGCGGGAGCCCGAACCATGGACGATCGATCCAGTGTGGTCGCGGTTCCGGAGTCGGTGCGCACCGAGTTGCGCCGTGGGGTGCGCAGCGTGCTGGTCGATGCGGCGGCACTGCGGCTGGTGCGTGACCGTTTCGATGACGATCAAGCCGGATCGCTGCGGCGGTATCTCGAAGCGTCGCAGTCGGCGAACACGCTGCGCGCTTATCGAGCCGACTGGGTGGCGTGGTCGGCGTGGTGTGCCACCGAGGGGCGTCAGGCATTGCCTGCCGACGCGCTCGACGTGGCCGTCTATCTCGCGGCGGCGGCCGACGCCCGCCGCGCCGGCGGCGAATGGGCGTTCAGTCCCGCGACTTTGGAACGCAAGTCGGCCGCGATCGCCGCGGTACACGCGGCCAACGGCCTGCCGTCACCGACTCGATCCGATGTGGTGCGCCTGACGCTGCGCGGCATCCGCCGCACCCGGCGGGCGCAACCCCGACGCAAACGCCCTGTCCTGCTGCATACTCTCGATCAACTGCTGGGCGGACTACCCGAACCGGGCTGGCCCGCCGAACCCGCCCGGCGCCGGGATTCGCTCGTGCTGCTCGTCGGTTTCGCCGGCGCCCTTCGCCGCAGTGAACTGGCCGGTCTGCGCATCGGGGACGTCGAAGTCGGTCTCGACCACACGACCGGCGAACCGATTCTGTTGATCCGGCTGCCCGCGACGAAGACCGACCCTACCGGCGCGGCCGAACAGCGCGTGGCGCTCCCCCGTGGCCGCCGTCCCGCGACCTGCCCGGTCTGCGCCCTCGCCGACTGGCTACGCCTACGCGAAACACACGCCGCTGCGGGGACTATCGGTGTCCGGTCCTGGCTCGCCGACCTTCCCGCGAGATCGGCCGACATCCACCGTTGCCACGGCTTCACCGGCACCACGCTCACCGACGCGGATCTACCTCTCTTCCCCACCGTCAACCGGCACGGTGCGATCGGCGACCGCGCCATGTCCGGGCGGGCGGTCGCCGAACTTGTCAAGCGTTATGCCGCCAGGGCCGGGCTGGACCCCGACCTGTTCTCCGGACATTCGCTGCGCGCCGGCTTCGCCACACAGGCCGCGCTCGGCGGCGCCAGCGACCGCGAGATCATGCGTCAGGGACGCTGGACCAACCCGCGCACCGTTCACGGCTACATCCGCACCGCCAACCCCCTGGAAGACAACGCGGTGACCAAGCTCGGATTGTGAGCCCGGAATCAGGATGAATCGCATTCAATGCAGCACCACGTTCTCGCGATGAAGGCTGCGACGCACGTCGAGAGCAATTGCCACCTAGCGGGTCGCCGCGAAAATCGCGCCCTGCTTGATTACATTTTCCGGCCGTGCGCGGGGTCCACCTGCCTCGTGGGCACGTCTCCGGATTTCCGGGGCGGCACCGATCTCGCGGCACGTCGCCATGACTGGCGGCGGTCGAACAGTCGGCGGCCGGAGCGGAACACAGTAGCCATCGTGACAGATATCCCGTTGTGCAAGATGGCATTTCATGGCCCGCGCCAATCGAGTCGGCACTGCCGACTCCCTGACCTGGGATATGACAGAACGAGTGCGTCAATTTGAACCGAAGGCCACCTGTTCGACTTTCTCGTTTGCGCGAAGCGGCATTTTATGTCCGCTGCGACAGGCCGATACCGTCGAATTCACGGAGTGGAATTTTCGGTCGGCCGAAGAGTGCGCGGCCGCATTGCGTGCCGGTGACGTCACCTCGGCGGAACTGACCGACGAAGCGATCGCTCATATCGAGCGGGACGGCAAGGTGGCGGCCGGCGTTCTTTCGTAGCGGCCGGCGACGGTGCGGGGTTGTTCGAGCCGGTTGATACCGCGGCGAGCATGTTGCGTGCCGGTAGATAGCGGGTCGAACGCCGGTGGCCGGCGTGGCAAGCGGCGGCGGCCGGCCCTTGTGAGGTGAATGGCGTTCACCTATGGTGGTGAACGCCATTCACCTCCGAGGGGGTTTCGCTGTGCCCATTGATTCGCATCCGTCGACGTCTCCGACTGCCGACCGTGGCGTCATGGCCGTTCTGGCGGCTGGTGGCATCGTCACCACGCTGGTGCAGACCGCAGTCGTGCCGCTGCTGCCGCAACTGCCCCGGCTGACCGGCGCGGCACCGGTCGATGTCGGGTGGGTGGTCACACTTACGCTGCTGACCGGCGCGGTCGCCACCCCGCTGCTTGGGCGTGCCGGGGACATGTACGGCAAGCGGCCGATGCTTCTGCTCGCGCTCGGGGCACTCGCCGCCGGGTCGCTGGTGTGCGCATTCGCCTCCACCCTCCCGTGGCTGTTGGTAGGGCGGGCGCTGCAGGGTGTGGGCGCGGCGGTGGTGCCGCTGTCGATCAGTTTCCTGCGGGGTGTGCTGCCGCCGCAGCGGACGGGTTCCTCGGTGGCGCTGATGAGTTCGACGGTGGGCATCGGCGCGGCTCTTGGTCTGCCGCTGGCCGCGCTGTTGGTGCAGTACGCGGACTGGCACGCGATGTTTTGGGCCATGACCATGCTCTCGACGGGTGTGCTCGCCCTGGCGTGGCGGCTGCTGCGGAAAGAGCTGGTCCGGTCGCCGGGGCGTTTCGACCTACTCGGGGCGTGCGGGCTGAGTGTGGGGCTAGTGTTCTTGCTGCTGGCTTTGTCGAAGGCAGGTGAGTGGGGCTGGGGCAGTTGGCGGGTTCTGGGCCTGTCGGGGGCGGCGCTGCTGATCCTGACGGGCTGGACTGTCCACCAGCGCCGCGTGTCGCGGCCACTGGTGGACGTGCGCCTCGCGATGCGTCCGGCGGTTCTGCTGCCCCACCTGGCCGCGTCGCTGGCCGGGTTCGCCTTCTACGCCAACTCCCTCGTCACCGCGCAACTGGTCCAGGCGCCCCGGGTCACCGGGTACGGTCTAGGGCTCTCGGTGGTGGCGGCGGGTGTATGCCTACTGCCCAGCGGTGTGATCATGGTGTTGTGTGCTTCCTTGTCCGCCCGCCTGTCCGCCGCCCGCGGGGCCAAGGCCACCCTCACCCTGGGCACGATGATCATCGCGGGCGGCTATGGCCTACGCATCGCCGACAGTCGGCAATTGTGGGCGGTCATCGTGGGCGCGGCCGTGGTCTCGGTCGGCACGGCACTCGCCTACTCCGCCCTGCCCCTGCTGATCATGCGGGCGGTGCCGCTGGAGCAGACCGCCGCAGCGAACGGCCTCAATGTTCTCATGCGCACCATCGGGCAAGCCTTGTGCAGCGCGGTGGTCGCCACCGTGCTGGCCCAGCACACCCGCCCGTTCGCCGACACGGCGGGCGTGGCCGTGGCGGCGCCGACCCTGAACGGGTACCGGATGGCCTTCGCCGTCGCAGGCGCGGTCGCTCTGCTGGCCTGCGCGGCCGCCTGTCTCGTCCCGCGCCAGCCGCGATCCGCGCCGTCCCTCCTCCAGGAGCCTGAACAAGATGTCCGACCCGAACTCCCCCTCTCCGCGCAGTGCCCGCCTGCGATCGAGGTCCATAGATCCGCCGAAGCCCGACCCGGCCCAGGACCGGTCGGCACGACCGCGTGATGCCGACGCCCGCCGTGCGGACATCCTCGCCGCAGCCCGGCGCGCCTTCGCACGCCACGCCTACGCCGACACCACCATCGCCGCCATCGCCGACGACGCAGGCGTGAGCCCGGCGCTCGTGATGAAGTACTACGGCACCAAGGAACACCTGTTCACCCAGGTCTTCACCTTCGACGCCGACGCCACCGCCCTCTTCGACGCCCCCTTGGACCGCCTCGCCCGGCACATGGTCTTGCATCTGATCGCCACCCAACGCGGAAAGACCCGCGACCCGATCCTGCGCATCGCCTTCTCCCGCCACCACTTGGAACTCGGCGGGCAGGCACGAGCCAACTTCCGCACGCAGGTCATCGACGCCCTCGCCGCCCGCCTCCCTGGCCCGGGCGCCCCGCTGCGAGCGGAGATGGCCATCGGTGTGCTGCTCGGCCTCGGCGCCCTCTACGCGACCGTCCAAGCCGACCAGCTCACCCAACTGGACCCCGACGAAGTCGCCGACCTGTACGTCCCACTCCTGCAACCCCTGCTCTGCGGCGAGGCCCCGGCGGGCAGCTGACCAGCGCGGGATTGGCCGAACCCCCACTGGGTGGGGTGTCAGTGGCCTTGTGTAAGTGCCGTGGAGAGAAGCCCGTACCTGATATTTGCTGGCGGTATGCTGACTGAGTGCTGTCAGTCCAGGCGCCGATGCTGGCCGTCTCCGGACGGCCACCGCGGGAGCACGGCCGGTGGGCGCTGGAGATGAAATGGGACGGCATTCGCGCCCTCGCGCGGTGCCGGGCGGGGGAATGCCGGTTCTACAGTCGCAACAATCGGGATCTCAGTGGCTCATTTCCTGAGCTCACGGCGGTTCTCGCCGAACTGGGCGAGGGGGGTGAGCTGATCCTCGACGGGGAGATCGTGGCGCCGGATCCGAAGACGGGGGCGCCGTCGTTCGCTCGCCTGCAACGGCGGATGCATGTCGTCTCCCCCAGCGCGGAATTGCTGCGAGGATTCCCGGCGCAGTATCTGGCGTTCGATCTCCTGGCTGTCGAGGGTGCGTCCATCATGAACCTCCCCTACACCGAGCGTCGCGAGCGTTTGGCGGAACTGGCGCTGGACCGGCCTCTGGTCCGGACCCCGCCGTACTACCGCGATATCGACGCCGACACGCTGCTCGACGTCGCTCGCGAACACGGCTTGGAGGGAATAGTCGCCAAGCGTCTCGATTCGGCCTACTACCCCGGGCGGCGGTCTCCGTTGTGGATCAAGACGCCGCTGCGCAAGACGACCGAGGTCGTCGTAGCGGGCTGGCTGCCCGGTACGGGCCGTTTCTCCGCGACGTTCGGCTCATTGGCGCTGGGTGCCTACGACGACAACGATCAGCTGGTGCACGTCGGCAATGTCGGCACCGGCTGGACCATGCGCGACCGCCGCTCGCTGCAAGTTCGCCTGAACGAGCTGTCCCGCTCCGACACGCCCTTCGACGTCCCTCCGCCGCGCGCGGTGGCGGCATCCGCCCACTGGGTCGAGCCGGTCCTCGTCGGCGACATCGAATATCGCGAAGCCACCCCCGAGGGCCTGCGCCACCCCAGCTGGCGCGGGCTGCGCCCCGACAAGTCTCCGCGTGAGGCGAAAATGCCTTTATAGAACCAAATGCACCGCTGTATTGCTGATTGCTCGCACCGTTTTGCTCGTAGATCGCTCGTCAGCGTAGGCGTACATCACCGCTGACTGGAACTGCGCTCCTGCCGATCCGCGTTCGGGTGGCGAATCGCTACCACGCGAAGTTCTGCGAGCGGGATTGACCGGGTCGTGCGGATCAGTACTCCCAGGGGTCGAGCCCCGCCTCGTATGCGGCTGCCTCGTCCTTGTCGTGCAGGAAACGCGGGTCCACCACGCCCTCGAGTGAAGTGTCGCTGATCGGTCCTGGATGCCACTCATTGCGCACGAGTTTCAGCAGGAACTCGGCCATTCCGCACGGATACACCGACCACTCGTGGTTCATGCGGGAGTACACCGCGACCGGCCATCGATCCGGGTCCTGGTCCGTCGTGATCCAGCACAGAGTGTCGGCCGCAGCTGTTCCGCCCCAGATGAGCAGGTCCTCCAGCCGATACCGGCCCCCGTCGGGAGCCCACTCGTTGACCCCCTTGTCCGCGAGCGCTGCCTGCGAGAGCCTCGATACCTTCACCATCCGCACCTCCTCCGAGGAGACCACAGGGGTGAACACGACGACCAACTCCTCGATCGTGCCGCTGCCGAAGGCTGCAACGAAGGACCGATAGTCGGCCGGAAAAGCAGTTTCGTAGATCTTCTCCGCCGCACTCCAGTTGACGGTGTCCCCGCAGGTCGGCCCGATGCACGACAGCACTTCTCCGAGGCCCGCCATGGCGGGCTGATCCTCACTCACGCTCCAGTTCCCATCGAGTCGGTGCCCCACCATGCTGTGGCATTGTTTGTCCTTCAGGCTGTGCATCTCTCGTCGGGGCGCGCCATATCCGCCCGGTTTCGGCGAATGCTACTGCACCCCTACGACCTATCCGTCGACGCGAATGGAACGGAAGCCTGGAGCCAGGCGATCTCCCGCAAATGTCAGCGCCGGTCGCCTCGCTGCTCACTGGGCCCGGCGCTGACCGATTCAGTCAGCGCGCTATGCGGCTACTTAAGACTGGTGTCAGGGCTTGATCCCGGCCAGGATCGAGTCCCAGGTGCCCGGTGGGAGGCTCCCTATGTGGCTGCCCCCGGCTCGTTCGGTGTGGCTCACTAATGGCCTGCGTCCCATCGGGTTACCGTGCGGGTGTGGCTGGAAAAGGTCTGCCCTGGCTCGAAGTAGCGGTGCCCTTCCCGCACGGACACCCAGTTCGTTCGGACTTCTGGAAGGACGGCGGGCGCAGGTGCGGGTGTTCGCCACCGGCAACGGCTACGTGATGTCCGGTTCCGGGTCGGCAGTGCTGCCACCGCAGTCGAATGCGTCGTCGGCCGAGTCACCGTCGCGGGTCGGCTCCGCCCGAAGCAGTTGCGGCTGAGCCCGATCGCGCCGATCTTGCCCTCCTCGCGCAACGTGATCAGGTCGCGAGTTGATCGTCGAGGTCGACGACCTGGTCGCCGGAGGCCCGTAGGCCAGGCCCGGCGTCGAGCGGCCGGTCGGTGTGCCTAGCGGCTCGGGGAACCAACCTCTTCAGAGGAAAACGCGAGCGATCTCCAGCCACCGCCGTGCGTCCGCGCCCACCGCGGTGAGGTCGGTTTCGGCCAGGGACCTGCGCTGGGTGAATGTAGCCGCCGACCGTGCCACGCAGCCGACGCATCCGGAAATCCCGCGGAACCGGGTGGTCCGCCCCAGCCTGTCCGGCCGGGGCGGACCTGCACCGGTTCCGCGCCCGCGCGCTCAGACGGTCGCGACCGGAGCCCCTGCGCCGGTCGCGACGACCCGGCGACGCCGCCTCGGCGCCAGTAGGGTCGGGTGCTTCACGGACCAGGCCGCGAGCGAGCAGATCAACTCCTTCACGCGGGCGGCCTTGCGGCCCACGTCGACCTTGGAGGTCGGCTGATCCTCCTCGGTCACCTTCTGCACGATGGCATCGCGGCGGCCGAGGCTGATGCACTGGCTGTTGTAGCCGATGGGGGCATCGGGAATCTCACGTCCGGTCAGCCGAGCGGCAATGGCATCGGCGCCCAGCCAGGCCATCGGGGAGGCGGTGGCGCAGCCCATGCGCAACGTCCTGCCACCCACTCCCGCGGCGTGCGCGGCATCGCCGACGGCGTATACATCCGGGTGCGAGACCGAGCGCTGGGTAGCGTCGACGACGATCCGCCCGGTCTCGGAGACGGTCAGAGTGCTGGCGGCCGCGATCGGGTGCACGGCGAATCCCGCTGTCCAGACGGTCATTTGCGAAGGGATCTGCGCTCCCGATCGGGTGACCACGCCATCTTCGGTGACCCTTATGACGTCGGCGTGCTCGTGAACGGTGATACCGAAGCGTTCGAACGCGCCGCGCAGGTGGCTCTGCGCCTTCTCGTCGAGCCAGTCGCCGACGCCGCCGCGCGCGGCCATCGCGACCTTCAGATCCGGGCGCGCCTCGGCGATCTCGGTGGCGACCTCGATACTGGTCAGGCCACCACCTACGATCAGCACGGTCTCGCCCGCCCGCAGCCGGCTCAGACGTTCCCGCAGCCGCAGCGCCGCCTGCTTGCTCGCCACCTGGTGGGCGTGTTCGACAACGCCGGGCACGCCGAAATCGGCGACGGTGCTGCCAAGGGCGTAGACGAGTGTGTCGTAGGCGAGGGTCTCGGCCCCCTGATCGCCGATCAGTTCGACGGTCTTGCGGTCGGCGTCGACCGAATCGACCCATGCGATGCGCACCTGGACGCCGGTGCCCGCGAACATCTTCCGCAGTGGACGAACCGGCAGGTCCTGCCCGGCGGCGAGCTGGTGCAGGCGCACCCGTTCGACGAAGTCGGGATCGGCGTTGACCAGGGTGATCTCGACGTCGTCGCGGTGCAGTCGCTTGGCCAGGCGGCCGGCTGCGGTGGCTCCGGCGTACCCGGCTCCGAGGACGACGATGCGGTGCTTCATGGTGTTGCTCCTGTCTCGGTGGGTTCGGAGCTTGAACCGGACAGCCGCACGAATGCTGACAGGAGCAGGGTGTGATGTGGGTCACCATAAATCGGGCAGGGGTTCTCCCGGCGCGTAGGTGGCCCACTGGCGATTGGCGAATGCCAGCTTGTCGGGGTTGACGTGGGCGTGCATGGCGGCGATGCCGTCGGCGGTCACCTCCAGCACCACGACGCCGACGATGCGATCCTCGGCCACCAGGATCAGCGCGGGCCTGCCATTGACGATCGCGGCGAAGGGTGTGGGCTTGCCGCCGAGCTTGTCCCACTTGGCACCCGTAGGTTTGATGGCCAGCCGCACGAACATCGCGATGCGCTCGGCGCCGACGAGCGGCCTGTTCAAGGTGGCGAAGAAGGCGCCGCCGTCACCGATGATGGCGGCGTCATCGGTGAGTAACCGCACCAGCTCGTCGGTTCGTCCGCTGACCGCCGCGGCCAGGAATTCCTCCACGATCCGGCGCGCGGCGGTCTCGTCCACCTCGATACGCGCCCGTTCCACGGCCAAGTGCTGTTTGGCGCGGCGATAGACCTGCTGGCAATTCGATTCTGTGATGTCGAGCAGGTCGGCGATCTCGTGGTGCGAGTAGCCGAACGCCTCGCGCAGTACATACACCACGCGTTCCTTGGCGGTGAGCCGTTCCATGAGCGTGAGCATGGCGATCGACACCGATTCGCGTTGTTCGACGGTGTCGGCCGGGCCCAGCATCGGGGCGCCGGCCAGCACCGGCTCCGGAAGCCATTGCCCCACATAGGTTTCCCGGCGCGCACGGGCGGAGGTGAGCTGGTTGAGGCAGAGATTGGTGAGCACCTTGGTCAGCCATGCCTCGGGCGTCTCCACGTATTCGCGGTCGGCGGCCTGCCAGCGCAGATACGTCTCCTGCACCGCGTCCTCGGCGTCGCCGGCCGAGCCCAGCAACCGGTAGGCGATCGCTTCCAGGCGACCCCTGGAGCGTTCGAACAGATCGGCCTCGCGCGTGAGCAACATGTCGGTCATGGTCGGCCATGCGCACCGGTCGTGTCCAGCGGTAGCGGTCCCCAACCAGCTTGCTCGGAGGCGTCGCGCACGTGCCGGCCGCGACCGGGAACTCGCACTCGCCGACAAGCAGCTCATCCTTCAGCACAACGCTCGGGGGCGTATCCGGCTTCGACATGCACAGTGCCGCCGGCACAATATTGTTCGGTCGAGTCACGGTCGCAGGCCAGGACCGGTGGACTGAACGCGTTCGTCCTCGAAGTCCAGCCGGTAGACCGCGGGCATCGGCATGGCGCGGCTGAATGCCCAGTCGACCTCGCCGCGACCGAACGCGATCAGCGCCCGGGAGATGAACGTCCCGTGGCTGCCCACGACGACGGTCCGGCCGCGGTGCCGGTGCGCCAGCGTCGTCAGGATCGCCGCGGCCCGGTCGGACAACTGTCGCAGGCTCTCGCCACCGGGCCTGGCGAGCGACGGCTCGGCCCAGCTTTCACAGTAGTAGCGCGCATAGTCGGGTGTCGGGCCGATCCCGGACTCCCACTCGCGCAGATCGTGGTCGGTTTCGATGGGCAAGCCGGTGCGACGTGCGAGCGGTTGGATGGTTCGGACTGCGCGGAGGTAGGGGCTGGAGAAGATCACGGTGGGCGACAGGGCTGCCAGGTCGGTGACCAGCAGCTCGGCTTGTTGTTCGCCTGCCGCGGTCAGTGACCGCTCGTAGTCGCCCGGCCCTCCCGCGCGAGGGGTGAACGGCTCAGCGTGACGGACCAGGACGAGAGTGGAGCGGGCAGTGTGCCGGGTAGCGATTCGTCGCACCACATCGGGAAGCAACGTGTGTTCGGCGTGCAGCACCCGCGCGCCGAGTGTCTCGACGGTGTCACCCGGCTGGACCGGTACCTCTACCTGGGCGATGATCTGGCCGGTGTCGTATTCGTCCGAGACGAGGTGGACGGATACGCCGCTGACGGGATCTCCGGCGTCGAGGACGGCTTGATGCACGTGCCCGCCGTACATACGGGGGCCGCCGTGTCGGGGCAGCAGTGCGGGGTGGACGTTGATGATCCGTCCGGAGAACTCCGCTCTGGTGCGCGGCCCGATCTTCTTCAGGTATCCGGCGGTGACCACCCAGTCGGCCGAGTGCTCGACGAGCGCGGCGCGGATGGCTTCGTCGGGGTCGTCGTGGGTGCGTCCGGACAGGTGGCGGGCGGGAATCGCGTTGTCGCGGGCGTAGCGCAGCGCACCGGAGTCGCTGTTGTTGCTGATGACGAGCACGATCCGGAACCGTGCGTCCGCCACAAGGGAAGCTCGGTGCAGCGCACGCAGATTGGATCCGTTGTGGGAGGCGATCACCGCGACGCGAAGTTCCGGCACGGCTTCGTAGTCTGGCACAGCGAATTCGCCATGGTCGGTGTGATCGACGCTGGGCGTCGCGGAGGGCGCAGCGGCCGGGTTCGCTTCTCTGCTGCGGGTTGCGAACTCGAACGGCCGGGCCACAGGCAGGTCAGCGAAGGTCTTGCGGCCGGTGGGCGTGATCTTCGACGGATGCGGGCCACTGATCGATCCGAGCCTGCGGGGTGCGGCGGCGGGATCGCAGGAGGTCGCGGAAGCCGCGATCGGCGCGCAGTTGCGAATGTGCGCGTGCCGCATAGTGTTCGACGTGGCGGGCGGTGGGATGCCTGCGCCGGGCTTCGGCGAGCCATCCGGTGGCTTGGCGGAGGGCTTCGGTGCGGGTAAGGGGTGGGTCGGTGGGGAGCAACAGGGTGGCGTGGTCGGGGTCGACGACGATCGCGGAGCCGAGGTGTTGCAGGCAGCGGCCGATGCCGAGGTCGTCGTCGAGGGCGCGGTAGGCGGTCAGGGCGAGCTGCCAGCAGCGCAGGGCTCGGCGGGGTTCGCCGCGGGCCCACCACATCGTGCCCATGGTCTCGTGGGTCTGCGCGCGTCCGTCGGGATCGAGGCCGGCGCGGGTGAGGGACTCGGCGAGTTCGAGACGATCCTGCGCGGCGTCGAGGCGTCCTTGCCGGATGTGCACGACGGCGAGATTGATCAGGGCGCACACCTCACCGGCGACGTCGTCACGCGGCAGCAGCCACCACGCGGTCTCCAGCTGCTCGGCCACCTTGTCCAGCACCGGTGAGCCGGCGTCCAGCTCCCGCAGCGCCGCCTGATGCTCCCAGCGGGCGGCCAAGCTCGTCGACAATCGCCGCGGCCGGTAGCCGCGCGGCCGCTCGGTGAGCCGTCCCGCCCGCAACAACAGCAGATCGCGGTTCAGCTCGTCGGTTTCGGGAAGCGAGCACAGATCGTCGGCCACTCCGCGCCCGTTCTCCCCCAGTCCGATACGCGCGTACCACACGTCCAACGCGTTGCCGATGTCGACCAGGTGCGCGACGGCCGCCGGAGGATAATCCACGCCTCGAGCCGGTGGATCCGGAGAATCCGGTGGATTCACTCGAGCCGCGCACGCGTCCACCAGGGCGCGCAGGTACGGTTCCTCGGTTTCGAACCAGCGGCGAGCGCCCACCGCGAAGCGCCGTGACTCCAGCGCGATGGCCCAGCGCCCCGCGCGGTCGGCGTAGTGGTGCAGCAGCGCGGTGAGCGCCGCGGCCCACTGCGGTCCGGCGGTGACCGTCGCTCGATCCGGCAGCCTGGGCACTTGTCGCACGCACCACCGCTGGGCACCGTGCCCGGCGAGAATTCCGCGGCGGTGCAGACCGTCCAGCAGTCTCGCCGCGGTGCGGGCCGAGGGTTCCCGTGCCAGCGGCAACCGTCCCGGCGTGTCCCGAATGGCGTTGAGCACCGCCAGCAGCGCGACGGTTTCATAGTCGTGCACCGGCAGGTCCCGCAGGACCGCGGCGATGAGATGCCCGTCGAGCGCCGCGACCGTCCGTCGCGGCGGCGCGGCTTCCCGCGGCCTCCGGTCCGCGAGCGCGGGGCCCGGCTCGATGAGACCGGCGATGAGGTCCATGTCGCGGGCGGTGCGCATCTTGGTGCGATACCCGCGTGCGAACCGGTACAGCGCGTAGGTCGCCGCCGCGGCGATGAACAGCACCGACAACCAGCGCAGCGGCCCGTTGAAGAACTGCACGACGGCGTTCTCGCCGAACGAATTCACCACCAGGGTGCGCACCAGTTCGAACAACACCGTGTAGGCGACCAGCGACGCGGTGCCGAGGAACCCGATCCAGATCGAGGATCTGGGTGTGGCGGTCTGCCCGACCGGTTCGGTGTGCTCGGTCGAGGTGCTCACCCGATTCCTCCCTCGCCGCCGGCGGCTCGCGTCATCGCAGCACTCCACCGGTCAGGCCCGGCACCACCCAGCGCCGCCAGGTCACCAGCAGCAGCGCCACCGGCAGCACGGCCGACGCCAGCGATCCCGCGGCCAGTTGCGCGCTGTTCTCGCCGAATTGCCGTGCTTCGCCCCACAGCAGCAGCGACCACGGGCTCGCGCCCGCTCCGCTGACCACGAGGCCGATGAAGAAGTCGTTCCACACCTGCACGAACTCCAGTACCGCCACCGCTCCCAGCGCGGGTCCGGAGGAGGCCAGCACGCGCTGGGCGATGGTCCCCGGACTGGCCAGACCGTGCAGTGCGTCCGCGGCGGTGCTGCCCGGCGGGGACAGCATCGCGCCGCGCAGCACGAGGATGGCGATCGGCAGTCCGGCGGCGGCGTGCACGAGGATCAGCGGGATGCGGGTTCCGGACAGTTCGTACGTGTCGACGAGACCGTCGATCGGCCCGAGGTAGGTCTGCGCGGGCGTCACCGCCAGCACCACCAGCGCTACGACGGCCAGTCGTGCGGCGGTGCCGTTGGGTCGCAGCGCGGCCAGCAGGTAGGCCACCGGCGCGGCGGCGGTGACCACGACCACCGTGACGATCCCCGCGACCCAGGCGGTGGTCTGCAGCGAACGCCACAGTCCGTCGTCACCCGACACCAGAGCTATGGCCGAGAAGCCGAAGCCGTCGTGCGTACGCAACCCGGTATAGGCGAGCACGCCGATCGGGTACAGCACCAGCACCGACACCAGCACGATGCCCGCCGCCCGCACCGGACCGATGCGCCGCCGTCCCGCCACTGAGATCGCGCGCACCGCCGACCAACTCGCGCGGTGATGGCGTACGTCCACTTGCAGCAGCCAGGCGACCGCGCCCACGAGTACAGCCAGCGGCAGCGCGTAGGCCGCCGCCGCGCCGGGTTCGGCGTCGGCGGCCAGCCGCCACCAGTGCACGGTCGCGCTGTCGACCTGGTATTCGAGCGCCCCCGGCACCCCGATCAGCACCACGTCGAACACCCGCGCGGCCGCGACGCCGACGGCCAGTCCGGCGATCAGCAGCACCGGCCGCAGCAACTCGTACAGCCGGACCGCCAGCGGTCTGCCGTCGTCGCGGTAGAGGTACCCGGCGCGCGCCGGATCGGCTTCGATCGCATGGATTCCCGCGCGGAACAGCGCGGTGAGGAAACCCAGCCAGGTCCACAGGAACGCCGACCCGAGCATCGCCGCCAGCCACCACCGGTAGAGCCCGACGTCCTCGATGTCCAGCCACCGCGCGCCGTTGCCGAAGATCACCCGGAACGCCACCCCGGACACGAACGCCGACACCCCGAACGGCACGATCAGCGGCAGCCACAACCAGCGCGCCGCCCGGCCCCACCAGGCGATCGCCAGCGCCACGAGCAGCAGCCCGATCCCGAACGCCACCCACAACAGTGTGCGCAGGTACGCGCCGCGACCGTCGGCGTTCATCGTGCCGCCCAGCAGCCACAGTCCGGCGATCGTGGCACCGATCGACGACGGCCACAGCAGAATTCGGATCCACGGCACACCCCGCCGCCTGCGCAGCGCGGCGGGCAGCAGCGCACCGGTCGCCGCGACCGCGCACGCGAGCACCGACAACGGGCTGGCCCGGGCGGCGATCAGCACGGTCCATCCCGCCGGTAGCACCAGCAGCGCCACCGTCAGCAGCGTCGCTGGCAGCCCGGCCACCCAGCCCAGCCAGCGCCGTGGCCTGCCGCCCGCGACCAGCGGCCCGCGCATGCGGCGGGTGGCCAGCTCGATGCGCAGACCGTTGACGTCGAAATCCGGAGGCATCGTCATCGGCCCCGCCGATCGACGTCGTCCAGCGCGGCGATGGCACGGTCGGTGGCCTCGGTCGTTCGTGCCTGCCCGCCATCGCCGATCGCGATGAGGAACTCCGTCAGCACCCGCCACAATCCTTCCCGTCCGCCCACCGGCCCGATCCGGTCGGACAGATCGAAGGTGCTGCGCGCGGCGAGCTCACCTGCCGAGGGCGCCAGCAGCGGCGAGTAGTCCGCCTCGGTGCGCAGGTTCGGGGCGAGAAAGCCGCCGTAGCGCTCGATCCACGGCAGGGGGGCGCGAGCGGCGGCCAGTTTCTCGACCAGTTCGTCCGCGCGCGGGGTCGCCTGCCGCGTCACCACGATCACGTCACCGCCGACGATCTTCGGCCCCCCCGGCGCGGTGTCCACCGGCGGGAAGGCCACCACCCCGACGGCGTCGTCGATCTCGCGCCCGGACGCGCGGACCGCGCTGCGCACGATCGGTTCGGCGAAGTCCGGCGCCACGACCGCCGCGGCCCGGCGATGCTGGAACACCTCTCGGATGGCGTCGGAGAACTGCCTGGTCAGCGCGACGCCGACGCCACCAGGGAACGCGTGCCGCTGTCCCCACAGAATCCCCAGATGACCGAAGGCGGCCCGCACCGCCGGGTTGTCCCATTCCCGTTCCCGGTGGTTCTTGGAGGCCAATTCGTCGTAGATGCGGGGTGATTCGGCGAGCAGGACGTTCTCGAAGAAATCGGTGAGCACCCAGCCGTCGGCGGCGGCCAGCGCCAGCAGGCGGGTCGG
Source organism: Nocardia sp. NPDC051911 (assembly GCF_040681035.1). Classification (NCBI taxonomy): domain Bacteria; kingdom Bacillati; phylum Actinomycetota; class Actinomycetes; order Mycobacteriales; family Nocardiaceae; genus Nocardia; species Nocardia sp. NPDC051911. The sequence goes on from NZ_JBFAXY010000005.1 coordinate 189,699, forward strand.
CGTCTGCGCGAGCACCTCCATCCGGTCGACCCAGCCGTCGAGCGTCCATGCCGCCGGCTCACCCAAGCCGTGGGTGTCGAACTGTTGGCGGTCGAACCACACCAGCGATTTGTCCGCGGCTTTGAACGGCACACCGTAGAGCCGACTCTGGTAGCGCAGCAACAGTTGCCAGGGTTGGGCGTAGCGGGTGCCGAGTTCATCGGCCCACACCGTCTCGGCGAGGGGCCGCAGTTTGCCCGCGTCGGCGAGTTCGCGCACCCGCCCGGCTTGCGGAAGCAGCACCACGTCCGGCGCGGAGCGGCCGCCTGCGGTGAACGCGGTGTCGGTGTTGTCGCCGAGGGGGATGACCTCGACCTCGAAGCCGAGGTCCAGCTCGTCCAGGACGGCGTGGAAGGCGGCGAGTTCCTGGCCGCTCCAGGACACGCCGACGCGCACCGCGTCCGAGCCGCCCAGCAGCACCTCCGGCGCGCACGCGGCAGCCAGCGGGAGGACCATTCCCGCTTGCAGCACCGCTCTGCGCGTCCCCATCGACCCCCGATGTCATTGCGTGCCAGTCGAACTCGATTATGCGTCAGAGCCGTCGCGCCGGTGGCCGCTTTGAAAACTCTCGTGCGCGGGCGCGGACGCCTCTGCTAGCGTCACCGGCATGGAGCGCGCAGCTGTGACGACGACGCCGGAATTCGTCCCGGCGCGCTGATCCACGTTCATTCCAGCTCCGGGGCGAGTGCCCCGGGGTTTCGTCTCGTGGTCACTCGCCCTGTGTCGACGAGGAGACCATCATGCCCGACCACCGCGGCCTCGGCCGTGCGCTGCATCTATTCGATACCGACCCGCTCATCGGCGCGGGACTGCCGTTCTGGCTGCCGGACGGCGCGGCCGTGCGCCACGCTCTCGAGGATTACATCCGCGCCGCCGAACGCCGCGCGGGCTACCACCACGTGTATTCGCCGGTGCTCGGCAAACGTGAACTCTACGAATTGTCCGGACACTGGGAGCATTACCGCGACGAGATGTTCCCGCCGATGGATCTCGGCGGTGAGCAGGTGGTGCTGCGCCCGAGCCTGTGTCCTCATCACGCGCTGCTGTTCCGCTCCCGTGCGCACAGCTATCGCGAATTGCCCCTGCGCATAGCGGAATTGGGTGGCATGTATCGCTCCGAGCTCTCTGGCGTGCTGGGCGGATTGACCCGGGTGCGCGGGATCCAGCTCAACGACGCGCATATCTTCTGCACCCTCGATCAAGCCGCCGACGAGGTCGCCGCAGCGCTGGCGATGATCGCCGACGCCTATGCCGCACTGGATATCCGCGCCGCCCGCTACCGGTTGTCGCTGCCCGGTCGCGGCGGGAAATACGTTGCCGCTCCGGGTTTGTGGGAGCGGTCGACCGCCGTGCTCACCGCCGCCTTGGACGAGCGCGGCCTGCGTTACGACGCGGTGGACGGCGAAGCCGCGTTCTACGGCCCGAAGATCGACGTGCAGGTGCGCGACAGCGCGGGACGGGAGGCCACTCTGTCCACCGTGCAGGTCGATTTCCATCAACCGGAGCGGTTCGATCTGCGCTACACCGGCGCCGACGGCGTCGCGCACCGTCCGGTCATGGTGCACCGCAGCATCATCGGCAGCATCGAACGGGCCGTGGCCCATCTGATCGAATGCCACGGTGGCCGGTTCCCGGCCTGGCTGGCGCCGACCCAGGTGGTCGTGCTGCCGGTGACCGAGGCCCAGCACTGCGCGGCCGCCCGATTCGAACGCCGTTGCCGCGAGAGCGGGCTGCGGGTGGCGGTCGCGCCGCCGGATCGCGGCAGCCTCGCCGCTCGCATCCGGGAGCACCGGCTCGCGCCGTATCAGGCGATCATCGGCGCGGCGGAATTCACCGCCGACCGTGTGGCGTTGCGGCTGCGTGACGGCCGCCGCCTCGACCCGTTGCCCGCCGCCGAAGCGCTCGACCGCATCGCCGCTCTGCTCGCCGCCCACAGCGCGGCATTGTGGGACGACTGCTGACGGGATCGCGGCGGCAACCCGGGTCGGCATGATGTGAGCCTTGCCACAACGTGGTACGTGCGCGTACCGTACGGGTGGTACATCGAAGTACCACACGAGGAGGTGGGCGTATGCCCGCTGTGCGACTTCCCGACGGGCCATCCACCCCGCCGATCGTGCAGAACCTGCAGATCCTGACGGGGCGCACCCGGACCTGGCGGCGCATGCACGACCGTTACGGATCGGCCTTCACCATCCAGATGCCCCGATTCGGGCGGTCCGTCGTACTCGCCGACCCCGCCGAGATCAAAGCCCTGTTCACCGCGAGCGCCGACCTCGTCGACAACATCGACATCAACCTCGGTCAATTCCTCGGTCCCGGTTCGCTGTTCGCGCTCAGCGGGAACGAACACCGCAAGCAGCGCAAACTGCTCACCCCACCCTTCCACGGCCGCAGACTGACAGTGTACGAATCGCTCATCGAAGAGGAAGCCGTCCACGAGATGGCGTCCTGGCCCTCGGGCCGCGAGTTCGCGACGATGGACTCGATGATGCGGATCACGCTGAACGTGATCCTGCGCGCGGTCTTCGGCGCCGAAGGCGCGGATTTCGAAGAACTGCGCCGACTGCTGCCCAGACTCGTCCTGATCGGCTCCGGTCTCGCCGCGATCCCGGTTCCCCAGCGGGCGCTGGGCCGGTTCGGCCCCTGGGCCCGCTTCGCGGCCTACCGCCGCCGCTACGACGAGATCGTCGGACAACTCATCGACCGCGCCGCGAGCGACCGGATCGAGGAGCGCGACGACGTGCTCGCGATGATGCTGCAAGCACGCTACGACGACGGCTCGGCCATGTCACACAGTGAGATCGCCGACGAATTGCTGACCCTGCTCACCGCCGGACACGAGACGACAGCGACGACGCTGTCGTGGACGATCGAGCGGCTGCGCAGGCACCCGGATATCCTGCGCCGCTTGGTCGCCGAAGCCGATGCAGGCGGATCACAACTGCGCGAGGCGACGCTGCTGGAGGTGCAGCGCGTGCGGCCGGTCATCGACGCGACGTTCCGGCAGGTCCGGGCCGAAACCCTGCAGCTGGGCCGGTGGACCCTGCCCAAGGGCCAGAAGGTCGTGGCCAACATCCGGTTGATGCACGACAACGAGGAACTCTTCCCGAACGCCCGCGCCTTCGACCCCGACCGGTTCGTCGGCGTCCGTCCTGGCACATTCAGCTGGATCCCGTTCGGCGGCGGCAGCCGCCGCTGCATCGGCGCCGCGTTCGCCACCATGGAGATGAACGTCGTGCTGCGCACGCTGCTGCGCGATTTCACGCTCGAACCCACCGATGCCCGCGACGAGCGCACGCACTTCCGCGGCGTCGCGCTCGTCCCGGCCGAGAAGGGCCGCGCCGTGGTGCGCCGTCGCACACCGCCGTCCAGTGGGCGAGCGCTCGACCGCGCCGCCGAGGCGGCGGTATGAGCGAGCAGTTCGCCGAAGTCGGCGGCGGCGTCACCCTCGCCTACCAGCAGCACGGCTCCGGCGGTGTCCCACTGCTGTTGATCGCCGGATTGGGTCAACAGTTACACGAGTGGCCCGACGGGTTGTGCGAGCTCTTGGTCGCGCGCGGCTGCCAGGTCGTCCGTTTCGACAACCGGGACGTCGGCCGCTCGACGCACGCGAATTTCCCGCCACCGGCGCCGGTGCAGATGCTGCGGCGGCGCTGGCATCGCGAGCAGTACACGCTGGCCGATCTGGCCGCCGACACCGTCGGATTGCTCGACGCGCTCGAGCTGCCCTCGGCGCATCTGGTCGGCATGTCGATGGGCGGAATGATCGCCCAGACCGTCGCCGCCCACCATCCCGCCCGGGTCGCATCCCTGACCTCGATCATGTCCACCACCGGCGCCGCGCGGGTCGGCCGCCCGGCCTGGTCGACCTGGCGGTTGATGTTCGCCCGACCGGCACGCACCCGCGACGAGCACATCGATCGCACCGTGCGCATGTACCGGCACATCCGCTCGGCCGGATACCCCTTCGACGAGTCCGCCGTGCGCGCGCGAGCCGCCCGCACCTGGGATCGCGACCCCGGGCCCGCAGCGGGCGTCGGCCGGCAATTGGCGGGCATCGTGAAATCCGGTGACCGGACCCACGAACTGCGCGCGGTCACCGCCCCGACCTTGGTGCTGCACGGCGACCGTGACCGGATGGTCGCCCCGACCGGCGCCCGCGCCACCGCTCGCGCGATCGCGCACGCGCGCCTGCACACCCTCGCGGGTATGGGCCACGACCTGCCCGCCGCGGTGTGGCCGACACTCGCCGACCTCATCCACGAACACATCCGCACGTCCGAAAGCAGGAGCATCGATGCCCCGCATCCATAGGCCGTTATCCGGCCGCCCGGTCATGATCACCGGCGCGGCCTCCGGGATCGGGCGCAGCCTCGCCCAGTTGCTTTCCCGCACCGGCTCTCCCGTCGCGATCGCCGATATCGACCAGGCCGGGCTGAAGGAGACGGCGGCGTCGCTGACCGGGCCGGTGCTGACCCGCGTCCTGGACGTGCGCGACGCGGCCGATCAGCTCGCCTTCGCCGACGAAGTCCGCGACTGGCTGTCCGCGCCGCTGGCCGCGGTGTTCAACAACGCCGGTGTCGCGGTCTCCTCCTCGGTGCTCGACGCCGTCGCCGAAGACGACGAATGGCTGCGGCGCATCAACTTCGACGGAGTCGTCAACGGCACCCGCGCCTTCCTGCCCATTCTCGCCGAGCAGGACCACGGCGTGATCGTCAACACCTCCAGCGTGTTCGGGCTGCTGGGCATGCCCAACCAAAGCGCCTACTGCGCGGCCAAATTCGCCGTCCGCGGATTCACCGACGCCCTGCGCCAGGAACTGCGCGGCACGGGTGTATCCGCGGTGAACGTCCACCCTGGCGGCATCAGCACCAACATCGCCCGCAACGCCCGCGTCCGCAAGGACCCCGAGGGCCGGGGCCGGACGCACGAGCAGATGGCGGCGGAATTCGAGACCATAGCACTGACCACGCCGCAGAAGGCGGCCGAAATCATCCGCCGCGGAGTGGAACACGGCAAGTCCCGCATCCTCGTCGGCCCCGACGCCTACCTGTTCGACGCCCTGGCACGGGTGACACCCACCCACTACTACGGTGTGGTCGCGCTGCTGGAGCGCAGCCTGCGCACCCGGGAACCGAAAGGAGCACGGGCATGAGCGAACACCTCGACGTCCTCATCATCGGAGCGGGCCTGTCCGGCATCGGCGCGGCCCACCACCTGCAGGCCGCCTTCCCGCACCGCACCTACGCGATCCTCGAAGCACGCGACACTCTCGGCGGTACCTGGGACCTGTTCCGCTACCCCGGAGTGCGTTCGGACTCCGACATGCACACCCTCGGATATCGATTCCGCCCGTGGACGCAAGCCGAAGCCATCGCCGACGGTCCCGCGATCCTGCGCTACATCCGCGAAACGGCCGCCGACGCCGGCATCGACCGGTTCATCCGGTACGGGCACCGGGTGACCGACGCATCCTGGTCCAGCGCCGAGTCACGCTGGAAGGTGTCGGCCGAACACGACGGCGGCACCCGCGAATTCACCTGCGACTTCCTGCTCGTGTGCAGCGGTTACTACCACTACGACGAGGGCTACACCCCGCAGTTCGCCGGCATCGGCGACTTCCGCGGACAGCTGGTGCATCCGCAGCACTGGCCCACCGACCTCGATCACGCGGGCAAGCGGGTGGTCGTCATCGGCAGCGGCGCCACCGCGGTCACCCTGGTACCCGCGCTGACCGACACCGCCGCGCACGTGACGATGCTGCAACGCTCCCCGACCTACATCCTGCCCGTGCCCGCCCGCGACGCCCTGGCCAACCGGCTGCGCGCACTCCTGGGACCGAAACGGGCCTACACCGTGGTCAGATGGAAGAACGTGCTGGTCAGCACACTGATCTACCAGCTGAGCCGACGGCGGCCCCGGCAGATGCGCAGATTCATCCGCAACCTGACCGTCAAGCAACTGCCCGCAGGCTACGACGTCGACACCCATTTCAAACCCGTCTACCAGCCGTGGGATCAGCGGCTGTGCCTTGTGCCGGACGGCGACCTGTTCCGCGCCATCCGCGACGGCCGCGCCACGGTGGTCACCGATCGCATCGACCGGTTCACCGCGACCGGGCTGCGCCTGGCATCGGGCCGCGAGCTCGACGCCGATGTGGTGGTGACCGCGACCGGGCTGCGACTGCTCGCGCTCGGCGGCCTGCGCCTGACGGTGGACGGACACGAGGTCGCACTGCAGCACACCATGGCCTACAAGGGCATGATGCTCAGCGGAGTGCCGAATTTCGCGTTCACCATCGGCTACACCAACGCGTCCTGGACGCTGAAAGCCGATCTGGTCAGCGAATTCGTCTGCCGACTGCTGCGGCACATGGACGCAGGCGGCTACCGGCAGACCACCCCGTGGCCCGACCCCGCCGTGACACCCACACCGCTGCTGGACTTCCAGGCCGGTTACGTATTGCGCGACATCGACCGATTCCCCAAAGCGGGTTCGCGGGCTCCGTGGCGGCTGGGCATGAGCTACGCCCACGACGTGCTCACCCTCCGCTACGGCCGCATCGATGACGGCACCATCCGCTTCACCCGCGGCGGCTCACCCTCCGACGACGACCAGGCGATGGCATCGGCACACGATTCCGGGCAATCCACGGCCTGACATCCGGCCGCGGACTCGGGCCGGACGCGACGAACCGAAAGGAGTAACTAACCTGATTCTCGTGACCCGCGCCGCGCCCGTACCCCGCACCTCCGCCGACAACGGCACGGATTCGGGGTTCCGCCGCCGCCTGCTCGACGCCATGGCCGCCGCCGTGCGCGAACGCGGCTACCAGGACTCGACCGTCGCCGACGTGGTTCGTTATGCCCGCACCTCGCGCCGCACCTTCTACGAGCACTTCACCAGCAAACAGGACTGCTTCATCGCCCTGCTGAGCGAGCACCACAAGGACATGATCCAGCGGATCGATGCCGCGGTCGACCCGCACATGGCTTGGCGCACCCAGGTGCGCCAAGCCATCGAAGAGTGGATACGCACCGCCCAGCAAGAGCCATCCCTCACTCTCAGCTGGATCCGTGTCGTTCCCGCCCTCGGTGACGACACGCGCCAGTTGCAGCGCGAGGTCGGCGAGTCGTTCGTGGCGCTCATCCAGAAGCTCGCCGACACACCCGAATTCGCGGCCGCCGGACTACGGCCGCCCTCCCGCCAAGTGGCGACCATCCTCTTCGGCGGCTTCCGCGAACTCATCGCCACCACCGTGGAAGACGGCGACGACATCGCGGACATCATCGACGTGGCAGTCGAATCCGCGATCGGGCTGATCGGCCCCCACCGCTAGCGCCAGGCCGCGCTCACCGCGCGGCGTCGACGAACGCCCCATCGGTCAGCACCGGCACCACCCCGCTGCTGTCGAGTTCGGTGGCCGCCGCGACATCCTGCGCGAACCCGCCCTCGGCGAGTTCGCGGCCGGAGGCGCAGTCCCGGATCAGCGCCGCCACATCGGCGATCCCGCCGTACGCCACCGCGGCGGCGTGCGCTTCCGGAGACAGCGGCCCGGCTGCGCTGCGCGCCAGTGCCGCGGCGACCGCCCCCGTACCGAGCCAGTCCTCCACCGCTGGCCGCAGCCCGTCGCGGCCGGGCCAATGCTCACCTGCCGCGATCACGGCGACCGGCTGGCGCGCGCTTCCCCATCCTCGCCCGGCGATCCAGCGAGCGACCGCGCTCGCGTTGCGCAGGCACGCCGCGACCACCGGCACACCGCTGACGGCCGCGGAGATGGCCGAACCATTGGGCGAGGGCAACACGAGCCGCTCGGCGACCGGCGCGCACCGCAACGCCGCCGGAGACAGCGACCACGGCTGCCGCTCCGATACCGCCCGCCGCCCCACCGCCAGCTCCGCGCCGTGCCGCGCGGCGAACTCCGCCGCACCGCCGTCCCGCCACGGATAGGGCAGCACTCGCGTCCCGGCTTCGACCGCGACCGACACCGACGTCGTGAACGACAGGACGTCGATGACCACCACACACGCGCTCCCCGGCCCCAGCGCCAGCGCACCGGCCAGCCCCCACTCCAGCCGCACCCCCCACGGCCGCTGCCGCGCCCACTCCGCGATCTCCGCCACAAACTTCCCTCCCGATGATCGACGCCCTTCGAGGCCACCTCGATCCGATCCACCTCCCGCGCTGCGACCTACGGTGCCGCGCGTCACCGAGCCGCTGCTGACGAAGGCCGAATGGCACCCGGGTCACCGGTACCCAGCCTCGCGCATCCGGCGACCGACGCTCGGCTCGGGTCAGCCCCGCGCGGGCCGCTCGGGCCGGTAGAACCACTCCACCGGAACGACGAGGACCCAGAATCGCGCGATCGTTATGCGACTCCGCCGCGAAATTCACCACGAAATCCGGCCGATGCCGACGATCACCGCATCGAGGTTCGCCAGATTGCTGGCGAAGCCGATGTAGTCCACCGCCACCACCTCGGCGTCCGGCTCCCACTCCAGCGGGTGGTGCACATAGTTCGCGCCGATGAAACCCGGCGCCGGTCACGAGGTAGACGGATATGCCCGCCAAGCCTTGCCGCGAGCACGCTGCACTCGCCGAGGACGCCAAGACGTATGAGCAGACCGGCGAACCGGTCTGGAAATCGGTGCCGACCCTCGCCGGCGTGGTCTACAGCCGCGCCGAGCCCACGACGCCCAGTGCGCCATTGTGCGCAGAGCGCTGCACCGACTTGCCGAGGCCAGCTGGTCGACGTGACACGCGAGCGCACGCAGCGCACCTGTTCTCCGACCCGCGGCAACGGCGGAGCGTCACACGGGTCCCCGTGCAGATCCACAACAGCGACGACGTCGTAGAGGCCCTTCGACGCCCTGACCTTGACAACCGTCGCCGACGATTCAACCGGTTCGAGTCCAGGTGGGTCAGCGTAGAGCTGGGTTCGACACAGCGCCGTTCATTTCCCCGGCACGCTTCCGCGACCGCGTAATGCCGTCGACCCGCGCGACGGACGGTTCGCGGCGAACACGGAGCCGGGGATATGCGGTCCCAGGCATCGGTTGCGGGGCAGGGCCCAGGATGCGACGCCGGATGCCTGGTCCGCCGAACGGCGCCGACACCGTAGCTTCGTCTAACGGAGGCGACGCGAGTCTTCGACGCTCGCAACTGCCCAGCAATACCGATCCTGCGGCTAGGCTTGCCGTGTGCCAACCGAGGTGGCCGACGGTGTAGCTGGCCGTCAATCTGGTTCAGTTCGCTCGAACGAGCGTCGTCGCTGGCTGCCAGGCCGATATGCGTTCGGCGGGCTGGTTGTCGCGGTGCTGTTCGCGTGGCTCTCCTTGACTCCCACCCTTCTTCCGCGCGGGCCATTCTTCCAAGGACTGGTTACCGGCATATCGGCGGCAATTGGCTATTGCTTAGGGTTTTTCGCGTCGAAATTCGTTCGCTACCTGGTCCAGCGGGAGCCGCCTCCCCCGGTGAAGACAGTCGTACGACGGACGGCCGTGGTGATCGCGTCGCTCGGAACCACAGCGATGCTCGTGTGGTTCGGCAACTGGCAATCGCAGCTGCGCGAACTCATGAACGCCGCCCACTTCCCCTGGTGGGGTTATGTCCTCATAGTGGTGTTGGCGGCCACGCTGTACATCGGGTTGGTCGCGCTCGCACGGGTGCTGTTACACGCGGTGCTCTGGGTCGAGCGCAAAGTCGGTCGAGTGGTGCCGCGGCGGTTCTCGGCGACCGTCATCGGGGTGCTCGCGGTGGCGCTTCTGGTGACGATCGTCAACGGGGCAGCGGTGCGCGTGATCATGTCCGCGCTCAATGATTCGTTCGCGTCCCTCAATCAGGAAACCAAGGCGGGGGATGCCCCGCCGGCCTCGCCGCTACGTTCGGGTGGTCCTGGCTCACTGGTTTCCTGGGATTCCCTGGGACGTCAAGGTCGTGCGTTCATCTCGCGCGGCCCGACGGTCGAGGAATTGTCCGCGTTTCACGGTGGTCGACCCGCGGTGGAGCCGATCCGTGCCTACGCGGGGCTGGCCAGCGGCGGTGACTCCATTCGGGAGAATGCCGAACTGGCAGCTGACGAGCTCGAACGTGCCGGCGGGTTCGACCGTGCCGTGGTCGCCGTGGCGGTCACCACCGGTACCGGATGGATCAACGAAAGTCTGGCTTCTTCGCTGGAATACATGTACAGCGGTGACACCGCGATCGTGGGGCTTCAGTATTCCTATCTGCCGAGTTGGCTGTCCTTCCTGGTGGACAAGGAACGGGCCCGCCAGGCCGGAGAGGCGCAGTTCGGGGCGGTGTACGACAAGTGGAAGAAGCTGCCGCGGGAGTCTCGCCCGAAACTCGTCGTGATGGGGGAGAGCCTCGGCTCTTTCGGAGGCGAAAGCGCTTTCGGTGGCGTCGACGACGTCGAGATGCGGACCGATGGCGTGCTGTTCACCGGACCGCCCAATGCCAACCGGATATGGACCGACGTCACAACAAACCGGGATCCGGGCTCACCGGAGCGGTTGCCCATCTATGAGAACGGCCGGACTGTCCGCTTCGGCGCGCAGACGCCCGAGGATCTGGCACGCCCCGATGCCCCATGGGGACGGCCACGGATGGTCTATCTGCAGCACGCCTCCGATCCGATCGTCTGGTGGTCACCGAAACTGCTGCTGAATGAGCCGGATTGGCTTCGGGAGGAACGTGGCGACGATGTGCTCGACAGTACCCGCTGGTACCCGTTCGTGACGTTTCTCCAGGTCGCGGCCGACATGGCGGTGTCGACCAACGTCCCCGACGGACATGGACACACCTACGTCGTCGATATCGCCGACGCCTGGAGCGCGATCCTCTCGCCGCCCGGATGGACCGCGACGGACACCGACCGCCTGCGAACCGCACTCGTCGGCATCGGCGGAGACGGCTGAACCCGGTCTTCCTGGTCGTTGTCCGCAACGATGACAACGGCATGCTCGGTACGGGTCAGCTGTGGTCGGAGCGGCGACTCCCCGCACCATTGCTGGGAGACCCACCGCCCTTCTACAGGCGGACAGTGGCATGTAAGGAGCTTCCTCACGATTCGAGGATTCTGGCCTTCTCAGCTTCGAATTCGTCATCCGCGAGCACACCCTGGGCATTGAGTTCGGCGACTGGAGAGTCAGCGAAGAATGCCGTCAGTGGGAGGCGAGAGAGTGGCAGTTCGGTGCAGCCCAGACCGCCCGATAGCGTCGCGGGCCACGCATCCGCTTTCCGCGATCCTGAACCGCGCGCGGGTCCTCCCACTCCTGCCGCACCAACCCCATCAGGCACGATGCGGGCATGGACGGGCGAAATCCGCACGGGGCAGGCGCTTTGCTCGGCCGCTGAGGGGCGCACCCTTCTCGGCGCACCCGGCCCACCAGAGCGGATCGCGAGGTGATCCCGGCTCAAGTGGCCCTACCCGGACCGAGCAACGCTCACCCTACGGCGGGGAGATCGTCCAGCGCGCCGATGAGGGGAGTCAGTCGCTCCAGTTCTTCCCGATGTGTGGCGCTGAGCAAGGCCAACGTTTCCTTGCCTGCCTCGGTCAGCGTGAGGTGTACGACGCGACGGTCGGTGCCCTGCCCTCGTTTCCGAGTGACGAGGCCGAGTTGCTCGGTGCGATCGATCAGCTGCACCACGCTGTGGTGGCGGGCGGACAGGTAACCGGCGACCTCCCCGATGCTCGGCCCGCCGGGGTGGGAGTGTCCTCGGATCGCCAGCAGGAGTTGGTGCTGGGTGTCGGTGAGTCCCACTTCGGCCGCCCCACGCTCACTCCAGCGCAGCAGCTGGCGCAGCACGGTACGAAACGCCAGCAGCCGCGTGTATTCCTGGTCGGTGAGGTGGCCCGATGAGGACATCGACCCTTCCATCATGGAGTGATATTATCACAGGATGATATAAGTGAGCGGCGATCAGGACGGGTCGCGTTCCTGAACCGATCGTGAGCCGCCCGGCTCGGGAGAGCTTCGATACGCCACTACGTCCGAAGGGTGGTGGAAACATGAGTAGTGAAACCATGATGAGCCGGCATCCCGACATCGTGGAATTGCGGGAGAAGTACGAGCGCGCCTCCGAGGCACCCGACGCCCAAGCGGTCACCGGCCTGATGTTCCTGACCGGGCTCTACCTCGCGATTTCCCCCTGGGTCGTCGGGTTCAACGGACTCTCCACATTGACCGTCAACAACCTCGTCGTCGGCATCGCTCTGGCCATGCTCGCACTCGGGTTCGCCTCGGTGTACGGCCGGACGCACGGCATCGTCTGGGCCGCTCCCCTGATCGGCCTCTGGACGATCGTCGCCCCCTGGATCGTCAGCGGCAACGTCGACACCACCTCGACGATCTGGAACAACGTCGTCACCGGCGCCGTCGCCGTGCTGCTCGGCCTGGCCTCGATGTTCCTCGGAATGCGCAGGACCGGGGGACTCACCGGCCCAGCACCTCGAGCGGAAGCCACGCGAACCCAGCGCCCGTCCGGGCTCGGGCCGGAGACCTCCACACGGTGAAAACGCAGTTCCCCGAGCGCTCTGCCGAGTGAGCGAATCGACGCTACGCGCGTCCAGCTGATTCGGCCCTGGCCGGCAACGCGTGTCCGGTCCAGGCCCTCGGCGAGCGCGGGCACTGTTCCCAGGCAAACACCGACTCCACCGGGTTGATGCTCAGCTTCGCCACCTGCCTCATCGGGTTTCGCGGTGCGGCCGCTCGGGCGGACGAAGGGATCCGATTCTTCGCCCGGCACCTGAAATGAGGCGGAGCCGTCGGGCCGGCAGCAGACGATAGGAGCTGTCGGCCGGTATCCCGCACATCGACGACAGGTCCCGACCCCCATCGATGGTGGCGACCAGCAGAGGCACAACCGCACCGAGCGCGGCCGTACCGCCGCGCTCGGGGGCGGCGCACCTCAGAATCGGGTGGTGAAGGTCCCGCCGGATCCGCTGCCGCACAGGGCCGGGGATCCGTTGCCCCACAAGGCTATCCATTCGATCGTCGCTGTACTCATCCAATGATGGCTGCTGCGTCGGACGCAAGCCGTCTGCTGAGCGACCGCGCCGTCTTGTGCCCTGTGTCACAGTCCCAATTCACTGTGACGTATTGACCATCGACGGTCCGTCCAGCATGGTGTCGATAGGTTAACAAGCGCTCAGTTACTTGCTGGAAGGTTCACAGTCATGCCCGAAGCCGTCATCGTCTCTGTCGCCCGCTCGCCGATCGGTCGCGCAGGCAAGGGCTCGTTGCGGGATCTCCGCCCCGACGACTTGGGGGCGCAGATCGTCCGGGCCGCGCTGGCGAAGGTGCCTGCCCTCAGTCCGAACGGCATCGACGACTTGATGCTCGGGTGTGGCCAGCCCGCCGGTGAGTCGGGCTTCAACCTCGCTCGAGTCGTGGCGATTCTGGCGGGCCTGGATCGGGTGCCCGGCACAACGGTCAACCGGTACTGCTCGTCCAGTTTGCAGACGACCCGCATGGCGCTACACGCCATCCGGGCCGGCGAGGGAGACGTCTTCATCTCGGCCGGCGTGGAGACCGTGAGCCGCTACGTCACGGGCAGTGCCGACGGCCTGCCCGGCACCGAGAACCCCGTATTCGCCGACGCGGTGCGCCGTACGGCGAAATTCGCTGCGGGCGGCGAGGCCTGGACCGACCCGCGCACCGAGGATCTACTGCCGGACGTCTATATCGCGATGGGGCAGACCGCGGAGAACGTGGCGCAACTGTGCGGTGTGAGCCGTGCCGAACAGGACGCTTTCGGTGTCCGCAGCCAGAACCTCGCCGAGGCCGCCCTCGCCAACGGATTCTGGGAGCGCGACATCACCGCGATCACCCTGCCCGACGGCAGTGTCGTCTCGCACGACGATGGCCCGCGGCCTGGAGTCACCCTGGAGAAGGTCGCCGAACTGAAGCCGGTGTTCCGGCCAGACGGGACGGTGACGGCCGCAAACTGCTGCCCGCTCAACGACGGCGCCGCCGCGGTCGTCATCATGTCGGACACCAAGGCCGCCGAACTCGGCCTGACGCCACTGGCTCGGATCGTCGCGACCGGAGTCAGCGCGCTGTCGCCGGAGATCATGGGCCTGGGGCCGGTGGAGGCGTCCAAGCAGGCGCTGGCCCGGGCCGGGATGACCATCGATGACATCGACCTGGTCGAAATCAACGAAGCCTTCGCCGCCCAGGTCATCCCCTCGGCGCGGGAGCTGGGCGTCGACTTCGACAAGCTCAACATCAACGGCGGCTCGATCGCGGTGGGTCACCCATTCGGCATGACCGGCGCCCGCATCACCAGCACCCTGATCAACTCCCTGCAGTTCCACGACAAGCAGATCGGTTTGGAAACGATGTGCGTCGGCGGCGGTCAGGGCATGGCGATGGTGCTGGAGCGCCTGTCGTAACCGCTGACTCCGCGAAAGGGATTCAATGATGAACAGATTCGAAGGCAAGACAGCGATAGTCACCGGTGCGAGCCGGGGCATCGGGCTCGGCATCGCGCAGCGTTTGGTGGACGAGGGGGCGCGAGTCGTGATCACCGCCCGCAAACAGGACGCGCTCGACGAAGCGGTGGAAGCACTGGGCGGGCCGGACCGCGCGCTGGCCGTCGCGGGCCGTGCCGATGACGTCGAGCACCAGGCGGAGACCGTCGCTCGCGCGATCGACACGTTCGGTAGCGCCGACCTCCTCGTCAACAACACCGGCATCAACCCGGCGTTCGGGCCGATGGTCGATCTGCCGTTGGACGTGGCCCGCAAGATAGTCGAGGTCAACTGCCTGGCCGCGCTGTCGTGGGTGCAGCAGGCGTATCGGGCCTGGATGAAGGACTTCGGCGGCGCGATCGTGAACGTGTCGTCGGTCGCAGGTCTCAAGCCGGCGCCGGGCATCGGCTTCTACGGTTCGAGCAAGGCGATGCTCACGCACATCACTCAGGAACTCGCGGTCGAACTCGGCCCGAACCTACGGGTCAACGCCGTCGCCCCGGCGGTGGTGAAGACGAAGTTCGCCACTGCTCTCTACGACGGCAGGGAGGACGAGGTCGCCGCGGCGTACCCGCTGAAGCGGCTCGGCGTGCCCGAGGACATCGGCAGTGTGGTGGCGTTTCTGCTCTCCGACGACGCGAGCTGGCTGACGGGGCAATTGCTGGTCGTGGACGGCGGCGTCACGCTGACAGGCGGAATCTGACATGGCGCGGATGAAAGCGTGGCGAGTCCATGAGCTGGGCGAACCGGGCACGGTGCTGCGGCTGGAGGAGGTGGAAGTTCCCGAGCCCGGCCCAAGCCAGGTTGTCGTGCGGGTCCGCGGCGCCGCGGCGAACTTTCCCGATGTACTGATGTGCCGCGGCCTCTATCAGGTCCGGCCGCCGTTGCCGTTCACGCCCGGCGTCGAGTTGTGTGGCGAAGTGGTGGCGGTCGGTGCCGACGTGGCCGGGATCGCTGCCGGTGACCGGGTGCTCGGAGGCGCGGCGCTGCCGCACGGTGGTTTCGCGGAATTCGCCGTGCTGGAGGCCGCCCAGACCTTCCCAGCGCCGCCGTCGTTGGATGACGCGGAGGCGGCTTCGCTGTTCATCGGCTACCAGACCGGCTGGTTCGGATTGCATCGGCGCGCCGGATTGACCGCGGGCGAGACCCTCCTGGTGCATGCCGCGGCAGGTGGCGTGGGCAGCGCCGCGATCCAGCTCGGCAAGGCCGCGGGCGCCCGGGTGATCGGAGTTGTCGGTGGCGCCGAAAAAGCCTCCTACGCCGAGGATCTGGGCGCCGACGTGGTCATCGATCGGCATCAGCTGGACTTCGTCGACGTTGTGAAGGACGTAACCGGCGGTCGTGGCGCCGACGTGATCTACGACCCGGTCGGCGGCGAGGTGTACCAACGGTCCACGAAATGCGTCGCCTTCGAGGGCCGCATCGTGGTCGTCGGATTCGCCGGCGGCGAGATCCAAGCACCGGCATTGAATCATGCGCTGGTCAAGAACTATTCGATCCTCGGCCTGCACTGGGGTTTGTACAACACCCAGGACCCGGGCGCCGTCGCCGAATGCCATCGCGCGCTGACCGCACTTGCCGCCGACGGCGCGATCCGTCCTCTGGTCGGCGCGCGGCTGGGACTGGCGGAGGTCGCCGACGCCGTGCAGCGACTCGCGGACGGCAAGACCGTCGGTCGCGTGGTCTACACCCCCTGAACTCAGCAATTCCACCGCAATCACATCTTCGAGGAGTATTCATGACCGATCCGACACAGCGGACCGCCATCGTCACCGGCGCGGCTCGCGGAATCGGCGCCGCTGTCGCCCGGCGGCTGGCCGCCGACGGTATGGCAGTAGCCGTGCTCGACTTGGACGAGGCCGCCTGCAAGACGGTCGTCGACGACATCGAGGCAGCCGGTGGACGCGCGCTCGCGGTCGGTGTCGATGTTTCCGACGAGGCCGCGGTCACCCAGGCGGTCGATCGCGTGGCCGCCGCGCTCGGCGCACCGACGGTGCTGGTCAACAACGCCGGGATCCTGCGTGACAATCTGCTGTTCAAGATGAGTGCCGACGACTGGGATGCCGTCATGAACGTGCACCTGCGCGGTTCGTTCCTGCTGGCCCGGGCAGCGCAGGCGCACATGATCGAGCAGAAGTGGGGTCGCATCGTCAACCTGTCCAGCACCTCGGCGCTCGGCAACCGTGGCCAGGCCAACTACGCGGCCGCCAAGGCCGGGCTGCAGGGATTCACCAAGACACTCGCACTCGAACTCGGCAAGTTCGGCGTCACCGCGAACGCGGTCGCCCCTGGTTTCATCGAGACGGAGATGACCGCGGCCACGGCCGCCCGGATGAACATCTCCTTCGAGGACCTCAAGGCGGCGATGGCCGCCCAGATTCCGGTTGCCCGTACCGGCACTCCCGCCGACATCGCGCACACCGTGTCGTTCCTGGTGAGCGAGGGGGCCGGCTTCGTGTCCGGCCAGGTGATCTACGTGGCCGGCGGCCCACGGAACTGAACGGAGGAAGGAGAGCTGTGCAGATATTCCAGGGCCTGTCCGAGCTGGAGGCCGCGGTCGGCACCCACCTCGGATACAGCGATTGGCACACGGTGACCCAGGAACAGATCGATCGCTTCGCCGAAGCTACCGGGGATCACCAATGGATCCATGTGGATCCCGCGAAAGCCGCCGCCGGACCGTTCGGCACCACCGTCGCACACGGGTTTCTCACCCTCTCGATGGTGCCGATGCTGGCCGGTCAGGTATACGCCGTGCGGGGCCTGTCCATGGGTGTCAACTACGGCACCAACAAGGTCCGATTCCCCACTCCGGTCCCGGCCGGATCCCGGGTCCGAGCCGGTGTCGAACTGGTCTCGCTCGCGCCGGGCACGATCGGGTCGCAAGCAGTGCTCCGAGTGACCGTGGAACTCGACGGCTCGGACAAGCCCGCGTGTGTGGCCGAGACGGTCGCGGTGCTGGTGCCGTGACGGCCGATCAGAAGGATGACAGATGACTCGACCCGACGCGGTCCGCGACGATCTGCGGCGCGGGGTGGAAGCCGTACTCGAAAAGCACGATCCGGCCACCACCGATGCCGTGACCTTTCACCGCGCCAGGTTCGACGCGGGCCTGGCCTGGGTTCACTTTCCGATCGGGCTCGGTGGCCGGGCCGTCGACCGGGAACTGCAACCGTTCGTCGACGCCCTGTTCGAGCAGGCCGGATCTCCGGACAACAACGCGGCGATCAACGGTATCGGTCTGGGTATGGCCGCGCCGACGATCCTCGCCCACGGCACGACGGAACAACGGCAGCGCTTCCTGCGTCCGCTGTGGAGCGGGGAGGAGATCTGGTGCCAGCTGTTCAGTGAACCGGGGGCAGGCTCGGACCTGGCCGCGATCGCCACCAGAGCAGTGCGTGACGGCGGTGACTGGGTCGTCAACGGGCAGAAAGTGTGGACTTCGGTCGCGCACAAAGCGCAATTGGCGATCCTCGTGGCACGCACCGATCCCAGCCGGCCCAAGCATGCGGGGCTGACCTACTTCATCTGCGATATGACCGCACCCGGAGTCGAGGTGCGGCCGCTGCGGCAGATCACCGGCGAAGCGGAATTCAACGAAGTCTTCCTGACCGACGTTCGGATCCCCGACACGCACCGCCTCGGCAAGGAAGGAGAAGGCTGGCGAGTCGCAACCACCACTTTGAACAATGAGCGCGTCTCGATCGGGGGGCGCGCGCTCCCCCGCGAGAGCGGAGTGCTGGGCGCCGCCGCCGGCCTCTGGCGCGAATTCCCGGAAAAGCGCACCCCCGAATTGCACCACCGGCTGTTGCGATCGTGGGTGGATGCCGAGGTCTCCCGGCTGGCGGCGACCCGGCTGCGTCAGCAGGTGGCCGGCGGCCAGCCCGGGCCGGAAACCTCCGCCGTCAAGCTGTCGTTCGCCCGAGTCAACCAGCAGGTTGCCGGATTGGAGGTCGAACTGCACGGCGAGGACGGCCTGCGATACGACGATTGGACGATGGTGCGCCCCGACCGGGTCGATTTCGCCGGTCGTGGCGCCGGTTACCGCTTCCTGAGGGCCAAAGGCAATTCTATCGAGGGCGGAACCTCCGAAATCCTGCGCAACATCATCGCCGAACGGGTCCTCGGGCTGCCCGGTGAACCCCGTGCGGACAAGGACATCGCCTGGAAGGACCTGAGCCGATGAGCGACATCCTGCTGCTCGATACCGATGTCGAGACCTCCTTGCGCAGCGCGGTGCGTGACCTGCTCACCACCCGATGCGACCCGTCCGCGGTCGCGCGGGCCTACGACGGCGATCGGACACTGACCCGGACGCTGTGGACATCGATCACCGACGACCTCGGGCTCGCTGGTCTCCTCATCCCCGAGGACCGCGGCGGAGCGGGCGGTACGGCCCGTGACGCCGCCGTCGTCCTCGAGGAGTTCGGACGGTTCGTCGCACCGGTCCCATTTCTGACCAGCAGCGTCATTGCCTCGACCGTCCTGCTCGCGGGCGACTCCACGCTGGTCGGTCGACTCGGCGACGGTAGTTGCAGCGCAGCGCTGCTGACGCCGTTCTCCACCGCGCTCGCGACGCACATCCCGACCTTGACGGCTGATGCGCAGGGCAGGCTGTCCGGACTGGTTACCAGCGTCGCCGGCGCGCTCGACGCCGATGTGCTGCTGGCCGCCGTCGAG
Organism: Nocardia sp. NPDC051911; assembly: GCF_040681035.1. Classification (NCBI taxonomy): domain Bacteria; kingdom Bacillati; phylum Actinomycetota; class Actinomycetes; order Mycobacteriales; family Nocardiaceae; genus Nocardia; species Nocardia sp. NPDC051911. The sequence goes on from NZ_JBFAXY010000005.1 coordinate 208,894, forward strand.
ACGGCCGACGGCACGGAGGTGCACGCGTTGACGGCCGCCGCGGCGCAGATCAAGCCGGTGGTCTCCCTGGATATGACCCGCCCGCTGGCTGACGTCGCTGTCGACTCCGTGCCGGGCCGGGTCGTCGTCGCCGCCGAATCCGGTTGGGCAGCTATCCAATCCGGCTTGACACTCGGCGCCGCACTCCTCGCGTCCGAGCAAGCCGGAATCGCCGCCTGGTGCCTGGAGACAACCGTCGAGTATCTGAAGCTGCGACGCCAATTCGGCCGGGTGGTCGGCGGATTCCAGGCGATCAAGCACCGCCTCGCCGACCTGTACGTCGAGGTCGAGTCGGCCTCGGCCGCCGCGCGGTATGCGGCGGGAACATACGCGGCCGACGACCCCGACAGCGTGATCGCCACCGCCGTCGCGGCGTCCTATTGCAGCGATATCGCGGTGCGGGCCGCCGAGGAGGCCATCCAATTGCACGGCGGGATCGGCATGACCTGGGAGCACCCGGCACACCTGTACCTCAAACGCGCGAAGGCCGACCAGATAGGACTGGGAAGTCCCGGCCACCATCGGAGATTGCTGGCGGACCTCGTCGGGCTGCCCGCGTGAGAAAGCTGAATGCACTGAACATGCTGCTCACAGGTGCCGATACCGGCAAACTCGTGCTCGTTGTGTAGAGCCATACTGTCCAGGTGACCGATACAGAGGACCTATCGCGCGCGGATCAGACCCGAGCGCGGCTGCTCGACGCCGCGGTGGTGGCCTTCGCTGAACGCGGCTTCCACGGGTCGACCACCCGCGACATCACATCGATCGCCGGGGTGAGCACGGGGACGATCTACGTGTATCACCGTTCCAAGGAAGAGTTGCTCTACCAGATCTCACGCGCCGGTCACCTGGAGACCCTGGAGCGCGTCCGCACTGCCATCGTTTCGGCACAAGACCCCGCCGAGCAACTGATCGCCGTGATGCGGGAGTTCACGATCCATCACGCCCGCTCCCACACCGTCGCCCGAATCATCAATTATGAGCTCGCCGCACTGAGCCCAGAACATCAACAGGAGATCAAGGCAATCCGGCGTGCGATCGAGGGCGAGGTCCGGTGCTTGATCGAGCGCGGGGCGGCCGCGGGGGTGTTCGAGAACTCGAATACCCATATGGCCGCGGCCGCTCTGCTTTCGCTGGGAATAGATATCGCGCGCTGGTACCACGAGGGTGGCTCCTGGTCACCGGAGGACATCGGCGACTATTACGCGGACCTCGCGCTGCGGATCGTGGGCGGTCGAAGGTCGAGCCCCCCGGAGTCCGCTCGATCGTGAAGCGGTCAGGATGATCATGCGGAGCGACGCCGCGGAACTGCTCGCGAGGATCGCGGGAGAACTGAGCCGACATGCGCTCGGCTTGTCCGAACGTTTGACGGAGCAGATGCTCCACATCGAGCCGGAGCTGCGCGGCGACAGCCGCGTGGAGTCACTACTGCGGGCCAGCGTCACCGGCAACGTCGTGATCGCGTTGCATATCTACGAACTGGGGCTCGACATCGACGAACTCGAAGCTCCCACGGAGGCATTGGAATACGCCCGGCGCATGGCCCAGCGCGGCACTTCGATCGCCGCCCTGCTGCGGGCCTACCGCATCGGGCAGCGACTGTTCAACGACCACATGCTCGGCGAGCTCACCGCGGCGACCAACGACGTCGCCCTGATCACCTCCGCAGTGGCCGAGATGACCGACCGCTCGTTCGCCTATATCGATCGGGTCTCCCAACAAGTCGTGACCGCCTACCAGGACGAGCGGGACCGGTGGCTGCAGAACCAGATGGCCGTCCGTACCGCGAGGGTGCGCTCGATCCTGTCCGGACAGCGCGTCGACCCGGATGACAGCGAGCGCACACTGGGATATCGGCTCGACCGAACCCACCTCGGCATGGTCATTTGGTCCGACGCGGGCGCCGATCAACTGCGCGCGGCCAAACAAGTGGCGACGGCCATCGCCGATCAGTTGTCCTGCCAAGGACCACCGCTGCTGATCCCGGCCGACGAATCGACCCTGTGGGCGTGGCTCCCGCAACCGGAACTGGATGTCGATCCCGCCGCGGTGCGCACTCCGGAGCAGACATGGGCAGCGGTGGGCAGACCTGCCACCGGACTGGAAGGCTTCCGGCTGACCCATCGCCAGGCGGCACAAGCGCAGGTCGTCGCGATGTCCGCACCGGCACCGCAGCGTGCGTCGATGTCTTGTTCGGCTCAGCTCGGGCCGATCGCGCTGATGTGCTCGGACCTGACCGCCACCCGGGCATGGATCAGCGAAATTCTCGGGTCGCTTGCGCGTGATGACGATGCCACGGCGCAACTCCGCGAGACCGCGCGTGTCTTCCTGGAGACGAACGGCAGCTTCCAGACAACAGCAGAGCGGCTGGTGCTGCACCGCAACACCGTCCAGTACCGGATCCGTAAGGCGGAGGCGGTACTGGGACATTCACTTCGGGAGCGACGACTGGAGGTCGAGGTCGCCCTGCTGGCCTGCCGATGGCTGGGGTCGACCGTGCTGCAGCCCGTGGGGTGACCGAGACATCCGTCGTGCGCGGCGCACGATCCCTCCCGCTATCTTCATGCGCTCACAATATGGTCCAGGTCACATCTCCTTCCTAACGTGGCGTTCACGCAAGTGAGCTGCCGAGTTAGCAAGGAGATCGACATGCACTTCGCTGCCCTGCCGGATATACGTGCCGGAGGCTTCCCCACCAACCCGTGTCTTGCCGACGACAACTCGGGAAGTATCACCAACGCCGAGTTCCTCGACTTCGTGCGGAAGTACGCCGATCGGTTGTCGGAGGCGGGGATCGGTGTCGGCGATGTCGTGGCCGTGATGTTGCCGAACCGGCTCGAATTGATCGTGACATTGTTCGCGGCTTGGCGGCTGGGCGCCGCGGCGACGCCGATCGACCCGTCGTCGACCGCGGCCGAGTCCGACTATCAGCTGGCCGATTCCCGCGCTCGCGTCCTTGTCTGCGCTGACGAACGCGAGGCCGGCCAGGCCGATCAACCGCAGCGAATTGCGCTGGCGGAGCTGAATCGGCACGAAGGCCGCGGCGGCGCCGCGGAAGCGACCGAGTTCTCCAACGACGCGCTCGCGTTGATCATCTACACCAGCGGTACCACCGGACGTCCCAAGGGCGTCGAGTTGACGCACGCGAACATCATGGTGATGGCCGAGACGATGGTCGCGGGTATGCGGTTGACCGCCGAGGACCACAGTCTGCTGATCCTGCCGCTGTTCCACGTCAACGGCATCGTGGTCAGCGTGCTGTCGCCGCTGCTCGCCGGCGGCCGGGCCACAGTCGCGGGCCGGTTCTCGCCGCGGACCTTTTTCGACAGGGTGGAGGCGGCGCGGCCGACCTATTTCTCCGCGGTGCCCGCCATCTACGCCATGCTGTCGGCGCTGCCGGCGGAGATCCGGCCCGACACCTCCTCGGTCCGGTTCGCGCTCTGCGGTGCGGCTCCGATGCCGGTCGAACTGCTCACCCGATTCGAGGAGCGCTACGGAATCCCGATCTACGAAGGCTATGGCCTGTCGGAGGGGACGTGCGCGAGCACGGGCAATCCACTCGACGGTGTCCGCAAACCCGGCACCGTCGGTCTCGCGCTGCCGGGCCAAGAGATCGCCATCGTCGACAGCGACGGCAATTTCCTCAGCGCCGGATCGGTGGGCGAGGTCGTGGTCAAAGGCCCGACCGTGATGCGGGGATATCTGGGCCGGCCGGAGGAAACGGCCAAGGTGATCGTCGATGGCTGGCTGCACACCGGAGACATCGGTCGCATGGACGCCGACGGCTACCTCACCCTGGTCGACCGCATCAAGGACATGATCATCCGCGGCGGAGAGAACATCTATCCCAAGGAGATCGAGTCCGCGATCTACACCCACCCACAGGTGCTCGAGGCCGCCGTGATCGGTCGACCGCACCCGGTCTACGGCGAAGTGCCCATCGCCTTCGTGTCCTATCGCGACGGTGCCGCGGTCGAGCCGGAACAGATTCTCGAGCTACTGCGGAAGTCTTTGGCCGCCTACAAGCTTCCCGAGCTGATCGTGACCGTAGACGAGATCCCGAAGAACCCCGTCGGGAAGATCGACAAGCGGATTCTGCGCCGCCGCTCGGTCGATGCCACCTTCTGATCCCCTCCTCTCCCTCTCGAAAGACACCTGCCATGGGATTCACGAAACCCGATCTTCCGAACATCGACTACGCCGAATGGAAGACCCGCCCGCGCGGTGAACGGCTGCGCACCGTTGCCGAGCACTGGGTCGAGCACGGCTTCGGCACGCCTCTTGCCGTCTACCTGCTCTACCTCGTCAAATGCGCCTTATACGTCCTCGGCGCGGCCGCGGTGATCTCCCTGACCCCCGGGCTCGGGGCGCTCACCGACATCAGCTCGTGGTGGACCGAACCGATCGTCTACCAGAAACTCGTCGTCTGGACTCTGCTGTTCGAAATACTCGGGCTCGGATGCGGATTCGGACCGCTCACCATGCGGTTCCTGCCGCCACTCGGCGGGCTGCTGTACTTCCTGCGTCCCGGCACCCTGCGGCTGCCGCCATGGCCGGGCAAGGTGCCGTTCACCCGTGGTGACGAGCGCGGGCTCATCGATGTCGCCTTGTACGCGGTCGTCCTCGGATCCGGAATCCAGGCGTTGCTCGCCTCCGGTCGCGGCGTTCCGCCGGTGGACGGCGGCCATGTAGGCCTGCTCGATCCCATGGTCGTCGTCGCTCTGGTCATCGCCCTCTGCGTGCTCGGGCTGCGAGACAAGACGGTGTTTCTGGCCGCACGCCCCGAGCACTACCTGTTGATGCTGCTGATGTTCTTCGTCCCCTTCGCCGACATGGTGATCGGATTCAAGCTGGTCATGCTGGCACTGTGGTGGGGTGCGGCCACGTCCAAGCTCAACCATCACTTCGGGCACGTGGTCGCCGTCATGATGAGCAACAGCCCCGTCATGCGACTCGGATGGCTCGAGCGCAAGATGTACCGCAACCCACCGCAGGACCTGCGGCCGTCACGTATCCCGGCTCTGCTGGCTCACGGCGGCACCGTCGTGGAATACCTGGTTCCCGCCTACCTCGTGTTCCTCGGCCACGGCGGCCCACTGACCTGGGCGGCGATCATCTTCATGGCCGTTTTCCACCTGCACATCATCTCCACCGTCCCGATGGGCGTGCCGCTGGAATGGAACATCTTCTTCATCTTCAGCCTGTTCTACCTGTTCGGACACTACGGCTACATCCACGTCCAGCAGCTTCGATCACCGCTGGTGCTCGCGATGATCCTCTTCTCCGCACTTGTCGTGGTCGTGGGACATATTCGGCCGCAATGGGTTTCGTTCCTGACATCGATGCGCTACTACGCAGGCAACTGGGCCACAAGCGCCTGGTGTTTCCGCGGGGACGCCGAGCTGAAACTCGAGCAGCACGTCACCATGAGCGCCGCGCTGCCGGTCACCCAGCTGACCAAGCTGTACGGCCCCGAGACCGCCGACATCCTCATCCAGACCGGGCTCGGCTGGCGATCGATGCACACCCACGGCCGGGCACTCAACGGCCTCATCGCACGCGCCGTCGACAACCCGGAGGACTACGCCGTCCGCGACGGAGAGATTGTCGCAGGCCCGCTGCTGGGCTGGAACTTCGGTGAAGGGCACTTGCACAACGAACAACTGCTGACAGCGCTGCAGCGGCGCTGCCAGTTCGAGGAGGGCGAGCTTCGCGTCGTCGTCCTCGAATCTCAGCCCATCCACCGGCAACGCCAGGCATACCGCATCATCGATGCCAGAACCGGCGTCATCGAGGAGGGCTACGTACTGGTCGAGGACATGCTTGCCCGCCAGCCATGGCCGGAGCCGGACGATCTGTTCCCGGTTCATCCTCTCCACCACGACGACACCCAGGATCTGCCCTCGGCGCGTGCGCGATGACCACGGCGATCGTGGTCGGCTCCGGCCCGAACGGACTGGCTGCCGCCGTGACGCTGGCCCGGCACGGGGTCGACGTCACCGTGCTGGAAGGTGCCGCCACCATCGGCGGCGGCACCCGCTCCGGCGAACTGACCCTCCCCGGTCTGCTGCACGACCACTGCGCCATGGCCCACCCCATGGCCGTCGGCTCACCGTTCTTCGCCGGAATCGACATGGCCCGCTACGGATTGAAATGGGCATGGCCGGAAATCGACTGCGTTCACCCGCTCGACGACGGAACAGCGGCAGTGCTGTATCAATCCGTCGAAGAGACCGCGGCGGGCCTCGGGCCGGACGGGCCGATCTGGCGCCGCCTGTTCGCCGACCCCGCCGCTGGATACGAACTGCTGGCGAAGGACGTCATGCAACCACTCCTACGGATACCGTCACATCCGCTGCGGCTGGCCCGATTCGGCATCCCGACCCTGATCCCCGCCGCCGCACTCGGACGGCTGTTCCGGACCGAGCGGGGACGGGCGTTGTTCGCCGGGAACATGGCGCACGGCTGGCAACCACAGCACCGGATCCTGTCCGCGGCGATCGGTCTCGGCATCACCACCGCGGGCCATCGCTACGGGTGGCCAGTCGCGGTGGGCGGCTCACGCGCCATCACCGAAGCCATGGCGGCGGCGCTGAGAGATCTGGGCGGAAAGATCGAGACCGGGTTCTGGGTCGAGTCGCTGGACCGACTGCCGCCGGCCGACCTCGTGATGTTCGATCTTGCCCCGGCCGCTATCGCCGACATCGCCGGTGACCGGCTGCCGTCACGGGTCGCCCGGGCGTACCGGCGCTTCCGGCACGGGCCCGCCGCATACAAGATGAGCCTGGCCATAGCGGGCGGCATTCCGTGGACCAGCCCGCACGCCAGGAAGTCGGGAAGCCTGCACATCTGCGGCAGCGCAGCTGACGTGGTCCGCGCCGAACGCGCTGTGCATCGAGGTCGGCTTTCCGACCGACCGTTCATCATCGTCGGACAGCAGTACCTCGCCGACCCAACACGCTCACAAGGAAACGTGCACCCGGTCGACATGTATGCCCATGTGCCACAAGGGTATTCGGAGGACATCACCGAAGTAATGCTCGACGCGGTCGAGCGGTTCGCACCGGGGTTCCGAGACCGCATCCTCGCCACCACCGTCGTAGGCCCCATCGACATGCAGGCCTACAATCCCAACTATGTGGCCGGAGACATCCTGACCGGCGACAAGAGCATCCGCCAGCTGGTCTTCGGCGGACCACGCATCACCAGGCGCCCCTATCATGTGGCGAACCGGATGTTCATCTGCTCGGCCGCCGTCCCGCCAGGGCCGGGAGCGCACGGGATGAGCGGATACAACGCCGCGGTCGCGGCCCTGCGAGAATTCGCCGCCCCACCGAGGCATCGATCCGCAGTGCCGCGCGGCGGGAACGGCCCGAACTCCCCCGAACATTGATCGCAGCGCGCGTCGCGTCGACCTGGGCGGCTACTGGGACAAGCAAGGCCCCGACCTGCTCGACCACCGCGATCCCCTGTCGGTCCAGACCCCTGCACCGGTCAACGCGACGCCCACCGAGCAAGCGCACCGAGCTCAGACCCGCCGCATCACCGACACGACCTTGCCGAGCACCACCGCTTCGTCACCGTCGATCACCTCGTAGGCCGGATTGCGCGGCTCGAGATACACATGACCGCTACGCCGCCGGTACACCTTCACCGTCGCTTCTCCCTCGATCATCGCCGCCACGATCTCACCGGAATGCGCCTCGTGCTGCTGTCGCACCACCACGACGTCGCCGTCACAGATCGCCGCGTCGATCATCGAATCACCACGCACCCGCAACCCGAACACCGTGCCACGGCCGACCAACTCACGCGGCAACGTCATCGTGTCGTCGGCATGCTCCTCGGCCAGGATCGGAGCACCCGCCGCGATATCGCCGACCACCGGCACCGCCACCGAATCCTCCGCCGTCTCCCGCCGCACCGGAGCCCGCAGGAACATCCGCACGTCGATCGGACGCGACACCGTCCGGCCGCGGCGCAGAAAACCACGCTCCTCCAAGCTCTTCAGATGCTTGGACACCGACGACGCCGACCGCAGACCCACCGCGTCACCGATCTCGCGCGTATTCGGCGGATACCCGTACCGCAGAACCCAGTCCCGAATCGTGGCGAGAATCCGCTGCTGGCGCGGCGGCAACGTCGAGGTGTCGAGGTGCTCGAACGCGTCGAGCGGATCGTATCCGGTCACCCGGGGAATGGTAGAGGCACGGGCCGACACTACGGACCGGCCACCACACCGGGCACGCCGAACAACTCCTGATCGGGTTCGGGAACCCAGCAGGCGGCGGCGGTATCCCGGTTGTAGCTCTCCGCGACATGCTCGATCAAATGCCGCAATCCCGGATGCCGGTCACCCGCCGACCACAACAGCGCCAGCGGATAGGCCGGAATGGGATCCACGATCATCAGCCGCCGCACATTCGGATGCCACGGCGTCTGCCCGCCGTCACCGGCGAAGGTCGCCAACGACGACGAATCCGCGATACGTTCGACGATCCCCGCCATATTCTCCAGCGGACCCCCGGTATCGATCGGAATCCCGCTGAACGCGCTGAGTTCTCGATAGAAATCGGCCCACTCCGACGGCACGGCCGCACCGGGCACCCACACCGGATGCCCCGCGACCTCCCGCAACCCGATCGTCGACCGGCCCGCGAACGGATGGTCCTTACCCACGAGCAGATACAGCGGCTCCAGATACGCCGGAGCCGCAACGATGTCACCGGGCAACGCCACCGGGCCGCCGTGCGCGCGGGCCAAGGCCGCGTCGACCAGACCGCTGCGCAGCGCCTCCCGCGACGTCGTGATCATGTTCGACATGACGATCTCGGTCTCACAGCACGGATGACGCGCGAGATAGAACTCCATCAACTCCGTCGCGGCCATACGCTTACCCAGAACCGCCACCCGCAACGGCCGCACCCGCTCGCGCACGGACCGCACCGCCGCCTCGGCGCCCACGAGCAGTGAACGCGCATGCGGCAACAGCCGAAGACCCGCGGCGGTCGGCGCGCTGCCACCGCGTCCACGCTCGAAAAGCTCCGCACCCAACTGCGATTCGAGTTTCGCGATGCGCTTGGACACCGCCTGCTGGCTGATACCCAGCACAGCGGCGGCGTGACCGAACTGCTCCTCCTCCACCACAGCGACGAACGCCCGCAACGCCGCCAGATCCAGATCCACCATCACCTCCATCGACCAGGCAACCTCCGCCTTGCTCGGCGACCTCACAACGCTTCCGCGCCCGTCCGCTCCGGCGGGCGGACCACCTCCACCTGCGTGAGCGGGCCCGCATAACGCTCGATCTCCACCAAAGTGAGCTGCCCGGCGCACCCTTGGCTGAGCGTCGAGGACGGGCGGTCGGCGATCAGCACGTTCGGATTACCGTGACGGCAGAACGTCGGATCCGCCGGGTCGGGGTCGTACCACGCGCCGGTGGACAGCTGCGCGACACCGGCTCGCACCCCCTCGTCCACGACCAACCCCGCCAGGCAACTACCCCGATCGTTGAACACCCGCACGATGTCACCGGCACGCAGACCGCGAGCCTCGGCGTCCGAGGGATGCATCCGGATCGGTTCCCGCCCGGAGATCTTCACCGACTGGCTATAGGCGCCCACGTCCAGCTGACTGTGCAACTTCGTCCGCGGCTGGTTCGCCACCAACTGCACGGGGAACCGCTCCGCCGCCGCGCCACCGAGCCACTCCTCCGGCTCCAGCCACACCGGATGCGGCGGGCAATCGACGTACCCGAAGCCATCGATCGTCGACGAAAAGATCTCGATCTTCCCGCTGGGCGTGCTCAGCGGGTACCGGTCCGGGTCTGCGCGAAAGTCCGCGGCAAGCACCTGCCGTGGGTCCGGCACCGGAAGCTCGAGGGCCTCGCCGGACCAGAACGCGTCGAAATCCGGAAACTCCTGTCCCGCACGCGACTGCTCTACGCGCCACCCCTCGTACAGATGCCGCAGCCACTCCGCGACCGAACGTCCTTCGGTGAACTCCTTGCCGACCCCGAGCCGATCCGCCATCTCGGCGAAGATCCGATAATCGTCGCGCGCCTCGGCAGGCGGGCGGGTCAGCGCTCGCATCGGAAAGAACGACCGGTCACCTTCCCCCGCGCCGTAGTCATCGCGCTCGATGGACATCGTCGACGGCAACACGATGTCCGCGTGCCGCGCGGTAGCCGTCCAGAACGCATCGTGCACCACCACCGTGTCCGGCCGTTCGAACGCCATTCGCAAACGGGCCAGATCCTGATGGTGATGGAACGGATTGCCGCCACACCAATACACCAACCGCACATCCGGATACACCAGATCCCAACCGTTGTACCGATAGGGCGCACCCGGATTCAGCAGCATGTCCGCGATCCGCGCGACCGGAATGAAGGCATCGACACCGTTGCGCCCCTGCGGAAGTCGCGGCACCGGCCCGCGCGCCGGTTCCCCGACGCCCGCGGCCGATCCGTAACCATGCCCGAACCCGCCGCCGGGAAGGCCGATCTGCCCAAGCATCGCCGCCAGCACCACACCCGCCCACAACGGCTGCTCACCATGTCGCGCCCGCTGCAACGACCAACTCACCGTCACCAGAGTTCGAGCGGCGGCCATCTCGCACGCCAGCATCCGGATACGCTCCGCCCCCACACCGGTGATCGCCGCGGCCCACTCCGGATCCTTGACGACTCCATCCACCGCGCCACGAAGATACGCCGCGAAACGCTCGAAGCCGACCGTGTACTCACGCAGAAACGTCGTGTCCGCCAAGCCTTCCGCGTCCAGCACCTGAGCCAGCGCAAGCATCATCGCCACGTCGGTGCCAGGCAGCGGCGCGATCCACTCGGCTTCGCTCTCCGGCGGGGTGTCGTCGCGCAACGGACTGATCGACACGAACCGGCAGCGCCGCTCCCGCGCCGCCGTGATCCAGCCCCGCACGTTGTGCCGGGAGACGCCACCAGGCGACACCGCCGCGTTCTTCGGTGACAGACCGCCGAAGGCCACCACGAGTTCGGAGTGCTCGGCCAGTACCGCCTTCGCCGTCGCCTGCTGCGTCAACCAGCCGATGTCGCCGATGACGTGCGGCAGGAAAACCGTCGAAGTGCCCAGACTGTAACTGTTCACGTGCCGGACGTAGCCGCCGAGACAGTTCAGGAAGCGGTGCAATTGACTCTGCGCGTGATGGAACCGCCCCGCACTCGCCCAGCCGTACGAACCGCCATACACCGCCTCCGCCCCATACCGCCGGTACACCCGGCCGAGCTCACCGGCCAGCAGGTCCAACGCCCGCTCCCACGACACCGGAACGAAAGCCTCCGAACCGCGCCGCCCCGGCCCCGGCCCGTTCTCCAGCCAACCCCGGCGGACATACGGCCGATCAATCCGAGTGGGGTGGTGCTGCGCAGAAGCGACGTTCCCGATCAACGGCATCGGCTCCGGATCACCACGCCACGGCCGGACCTCCGTCAGTCGTTCACCGTCGCTGTCCGCCTCGAACGCGCCCCAGTGGGTCAGATGCGTGGTCACCGCCCCACCGTAATCGGCCCCACCGACATCGCGGCGCCGCCCGTCCCCCCACCAACGCCACCTCAGCCGGATTTACGGCGCAGCTCGAAGATCCGGAACACACGGCCGCCGGAGAGCTCGTACTCCATGGCATAACCTGGCCAGAACTCGACCGCCAGATCCCAGAAGGGCTTGCGCTCCACACCGTCGATCTCACGCACCGCGACCAGGAACTGCTCACCCTCGTGCCGGACCGAGGCAGTCTGCGCGGCACGCAGATTCGCCGACCACGCCGGATGTTCGGCACTCCCCCAATTCGAGCCGAGGACGATGAAGTCCGCACCATGCGGCACATACAGCAACGACGTGGTCCGCGGGATCCCCGTCTTCCGACCCGGCACCGTGACCTCGATGGACGGCAACCCCGCCAGATCCAGGACACCCCTTCGCCCGCCGCTCACCCGCCGGATCACGCGCTCGAGTCGGAGCACGACCGGCGCCGACCGCATCACCCAGCGCTGCTGAGCGAGCCGTCTCGCCACGCGCGGCAACGGATTAGACACCACTTCAGGACACCTCTCCGTACGACTCGCAGGCTGGCAGGCGCTCTACAACAGATCTAACACCTCGTACCAACATCTATGCACAGTCGGCCTCTCGGTCTTCGATATCCATTGCGAAGTATTGATCTTCGCGATCGCCGCCTGTCTCGTCCTAGGCGGAGTTGTGGCGCATGACTGTTTGGTGGCTACGGAAGTGTTGCGTGACTTTGAGGTCGATGCATAGTTGAATGCGAATATCTACGTATCAACATGTTATTTGGACTCCGCCATATCGCCCTCCACGCAACTCCGTTCCGCGCAAGTACTCGAAGCGCACCCCTCCCCGACTTTCGAGAAAACGGACAAGCGACCAGTTACCCTGTCCCCCGTGCCGTCCTCCCCCACCCTGGTTCGAGCACCCGAAGGACGACGAGGATCAGCCCCTTTCGGAACAGGAGTTCGATGCGTTCACACCGCCGCCATGTCTCTGCCGCCTTGGTGGCCGTCGCCGCGGTACTGCTCGGAGGCGCCGCCCCAGCAGCCGCCCGCCCCGAGCCGCCCGCCGCGGTCACCCCGATGGGCCCGGATTTCCTCTGGGGCGTCGCCTCGTCGGGATATCAATCGGAAGGCCATGCCCCGGACAGCAACTGGTCCCGCTACGTCGCGTCCGGGAAAACGACCGACCCCTACCGGGATTCGATCGACTTCTACGCGCGCTACCGCTCCGACATCGCCCTTGCGGCCGATCTGGGCGTGAAGGTGTACCGCATCGGCGTCGAGTGGGCACGCCTCCAGCCCGAACCGGGCAAGTGGGACCTCGAGGGGCTGAAGTTCTACGACGATGTCGTCGCCGCGATCACGGCTGCCGGCATGCGTCCCATGATCACCATCGACCACTGGGTCTACCCGGGCTGGGCGGTCGACCGCGGGGGCTGGAACAACCCGGGCCTCGTCGAGGACTGGCTGGCCAACGCACGAGCGGTCGTCGATCGCTACGCCCCGTTCCAGCCGTTGTGGGTGACGTTCAACGAGCCGACCTTCTACCTGCTGAACGAACTGCGCCACGGCGGACTTTCGCCCGCGGCCGCGCCCGCGATGCAAGACCGGATCGCCCAGGCGCACAACAGCATTTACGACTACATCCACCGGGTACAACCGGGCGCCATGGTGACCAGCAATGTCGCCTACATCCCTGGCGGTGAGGATGTGGTGAACAAGCCGCTGGTGGACAGGCTCGACACAAAGCTCGACTACATCGGCATCGACTACTACTACGGCCTCTCCCCCGACAGCCTCACCGCCACGGCGAGTTTCACGGAGTTGTGGAAGAACCCGCTGCAGCCGGAAGGCATCTACTACGCGCTGCAACACTATGCGCGTCAGTTCCCCGGTAAGCCGCTCTACATAGTCGAGAACGGGATGCCCACCGAGAACGGCCTGCCCCGCGCGGACGGATACAGCCGCGCCGACTCACTCCGCGACACCGTCTACTGGCTCCAGCGAGCCAAGGACGACGGCATGAACTTGATAGGTTACAACTATTGGAGTTTGACCGACAATTACGAGTGGGGCTCCTACACACCACGTTTCGGCCTCTACACCGTCGACGTCCTCACCGATCCCGCCCTAACGCGCAAGCCGACGGACGCGGTGGCCGCATACACCGACATCACCCGGACCGGCGGCGTCGCGCCCGGTTACCGGCCGACCCGTGCGCCGAAGGATTGTTCCTTCGTCGACGCGCCCGCCAGCTGTTCCGACCCGGTCACCGTCCCGCGGTGACACTTCGGGGCACACCATCGAGTGGAGGTGGACGATGACCGACGATCCCGTCGCGGTGCTGCGGCGCTGGGCCGATTCCGGCGGAATCTGGCGGGTCACCGGACGCCGGCCCGGTTCGGTCACCGTCGCCCTCTACCAGTGCACGGGCGGAGAGGAGGTCGACCGCCTGGTCTCTTCCGATCCCGAGTTGATCCGCTATCTCGGTGAGCGAACCAGCAGCGAGGACTGAACCGCTCAGCTCACGACCGATCCGGTCGCCCCCGCCCACAGCCGCTCCAGCACGCGCGCGGCCGGTTCCACGGCGGTGATCAGGCCGACCCCCTGCCCCGCGTCGATCGGCGCGACGGCGGGATCGTCAGCGGCGAGCGCCGCGGTGAGAGCGCGCTTGGCCGCCGCGTCCATGGCGAGCTCTTCTTCTCGCCCGGTCCACCGGTCGGTGAACCCGGTGCGCAGCACCCGCGCGGGAAACCTGGCGGGCCAAGGCAATTCCATTCCCACGTCGTACGCGCGGGTGAGCACCGCGTCGTCGCCGCGTGCCTCGATCAGAGCACGACGGCCCGCATCCGACAGCAGCGATTCCGAGGAGGCCGCCAGGCAGGTGCCGAGCCATGCGCCACTGGCCCCGGCGCGCAGCACGGCGGCGAGATCCCCCGGTGCGCCGATGCCGCCCGCCGCGAGCACCGGGACCGTTACCGCGTCCAGCACCTCTTCCAGCAGCGGCAGCAGCGACGCGTTCACGGCGCCATGCCCACCACCCTCCACGCCGCGGGCCACGAGGACGCCGACACCGGCGGCTTGCGCACGCCGCGCGTCCTGCTTGCTGTACACCTGAGTGGCCGGGACGATCCCGGCGTCCGCGACTCGGGCGGCCCAGCCCAAGTCTTCCCCGAAGCTCACCGAGATCAGTGCGGGACGCGCCTCGATCGCGACCTCGAGCAGTCGCGGCTCCCCGGCGACCACCCAATCGACCAGCCCGATGCCGAACGGGCCGTCGATGCCACGCAGGTGCGGCAATTCCCGCTGCAGCGCCCGGACCGATCCGGCACTGCCCATCCCGATCATCCCGAGCCCGCCGGCCGCGGTCACCGCCGCGGCGAGCCGTCCGCCCGCCACACCCCCCATCGGCGCATTGACCAGTGGAATGCGCGCACCCATCCGGTGCGCCCATGCGATCGCGTCGTGTGCGGGGAACTGTTCGCCGGGAATCGTCACGAGTTCCATCGCAGCACACCGTGCCATGAACAGTGCCGGGCCGCCCGGTCACCGCGGGTGGTCACCCGCGGTAACCGAGCATGTCCAGCAGTCCGTCGAGCTGGAGTTCGAACAATTCGTCGCGGTCGGCGAAAGTGTTGGTGCCGTACATGTCGAAGACGTCCGCGCTCACCGCCCCGAACAGGCCGACCCAGAACGTTACGCCGCGGACGACCAGCCAGTCGGGCACCTCGAGCGGGAACTCGTCGCGGATCACCGCGAAGCTGCCCGCGAGAGGCGCGGAGATCCGCGGCTCCTTACCGGGCGCGGCCAGTCGGCCGGCACGATGGGCCTGAGCGAACAGGGTCAGCAGCGCGGCGATCACCCGGGTGCCCGGCGCGGCAGTCTCGGTGGCGGGTGCGTCGTAGCCGGGAACCGGCGTACCGAACAACAACCCGTAGCGAGCGGGTTCGGCCAGTGCCCAACGCCGCACCGTGCGACCCAGAACCCGCAGCCCGTCGATCGGATCGTCCCCGGCCTCGGCCAGCGCCTCGTCGACCGCGTCGCCGAGGGCGTTGTAGCCGTCCACGACGAGCAGGGTCAGCAGCTCGTCGCGACTGCGGACATACCGGTAGACAGCCGAGGAGACCACGCCGAGGTCACGCGCGACCGCGCGCAGGGACAAGGCGGCGGCGCCTTCGGTCGCCAGGTGTTCGCGCCCGATCCGGACGATGTCGTTCATGGTCTGGGCCCTGGCGCGGGCGCGGGGTGTCGTCGGCATAACAGAAACGATGCGCGCATCCGAGAGCGTTGTCAACTATTGAGAGCATCGCTCTTTAATCGGGGCGGGCGACCACCGGCACCGCTGATCACCGGAGTGATCGGCTGGTTCGAGCCGACTTGCGAACCGTTACTTACCCGGGAGTAGTGTTAGCCGAGTCACTGGCGACACGATCGAGGAGTTCCACATGGACCAGCGGACGACGGATTTCGACGTGCTGATCGTCGGTTCCGGGTTCGGCGGCAGCGTCACCGCGCTTCGACTGGTGGAGAAGGGGTACAAGGTCGGCGTACTGGAGGCGGGCCGGCGCTTCGCCGACGACGAACTGCCCAAGACCAGCTGGGAGCTGAAGAAGTTCCTCTGGGCGCCCGCACTCGGCTGCTACGGAATCCAGCGCATCCATCCGCTGCGCAACGTCCTCATCCTCGGCGGCGCTGGCGTCGGGGGTGGATCGCTGAATTACGCGAACACTTTGTACGTGCCGCCGGAGCCGTTCTTCCGCGACCCGCAGTGGCGTGACATCACCGACTGGCGCGACGAACTCACCCCGTACTACGAGCGGGCGCAGCAGATGCTCGGCGTGGTGCGGAACCCGCACATGACGCCCGCCGACGAGGTCTTCAAGGCCGTCGCCGACGACATGGGTGTCGGCGACACCTTCGTGCAGACGCCGGTCGGCGTGTTCTTCGGCGAGCCGGGCAAGACCGTGCCCGACCCCTACTTCGGCGGCGTCGGGCCGGAGCGCACCGGGTGCGTCGAATGCGGCGACTGCATGGTGGGCTGCAAGTACGGCGCGAAGAACACGCTCGTGAAGAACTACCTGTACCTGGCCGAGCAGTCGGGCGCCGAAGTCATCCCGATGACGACGGTCACCGAACTGCGTCCGCACCCGGACGGCACGTGGGACGTGTCCACCGCTCGTACCGGCGCCTGGATTCGCAAGCAACCTCGCACGCTCACCGCCGCGCACGTCGTGCTCGCGGCGGGCACGCGCGGTACCCAGAAATTGCTGTTCGCCATGCGCGACAAGGGTGTGCTGCCGGACCTGTCCGATCGGCTCGGCGTGCTCACGCGCACCAACTCGGAGTCGATCGTCGGCGCCGCGACCAAGCAGGTGCGCCCCGGCACCGACTTCACCAAGGGCGTCGCGATCACCTCGTCCATTCATCCCACTCCCGACACGCACATCGAGCCGGTCCGCTACGGCAAGGGCTCCAACTCGATGGGGCTGCTGCAGACGCTCATGGTCGACGGCGGTGGCCGGATCCCGCGCTGGCTGCGCTTCCTCGGCCTGGTGCTGCGGCACCCGATGAACCTGCTCAGCTTCTTGAGCACGAAGAACTGGAGTGAGCGGACCATCATCTCGCTGGTCATGCAGCACTTGGACAATTCGATCACCACCTACACCAAACGCGGCCTGTTCGGCCGCAAGCTGACCAGCAAACAGGGCCACGGCGAACCCAATCCGACCTGGATTCCGGTGGGCAACGACGTCACCAGGCGGGTCGCGGAGAAGATCGGCGGCATCGCGGGCGGTAGCTGGGGGGAAATCTTCAACATCCCGCTCACGGCCCATTTCCTGGGCGGCGCGGCGATCGGGGCCGATGCCGAGCACGGTGTGATCGACGGCTACCACCGCGTGTACGGCTACCCGACGCTCAGCGTCGTCGACGGGGCGGCGGTCTCGGCGAACCTGGGCGTCAACCCGTCGCTGACGATCACCGCGCAGGCCGAGCGGGCGGCGGCGTACTGGCCGAACAAGGGCCAGGTGGACGCCCGCCCACCGGTGGGCACGGGATACCGGCGTATCGCTCCCATCGCACCGGTGAATCCGGCGGTTCCGGCGACTTCGCCCGCGGCGCTGGTGCTTCCGATCGTGGAGATCCGGGAGACGCCCGCCGCCGGATAGCTCCGCCGCCGGTCTGATCTGCCGGAATTCGACGGCGGCGGGCGAGTGCGGGGCCCGTCGCCGCGAAAACCCGAACCGACCGCGCAGCAATCTCGCCTCAACTAGCCTTTATCTGGTCTTTTGTCGCTGCGACAGCCAGGAGGCGATCCGTGAGCACACTGCGGCGCATGTTGCTCGGCCCCGTGGCGATGGCGACGGTCCTCATCCTCGCGATAGCAGGGTGCGGCGGCGACGGAGCGGACTCCACGCGAGCGGGAGCACCGTCCAGTTCCGCGGTGCTGCCCAACCGGATCGCCGGTGTGCCGATACCGGACGGCCGGATCGACGATGCCCTGGGCGAGCTGGACCGGCTCGCGGAAGACCTGTTCGCCTCCTCCGGGGTTCCCGGCATGGCGGTCGCCGTCGTTCACGGCGGAAAGGTCGTGTACAGCAAGGGATTCGGCGTCCGCAACGTCGTCACCGACGAGAAGGTCGACCCGGATACGGTCTTCCAGCTGGCGTCGTTGTCCAAGCCGGTCGGGGCCACGGTCGTCGCCCGCCGGATCGCCGCGGGAGGCGTCGAATGGGACACTCCGGTGCACCGGCTGCTACCGTCCTTCGCCCTCGCCGATCCCTACGTCACCGAGCACGTCACGATCGGGGATCTGTACGCGCATCGCTCCGGACTGCCCGATCACGCGGGCGACCTGCTGGAGGATCTCGGCTACGACCGCGGTCAAATTCTCGACCGGCTTCGGCTGTTGCCGCTGGGCACGTTCCGCGATTCCTACGAGTACACCAATTTCGGGCTGACCGCGGCCGCCGTCGCCGTGGCCACCGCGGCGGGAACCGATTGGGAGACGTTGTCCGCACAGACCATCTACAGTCCCCTCGGCATGAATTCGACCAGTTCCCGCTACACCGACTTCGTGTCCCGCGCGAACCGCGCGGAGGGGCACGTGCTGATCGAGGGGAAGTACGAGCCGGCGAACCCACAGCGCCAACCGGACGCGCAGTCCCCGGCGGGAGGCGTCAGCTCCTCGGTGACCGACATGGCCAAATGGATGACGATGGTGCTCGCCGACGGCTCCGCCGGAGGCTCGGTCCTGGTGCCATCGGAGGATCTGCTGCCCGCAATCTCTCCGCAAGCCGTGTCGGCGCCACCGAAAACGCCGGACGCGCGGGCCGGGTTCTACGGATTCGGCTTCAATGTGAGTGATTCCGCCGCGGGCCGCGTCGTGCTCGGTCACTCGGGAGCGTTCGGCCTCGGCGCGGCCACCGCGTTCACCCTGATCCCCTCGGCCGACGTCGGCATCGTGACGCTCACCAACGCGGCCCCGATCGGCGTGCCGGAGACGCTGAACGCGGAGTTCGCCGACCTGGTGCAGTTCGGGGAGGTCCAGCAGGACTGGCGCACTCTGTATCGAACGGCGTTCCAGCCGCTCGGAGCACCGGCCGGGACGCTGGCGGGCAAACAGCCGCCCCCCGACCCCGCACCCGCGCGACCGGCGGCGGCATACGCGGGTACCTACGACAACGCCTACTACGGACCGGCGACGATCAGCGCCACCGATCAATTCCTCACGCTCACCCTGGGCCCGAACAACATGACCTTCCCCTTGAAGCACTGGAACGGCGACACTTTCGTCTTCACGCCTCCCGGCGAGAACGCCCCGCACGGATCGGTCTCCCAGGCGAGGTTCGACGGCGACAAACTCACCCTCGAGTACTACGACACCGAACACCTCGGCGTGTTCACCCGACGGTGACGGTCGCGCCCACCCCGACCGCGACCCCGGGCTCCGGCGCACGGCCCGCAGCCGGTCGCGGACGCCGTCCATCCGTTTCCCGGGGGTTTGCCGACCACCGTTGCGGGAAGTCGCTGAATGCAGGAGAGGAGGCAGCGATGACCGAACCGAACGAGACATACGACCCGCCGCAGGACACCGGCGCGCCCGACGCGGTCGAGACCGATGCGGCGGCCCTCAGCAGCGCCGAGGATCTGGACGAGGATCGGCTACGTTCCGACCCGCTCGAGGCCGGAATGGACCCACCGGAGCACTGGAGCGGCGTCACGAAGTACGGCGTGACGCAGTGGGAGCAATCTCATCCTCGACCGCTCGGCGACCGGCTCGCCGAAGAGGAGCCCGACACCGATGCCGGAGTCCTGGAGACCCAGGCCACCGGCACCGAGGACGACCGAAAGCTCCAGGACATCACCGACGACCGCGACCAGGTACTCGCCGCGCACCGCTACGAGGAGGAAATCGGTGTGGCGGCCGATGTAGCGGGCGGTTCGGTGGCCGATGACATCCGGCACCCGGCCCCGCCCGAATGAACTGGAGCATGCCCGCCTGATCGGTACCGCCGTGGCCCGGCCCGCCACCCGGATAAGACATCCGCCGCATATGGCGCGATCGCTTCCGGCGCGGCAGGACCGGGCGCGGATGGAGTTTTACTCGTCCGGGAGCAACACCAGGCAGAACGTATGCCCCACCGGGTCGGCATAAACACGGAAGGCTCCATCGGTTTCGTCCTGCACGAGTGTCGCGCCCAACGCGAGCACAGCGGGCTCGGCTTGCTCGATATCGTCCACCAGGACGTCGAAATGTACTTGCTGTGACCCCTCGGGATCCGGGAAGCGCGGGGGCTGGTAGGCGGGCGCCGTTTGGAACGCGATGCGCCGACCTGATGCCTCGACCAGCACCACCCAGTCGTCGTCATCGTCCTCGAGCAGATCTCCCCCGAGCAACTCTTGATAGAACCTGGCGAGTTTGCGCGGCTGAGGGCAATCCAGCACGACGCTGCGCAACTGTCCGACCCCATTGTTCGATGCCATATTCCGACCTCCAGACCTATGCCATTCGTCGTTGCCTACCCGCGCCGCTCGGCGGCAAACGCGGGCGGTACATCCGAGCCCCGCGCCCGTCGCCGCTGCGACGGATCACACGGGCCGAAGGCAGGCCGGGCCGAACGCAAACGGCCCGCCCGGCGCTACGAAACACGCCGGACGGGCCGCTTCCCCGTTCGCCATGCGACGCCGCCACGTCACACAGCTTGATCATGGTAAGCGCCCACGCCTGGCATATCCGGCAGCCACGCCGGATCATCCGATGTCCGATCGATGCGGCACCGTCGTGCACGCAGGTCATTCGCCGTGCGAGGCTCGCCAGAGCGTGTGTTCGCGGCTGATCGCTTCCTCGGCATCGGATACGGCGTCGGCCCAAGCGGCTTCGGTGTCGTTCTGTTCCAAGACCTCGGCGACGATGCTCAATTCATTCGAGGCGACGGCATAGGCGGCGGCGCCGGTACTGTGCTGACGGGCCGACGACCAGGCGGCCAAGCCCGCCACCCCCGCCGCGAAAATGCCTGCGAGATCGAAGTTCACCGCGTTGAACGCCTTCGCCAGCGCTCCCGCGACACCCGCGACCTCGAAAACGAGTGCCAGCGTGCCGAACAACTGAGACCTGCGCTGGTGGTATCCGGATTTTCCCGCGTACCACCGTTGCTGTTCCCGGATGCGGTCGTTCAAGTAGACGCGGCGCCGTTCGTCGAACGGTGCGGAGCGCAGCCGCCGCATGCGATCGGTGATGGCCGGGGCGGTGGTCGGCCGCAACGCCAGCGCCGAGATATCCTGACGCAGCAGCATGAGTCGCTCGATCAACATCCGATCGGCCTCGCCCGGAGACAGCGTCCCGACGAACGGCGCACCCTGTACCGCGTACTTCCAGGTCAAGGTCTTCACCGATTCGGCGAGCGCGCGACCCTCGTACCAGGACTTACCCGGACGTCCGCGCAGAACGCCCACATCGACCGCGAGGATTCCGACGAAGGCCATCGCCGTGAGGATGGCCGCGATATCGGTGCCCGAAGCGCCGACGCGTATGGTGAATGCCGCGCACGCCGCCGCCACCACGGCCAGCCAAAGCCGAGCTCCGTAGGCGCGAAGATAGAACTTCTGGCCGTACAGCGACGCCGTGTCCGCGGACTGGAACAGCCCGGGGTAGTCGTCAGCCTGCCGCACGGGCCGCGGGACGCGTTCGAACCGACATGGCCGAAGCGTAACAGGCGACAGGTCCGTATCGAATCCTTTTGCGCTGCTTTAGAATTACGAGTAGACCATCGCCGATCGCCATTCCCGACCACGCATTCGCGACATCAACCACGGACTTGCAGATCCGCCATCAGATACCGGGTGGCGGCCCGATGACCGTCGGTCACGGCGATCCGGGCCGTCCGCGGGGTGGTGCCGGAATTCGGTGAGCGGCTGTCCATTCGCGACCAGTGATAGAGCACTTGCGCTTTCAGGAACGCCCGGTCACTCCGCTTGTCGCAGAGGAAGATGACTTCGGCAATGGGAAAGCGGTCGATCACACGTTGCAACTCGAATCGTGTTCCCGCGTTCGCCGGCACGTATCCGGCGAGGTCGAGCACGACGTAGTCGACCCGGGACAGCAGTGTGTCCACCGCCGCCTGCCAGAAGCTGACGTGGCAGAGGATCGAGCGAACGGGATAGCTGCCCGCGGGGTCGCGGACCTTGACCGCCAGATCGGTCACCCCGAGCAGCCGCCTGCGTCCGGGTGGAAACGGTACGTCCGAGTGTTTCGCCAGTTCTTCGCGCAACATGCGCGGCGACGCCACGAACATGGTGCGGAAGGCATTGCGCCTGCGCACGTCTCGCACCTCCTCCGGACTCACCGACGCGGCGCTGCGCAGGAGATGCACATACCCGAACTCGCGCCACGCGCCGCGCAGGAATTCCCGGGCGCGCGCCCGATTGTCGAACAGGCGCAGATAGGCGATCTGTACCGGCTTCGCGCCGATCACATTCGACCGCGGCGAAACCTCGCGAAGGTCTCCCCCGCCCCGCGGCGGGGTGGTGAACCGCACGGTGAGCGCCGGAATCTCGCTCGCGCGAGACCAAGTCGGGTCCGGGCCGATCGGGCTGATCCTGGCGCTGTAGGCGGGGTCTTTCGACCACTTCTCGACCGTCCGGCTCGCATTCCAACGCCGCCACCGCAGCGCGACCGATGCCAGCAATACCGCCGCCGACAGGACCATCAGGCCGAGGACGGCAGGCTCCAGTTCCGGCGCCGGACGTTGCGTTCCGTCGGGTTCCTCCACGGTCACCCCGTAGACCAGGACCAAGACGAACAGCGCGACCGGCACCACGCCCCAGAGCAACCGTCGGCTCGCGGCCGCGCCGTGACTTCGGACCTCCTGCACCGTGGCCATGTGCGTGTCCAGCGGCGGCACCAGCATGGCGATCTGATCGGGATCACGGTCCACGCGTCGCCGCAGCGATCGCGCCCGCAACCCCTGCGATGCGTCGGTGACGGCCTCCGCACCGGCGGCGAACGCCCCCACCCCCAGCACGGCCAGCGGAAACAGCACCAGCTGCCGCCACGTCGACAGGTCCACCGCGGGCACCCAGGCCGCCAGCAGCTGCGGCCCGCGAGCCCAGACCACGACAACAGCCGCCACGGCCGCCACGAATCGAACGGCGTTTCCAGCCGCCGACCGCAGCGACGCGGTCTCCTCGCCCCGGACGCGAGCGTACAACTCGCCGCCGCTCATTCCGCTGACCACCGCTGGCGTACCGTCCCGCCCCTGTGCCGACGAACATCCGTATACCGATGGCTGCGCCTGTCGCGCCGGCGATATCGCCGGGCATGTCAGCCGCTTTCACCGGCGAGCACCAGTATGGACCCGAGCCGGTGAAGACACATTCGTTATCGGCCGGGCCTATATGACGCGGACCGGCGCGGATTTCGGGAAGACGACCGGCAAGGCCATCAGTGCCCGGTGGAACGGTCCCGGCCGCCATTGCAGTTCGGCCTTGCCCAACTGGATTTCCGGCAGAGCGTCGAACAGCTGGTCGATGGCGTTCTGCACCGTCATGTAGGCGACGGATTTCGCCGGGCACGCGTGCGGACCCGCACTCCACGCCAGATGGGAACGATTGCCGATACGACTGCCACCTGGCTCGTCGGTCCCACGGATCTGAGGATCGTTGTTGCACCCGGCGAGGCTGATGACCACCGGCTGGTCCGCGGGCAACCAGACCCCGTCGACCATGATCGGCTGCCGCGGGTATGTCGTGCAGAAGTTCGCCATCGGCGGATCGTTGAACAAGACCTCGTCGAGCGCGTCGGTGGTGGACAGGTTCCGTCCGAGGACGTCACCGAAGCGGAACCGGTCGTCGGTGATCATCAGCAGCACGGCGTTGGTGATCAGATTGCGCTGCGCCTCGAATCCGGCCCCGTAGAAGCTCATCAGCTGGGCGAAGATCTCGATGTCGTCGAGTTCGGTCGAGTGGTGCGCCAGCCGCGAGGTGACGTCGTCGCCGGGATGTTGGCGCTTGAGCCGGATCAGCTGCATCAGCGCATCCTTGAGCATCTTCATGCCCTCGGGCCCCCGCACCGTGTCGAAGCGCGCGGCCATACCGGTGGCGACTCGCTCGCCGATCTCGGCCGGGCAGCCGACCATCTGGTTGAGGACTTCCAGGACCAGCGGAAACGCGTACTGGGTGACCAGATCGGCGGATCCGTCCGCGCAGAACGCATTGATCAACGGGACGGCGATCTGTTCGACCGTGGTAGGCACGTCGAACAAATCGATCCCGTCGATGGCGTCGACGGAAGCATGCCGGTAGCGATCATGGGCGAGTCCGGTGTTGTACCGTGCCGCCGGATACCACTCCATCATCGGCCGCACCGGAGAATCGTCGGGAATGGTCTTCTGCCAGGTGCGCGGATCGGCCGGGAAATGGTCGGGATCGCTGAGGATGCGCACCGCGGTCTGGTAGCCGATCACCAGGGTGGCAGGAACGCCGGGCGCCAGCTCGATCGGAACCAGCGAGCCGTGCTTGCTCCGCATCTCGCGGTAGGCATGGTGCGGGTCAGTGACGAACTCTTTCGTATACATCTGGACGCGCGGGGCGTCCGCTTCCGTCAAGGGTCCGTGCTGGACGGGGCACGCTCCGGTTCCAGTGGTGTGCGGCGCGGCCATCGGGGACTGTGGTGTGGTCAAGAACGTGACTCCAGGTAATGGAACTGCAATTCGACGAAAGTGATCTGTGAGCGGGTACACGTGCCTGCCGGGACCTGTCGTCCAGAGCTCGGCGACCCGCATACGCTAGCAACATAGCAACGCTCCGATCCCTCCGCTGACGAAGGCGGCGCCGACATACGGCCGAGAGGCACGTCGGGACAAGGCAATTCGCCGAATGTCGGCACGAAAGCATGCTGTAGGCGCTGGTCGGGAGCGCACGATCCGGTCGCCGCGCATCGGCTCCGGGTCGTGTTCCGCACCTGGGGGGCGTCGCCGCTCCCCTGCGGTCACGCGCGGTCGGCTACCGCACGGCAGATCACTGTTCGGGTCCCCCACCGCCGGCCAGGCCAACCGTCGTCGCGGCCGCCTGCCGCGCGTCGTCGACCGTGCATCGGCCGAGTCCGCAGGCAGTGGCGACACCGTAGGCCTCGCGTCCGGCGGCTTGCTCGAAGAGAGCGAGCGCGCGGGCGCTGTCCTCTTCGGAGTCCGGGGAGACGACACCGGCGATCACTTTCCAGTCGGGATCGAGTTTGCGCAGTGGTGCGTAGAACCGCGGGTCCAGCGGCGCCGGCTCGGCGCCGTAGGCGCACGGGATGTGCACCGGCGGCAGTGGTGTGCCCTGTTCACGCAGCAGCCGTGCCGTGCGGCCGAGCAGCTTCACCGCCGGAGTGAGGGTGCGCGGGGTGAGCAGGCTCTTGTGCTGATAGTCGCCGTAGCACAGGTGCACGATCGCTTCCGCGCCGATTCGGTGCATCCGGCCGAGGAAACCAGCGAGTTGCCGCGCGACGAGCGGTGCCAGGACCCACTGCGAACGTAGTCGTTCGGCCTTGACCATGCTCAGCAGTGCGATCGGCGACTCCAGCTGCCAGACCACGCGGTCACCGTACCGTTCGACGACCTCGGTCATCTCCTGAATCACCGCTTCGGTGAACACCGGCAGCTGCCGAAGCGCGCCGACCACGAGCCCGGAGCGCCGCACGGCGGGCCAGACGGGAAGCCCACCGGAGACCGCGGCGCCTGCGAAGACGAACATCGCCAGATCCAGCGGACTGGGTTGGCTGATCTGGACTTTCGTTCCGGCCAGCTCCGGACGGTCGCTCCGCAGCGATTCGAACGTGTCCACGACCTGGCCGATCCGCTCGACCCGGTCCATCGAGACGTGCCGCGGCTCCAACGTGCGCCCGGATCTCAGGCCGTAACTGGGGAAGTCGCTGTAGTCGGCGTACTCGCCGGGGCGGACGATCTCGAAGACGTCGGCATGCTGCTTGCGCGTGCGCAGATAGTCGAGAATCCAGTCCGGATCGAGATCGCAAGGCACGGCGGTCACCGGCCGTCCCTCGCTGTGGTCGGCAAACCATTGCATGACGGCACGATCACCCGTCATCAGCTCGGCAGGCAGGCTGCCGACATAATGCGCGTATCTGGTCATCTGTGGCTCTTCTGTTGTCTGGACGCGCGATCCGCGACCCGGGAGCATTCCCGTTACGCCGATCGGTAGCTGTGCAAGCGTACACGGACACGCCGGAATCCCGCACCCCCTGATGTTCCCACGCTATCGACCAGCGGATGAACGTTTCCGAAGCCGTTCCGCCGTCGCGGCAGGTGCTGCGGTGGCCGAGTCGGCCAGCCACTACGGACCGGGACCTGTTGTGTGCCAATGGCTTAACCCCATGCTTCGATGCGAGCCCCGAACGGCGGCGACTACCGCGACAAAAGCACCGGACGAACCCAACGCCCACCAGACCCGGCACAGCGGTCACTATTGCGCTGACTCCAGCAGGCGTGCAGCCGATACGGGGTGCTTGCCGGCATCGTTCGGTGATCGGCAAAGTCGCGGATCACGCACCCTTCGGCTGCGCAGCAGCAACTTCCTCGCACAACGCTGCCCCGGGGTCGGCACCGGTCACCGTAGTCCGGGGCGACCGACCGCAGCAGTCCGCGCCGCGTCCTGGACGAATTGCGGCGAGGCATTCCGAAAATTTCCCACGCGCAGGCGTATTCGCGGTCTACCATCGGTGTCGTCCGAACCGATTTGCTGGATAGGACAATTCGACGGCGCCTGGTCCGTATCGGCGTCGTGTCGTGTTATCGCTTTGCTGTGCACCACTGATCAGATCCGAACAGACGCAGACCATCGACAGCGTGCTCGTCGATCGTCTCGGTATCCATCTCGGGGGTGAGGGCCACGCATGACCATCGAAACGCCTGTCCGCGACAATTCCGGCTCGCCTGGTAGCCGCGACCCGCTGAGCGTCTCGACCGGCTCGCGGGATCGCGTGATGTCTCGTCGGCAGCGCTGAGAGCTTTCCGATCCGAGCATGATTCGCTCGGGATGACCAGGTCGCCGCAGTACCGCTGAGCGCAGGCGCATCGATCGACCTCGGACACGGCGATGCCCGGAATTCATCGAATCCGTAGTGCGACAAGCGCTGCGGTACGTCGCCGACGCGGCGGTCGCGAGAACCACTCAGACAGAATGGAGTCCCCGCATGGCCTTCGAGTTTCTCGTGCCCGCTCTCACCGCACTGGTCGCGGTGGTCGTCTTCGTGGCGGGGGATCGCCTACATCCGAAGGCATGGCGGCACACCGACGACGACACCGTCGGCGCGCTGGTGCTCAACTTGATCAACACGATCTTCATGGCGGTGGTGGCGTTCATCGTCGTGATCGCCTGGCAGCAGTACGACAACGCGCGCAATCACACCATCGCCGAAGCCAAATCGCTCATCGACACCTACTGGGCCGCGCACGGGATGCCCGAACCCGACCACACGCGCATCCAAGGACTGGTGCGCGATTACACCGAGCAGGTTCTCACCGCGGAATGGGCCGTGATGGCCGACGACGGTCATCTCAGTCAATCCACCCAGGACACCCTCGATACCCTGCGCGACGCCGTTGCCGCGGTGAATCCGGCCGATCCCGAGGTCGACACACTTCGCACCAGTGCGCTGACCAGCCTCGACGCGGTGGCGCAGGCACGTGCCGATCGCGCGCTGGACGCCGGTTACCGCGTTCCCGGCTTCCTCTACCTGGCCATGTGGATCTGCACGGTCCTGCTGCTGTTCAGCGTGGTCCTCTCCGGCGTCCAGGTCACCAAGCGCACCGTCGTGACAACCGCGCTGCTCGGCGCCATCGTCGGCGTGGTGATCCGGGCGATCTACAACCTCGACGAGCCGTTCTCCGGTGGGAACGTGGTCCCGAAGGAGGCCTTCGAACTCGCACTGTCCCGGTACCAGCACACGACGTGATCTTCCGGCCGGTTCCGACTACGACGAGGCGACTGCACATGCGACGCGAGCGAAACACATCTCGAACACCGAGAATGGCCAAGGGATTGGCCGCTGCGATGCTGCCCCTGACCATAGCGGCACTCGTGGCCCAGCCGCTGGAAGCCTCGGCGGAGGCACCGCCGTGGCCGCCGTTCGGCGACCTCGCCACCGGGAGTGCGGGGACCGGATCCGAGCCGGTGGGCGCCTTCGCGGGCGGTGGTTCCAGCGACCGCCCCGCCACATCGTCCGGTAGCGCCGCTGCCGAAGGTGAGACGTCCGGTGGGTCCCTGAGTCTCGGCCCGATTCGGCTGCCTTCCGGCAGCGCCGGCCTCGTCGCCACCGGCAGCGCCGGGACCGCCGGCGCTCGCGGCGGTCCGCTCGCCACCGGCGATGCGGAAACCGGCGGCGCAGCACGCCCGGCGCCCCACTCGGACGTCACGGCGGAACAACCGGCCGCGACGCCGGGAGTCGACACCGGCAGCGTCCAGCTGGCGTGCACCGGCAGCGCCGTGACGGGCAGCGCGTTGCTCCTGCTCGGGCTCGTGACCGGCAGCGGTTTCGGCTCCCTCGTACCTGGTCTCATAGGCCCCGGATCGAGTGGATCGGGCGTGGGCAGCGCCGCCGCAGGCAGTGCCGCTACCGGCAGCGCAGTGCTGACGTGTCTTCTGCTGCTTCCCACCACCCCGCCCCCGCCCATGAGCCCCCTCCAACTCGGTCCGCCTGCCCCGGAACTCCCTATCGTTCCGGCTCCCGCAGCTGCCCCTACACCGATACCGCCGCAGGCCGAACGTCCCCTACCCGAGCCGCGCCCTGCCCCACAGAACCGGACACGCGGACGGGACATCCAACCCGCCGAACCGGCCCCCGACCCGGCCGTCTGGAACCTCATGAGGCTGATGACAGTGCTGGTGGTCACCGTCATCACCGTCGTCGGTATCCGCCTCGCACCCGGCCCCAGACGAACCCGTTAGATCTCCGATCCGCGCAAGGATGGTGCGGGTGCCGAAACAACCGGCACCCGCACCGTCCTCACTACTCGGAGTCCCTCCGGCACACCTCAGCGGGGCGCCATCCGGATGGCGCCGTCGAGACGGATGGTCTCGCCGTTGAGCATCGGGTTCTCCACGATGTGGCGCGCGAGCGCGGCGTATTCGCTGGGGTCGCCCAGGCGCGAGGGGTGCGGGACCTGAGCGCCGAGGGACGCGATGGCCTCGTCCGGCAGCGTGGCGAACAGCGGAGTGTGGAACAACCCTGGCGCGATGGTCACGACCCGGATCTCGATGGCCGCGAGGTCACGCGCCACCGGCAGGGTCAGGCCGACGATTCCACCTTTGGACGCCGAGTACGCCGCTTGCCCGATCTGGCCGTCGAAGGCCGCCACGGACGCGGTGTTGATGATGACACCGCGCTCCTCACCCACCGGATCGGTCTTCGCGATCCGTTCGGCGGCCAGCCGGATCACGTTGAAGGTGCCGATCAGGTTGACGTTGACGACCTTGGTGAAGTCCGCCAGCGGGAACGCCCCGTTCTTGCCCACGGTCTTGATGGCATTGCCGATACCCGCGCAGTTGACCGCGATCCGCAGATCGCCCAGCTCCTGCGCGGCGTCGAGGGCCGCTGTGACCTGCTCCTCGTTCGTGACGTCCGCCGCCGCGAAGACCACGCCGTCGCCGAGTTCTTTGGCGACGGCCTCGCCGGAGGACGACGGCAGGTCGATGATCACGACCTTCGCTCCCTTACCGTGCAGCTCCCGCACGGTCGCCAAGCCCAGTCCCGACGCACCACCGGTCACGGCCGCGACCGAGTTGCTGATCTCCATCCCACTCCTCTTCTCCGGGTTGTCGAACGACAGCGCGAAACGCCGTCCGACTGGTCCGCGCTGTCACCCCGACACGGGGAGCCAGGCGCCGTGACCAATCGAGACACGGCGACAGGCTAACCGTACGGGCAGCGCTAAGTAAACAGTCATTCTCCTTCGAATCGATACGCCGGTCGTCCAATGTCACCCGAACCCCCTGCAAGAGCGCGGAAATCGTCGTGATGGCAAGCTGTTGGTTATGGCCGATATTCGCCTGGACGTCTCCGACGCCATCGCCACCATCACACTCGACCGCCCGCGGCAGCTCAACGCGTTCACCACCGCGATGGGCGCGGAGCTGATCGATGCCTTCGATACCTGCGACCGGGACGATCGAATTCGCGCCGTGATCATCACGGGCGCCGGACGCGCCTTCTGCGCGGGCGCGGACCTGTCAGCGGGTGCGGAGACCTTCGTCGCGGGCGACCAGGACGCCGCGGAGTCCTTCCGCGACAGCGGCGGCGAGGTCGTCCTGCGCATGTTCGAATCTCGCAAGCCCATCATCGCCGCCGTCAACGGCCCCGCCGTCGGCGTCGGCATCACCATGACGCTCGCCGCGGACTTCCGCATCGCCGTCGACACCGCCCGCATCGGGTTCGTCTTCAATCGACGTGGCATCGTTCCCGAGTCCTGCTCCAGCTGGTTCCTGCCCCGGCTGGTCCCCATGCAGACCGCACTGGACTGGGTGTACTCGGGCCGCCTCGTCGACGCGAGCGAGGCCCGCGAAGCGGGATTGTTCTCCGCGCTGCATCCGGCGGACACCCTGCTCGACGAGGCGCGTGCGCTCGCGCGCCGCGTCACCGAGCATTCCGCGCCGGTCTCGGTAGCCCTGTCCCGGCAGATGCTGTGGCGCAACCTGGGCGCCGAGCATCCGATGATCGCGCACCGCATCGAGTCCCGCGGCATCTACCACCGAGGCGCGAGCGCCGACGCCAGGGAAGGCGTGACCGCCTTCCTGGAGAAGCGCCCCGCGCGCTTCCCCGACAGCGTCGATCGCGACCTCCCGGACCTTTTCGGCGACGATCTCGCGGTCCCGCCGTTCCGGCCGTGAGTCTCTCGGCGCTGATCACCGACCTGTCGGTGCGTCAGGATCCGTCGACGGTGGCGAGGAACTCCCGCAGCAACGCGGTGATCGCCGCGGGTTGTTCCAAGCTGCTGGTGTGACCGCAATCCGCGATGGTGTGCAGGCGCGCGCCCGGGATCGACGCGGCGATGCGCTCGGATCGCGCGGGCGGCGTCGCGCTGTCGTCGGCGCCGACAGCGACGAGCGTCGGCATCGTGATGGCCGCGATCTCGTGTTCCACCGAAGCCCGGTCGGCCACGCCGAGGACTGCCCTGCGAACGGCGGCACGATCACAGCGCCGCAGGCGTGCGGCCCACGCATCGATGACGGGCCGATTCGCGGGGTCGGCGCGGAAACTCGGACCGAAAAGGTGCGGTTCGATGCTGTCCAGCACCGGTTTCGCGCCGAACAGGCGCAACGCGAGCGCGAGCCGCTTGTACTCCCCGATCTTGCCGGGGTCCTCCGGCTCGGCGCTGCTGTCCAGCAACGTCAGTGAGCGCAGCAGCGTGCCGTGCCGCGCCGCGATCCGCTGCCCGACGAAGCCGCCCATGGACAGACCGACCCAGTGCACCGGAGCGATCCCGAGTCGCCGGATCACCGCGACGGCGTCACCGGCGAGGGTGTCCATGTCGTAGCCGTGAGCCGTCGCCGGGGTCGCGCCCTGGCCTCGCCAGTCGATCGCGACGCAGCGATAGTGCTCGCGCAGCACCTCGATTTGCGGCTGGAACATCCAGCCGCCGAACAGCAGTCCGTGACCGAACACCACGGTGGCCGCCTCCGGGCGGTCGCGCGGCGTTCCGGTGTCGGCATAGGCGATCGGCACGCACGCCATCGACCGTTATCGTGGGCATGAGTTCGTCCTGCTCCGAAAAATCGCGCTACACCGAAATGGACAGTTCCGCGGGTCCACGCACGTTGATCCGTCCGTTCCAGCGCAATTCGTCGATGGTCGCCTCGGGGAACCGCCGCACGAAGCGAGTGAAGACGGCCCGGGCCTCTAGCCGGACCAGCGCCGCGCCCAGGCAGTGATGGATGCCCGCGCCGAACGAAAGGTGCTGCTGCGCGTTCGGCCGGTCGAGGCGCAGCTCGTCGCCGTCGACGCCCCAGAACTCGGGATCGCGATTGGCGGCGCCGACGCAGGCGAGCACCAGGCTGCCCGGCGGAATCACCGAGCCGCCGATCGGCATGGACTCCACGGTGATCCGGCGCATCAGTTGCACGGGGGTGTCGTATCGGAGCAGTTCGGCGACGGCGTTCTCGGCGAGTGCGGGGTCTTCCCGGAGTCGTCGTGCCTGGCCGGGGTGGCGCAGCAGGGCGAGGACGCCGTTCGCGAGGTGGTTCACGGTAGTCTCGTGACCAGCGATGTAGAGCAGCATGACCTGGGCGACCAGCTCGTCCTCGCTCAGCACATCGCCATCGTGTTCGGCGGTGATGAGCCTGCTCAGCAGGTCGTCGCCGGGTGCGGCGCGTTTCCAGCGGACCAGGTCGCCGACCATGGCGAACAGTTCCTGGTTGGCGGACCGGACCTTGGCCTGCAAGGCGGGATCGGGCAGTGGTTCCAGCGCCAGCACGAGTATCGCGGTGAGTTCGCGCAGCCTGGTGTGCTCGACCACCGGGACGCCCAGCATCTCGGAGATGATCGCGAAGGGCACCGGGAACGCCAGTCCCGCGACCACATCCGCGGTGCCCGCCTCGGCGATGCGGTCCAGGGCGGCATCGACGAGTGCCTCGGCCCTGGGCCGCAACGCCTCGATCGCGCGGGGTGTGAACGCCTTGGCGACGAGGCGGCGCAGGCGGGTGTGATCGGGCGGATTCCGGTCCAGCATGGACAGTCCGCGCATCATGCGGTTTTCCTTGCCGAGCTCGCCGCTGTCGCTTTTCCAGGTCGGCAGACGGGTCAGATCCTGTTCGTCGACCGACTGCGCCGACCGCTGCAGCGCGGCGGCATCCTCGTACTTCGACACGATCCAGAATCCGAGCGGGTGCTCGTGCACGGGTGCGGCGGCCCGCAGCCGGTCGTAGTGCGGATAGGGATTCTCGGCGAAGCCCGCGGCGAACGGATCGAACACGAAGCTGTCGGTGGTCACGGCCACTCCTCCTGGTTCACGAGTTGACCAGTTTCACGTTGCGCATGGTGACAAGTGCCGTGGCGCACAATGTTTCGTCCTCGTCGCGGACCGAGAAGACGTCCGTGGCCGCGATGGTGATGAGTGCTCGTGGCGACGCATCCACAGGAAATGCGAATGCGCCAGGCCGCGCAGCGTTCCGCGTAGACCACCGCCGGAAAGGTTCGGCGAGTGCGGATCTCCTTCGCGATCGCTGTATTCGTGATGCCGCCGATGCAGGGCCACCCAGGACACCACGCCGCCCTGTCCGGCCATCGAGCCGAGCACCGCCAGCACCGCGGCGACCCACGGCGCCGCCGTGAACGTGCGATGGGTGAACAGCCGGTGGTAGCCGACGGTCACGCCGAGGCCGGTGGCCAGCCACATCGAGAACAACAGCAGGAATTCGGTCAGGCCGAACGGATGCACCCGGAGAAAGGCGAACGCAAAAGCCGTGCCGAGAATCGGCAGAATATCGAATAGCAGGAAGTGCCGACGTTGCAGCCGATGAATGTAAGGACTGCTGATCGTCTTCCTGCGGGGTTCCGGCTTCTCGCCGTTCGGATCACTGTCTTCGGCAATCACTCGACTACACCTCGTCGGTCCAGGGGCCCGATCTCGCCGGCGGGACCGCTCGACCGTAACCCCGCCGGCGAGAGGAACTTCGGCAGAGCAAGAGCCCCCGATCGTGGGATCGAAAGCGTCTATGTCACCACCACGCCACGACGCGCAGCGGAAACGAGCCCATCCCGCGCACCGGCGCAGGCAGTGCGACGAGTCTGGCGCCGGTGCCGGGGAGCGCGTCCAGGTTCGTCATCTGCTCGATGATCGGGATTCCCGCGCCCAGCAGCGTGTGATGGCACGGACGTGTCGGCAACGACGTGTCGTCGACGTCGAGCGAGTCGATGCCCACCAACGCCACATTGGCGGCGACCAGCGCATCGGCGACCTCACCGATCAGGAACGGATGCCCGGGCTCCCGGTACGCGGCCGAACCCCACTCGACCGACCAACCGGTGTGCACCAGCACCGCCTTGCCCCACAGGAGCGCGGGATCACCGAGCAGGTCGGGGCCCACCGCGCGCAGTCCCCGCGCGCGGATAAGGACGATCGGCACGTTGAACAGCCGTTCCAACGGCAACTCGGCGATGTCGGCGCCTTCGGCGTGGAAATGGTAAGGCGCGTCGATGTAGGTCCCGGTGTGGCCGACCATATCCACGCGTGCGATGTCGTAGGCCATGTCGATCAGCGGCGATCGGTCGCGCGCCACGGCCGTGGTGACGCGTGGTGCGGGCAGGCCCGGATAGGTGAGCATGCCGTCCGAGACCGGATGCGACAGCTCCACGATCGCTCGGCTCATACCTGGGACGCTACCGGCCGATCCCGTGCCCGTACACGGAGTCGTCGCGGGGCCGGACGCGGTGAAAGCGCCGATCGCGATCGGCACATGCGCGTCGCGCCGAAGAAGCGCAGAATGGACACCGGAAGGTCATCATGCGAGCGCTACAGGGCCTGCTCGGCGTCGTGCTGGGGATCCTCACGGCCGTGCTCGGCACGGTACTGGGGCTGGTCGCGGCCGTGCTGTGGCTCGTCGGCGCGATCCTATGCGTGACGGTGATCCTGCTTCCCCTCGGTCTGCCGGTCACCAAACTCGCCCGCCGCCTGTTCACCCTCTCCCGGCAACTCATGCATCTGCCCTGACGGCCGTCGCCGCGGGTCGGTCGATCAGGTTTCGTATGGCTTCGATGACGGGGCCGGGCATCTCCTCCGGCAGGAAGTGTCCGCACCGCACGGTCCCGGCGCGAAGATCGTTCGCCCATCCCGACCAGATCGATAGGGGATCGAACGGAAGCACGACCTCGCCCGGATCCTGCCAGAGCGCGGCGACGGGCATGGTCAACCGGCGGCCCGCACGACGATCGGCTTCGTCGTGGACGTTGTCGATGGAGGCGCTGGCCCGATAGTCGGCGCACACCGCGCGAACGGCGCCGGGCGCGCGGGCAGCCGCGAGGTATGCGGCGCGGGCTTCCCCGGGAATCGCGCCGGGTATCCGGCACCAGTCGTCGAGGAAGTGCCCGAAGAACAGATCGGGGTCGGCTCCGATCATGCGCTCGGCCACGTCGGAAGGTTGTGCGAGCAGGTACAGATGGAAGGCGAAGATGCCGGATGTCCCGTGCAGGGTGGACCACATGTCCGCGGCGGGCAGCACGTCCAGAATCGCGAGATGGCTGATCGCGTCCGGGTGGTCCAAACCTGCACGGAACGCGACCAATCCTCCTCGATCGTGGCCGGCGAGCGCGAATCGCTCATGGCCCAGCGCCCGCATGAGCCCGATGATGTCGGCGGCCATCGTCCGTTTCGCGTAGGTGCTGCCATCCGGCTCGCCGACGGGCTTGTCGCTGTCGCCGTAGCCGCGCAGATCAGGGCAGATCACCAGATGGTCGCGAGCGAGGTCCGTCGCGACGTGCCGCCAAGCGAAATGGGTCTGCGGAAAGCCGTGTAAGAGCACGATCGGGGCGCCTGCTCCGGCCATGGCTACGTGGAGACCGATATCGCCGACCGTCACGCGATCGTAGGCGAATCCAGCAATCCTGTTGCGCATCTCTCGGACAGTAGGACATGGCACCGACAAGCTCTGGGCACGTGCACCGGTCGAAAACCACTGCGGCGCTGTCGATCGTCAGCGAGAACTGAGATCCCCGGCTTATCGCGTGCGGCCGAACAGTAGCCGCTATCGGGAGCGGCTAACCCCGCCGGGATGCGGGAACAACAACGGTGCGAGAAAACGCCGGGCGAACTCCTTCGCCGCCGCGGCGTCGGCGAGCGGGAGCGCGCCGCGCGGATTCGAGATGAACGACATCGTCAGGCGGACGAACAGCTCGGCGACCACCTCGGCGTCGAAGACGCCCAGCTCGCCCCGCTTCTGCCAGTGCACGATGAAGCGCGCCACCAATGCCCGTCCCTGCTCGATGAATTCGTCACCGGTGAGGAAACGGGTGAGTTCCCCTGCCGCGGACGAGACGCGAAGGCTGCGCGTCAGCAACCGGGGGGCCTTCGCCTCGCTCACGAACGCCGAGAACATCTCCGCCAGCGCGCTGACCGGACCCGCCGAGCGCTGCACCGCCTCGGCCACGATGATCCCGACCCGTTGCGACTCGGCCATGAGGGCGTAGCGGACCAGCGCGGACTTGGTGCCGAAACGGCGATAGACCGTGGCGACGCCGACACCGGCCTGCTCGGCGATGCGGACCATGGTCGTCTCCTCGAAACCCACCTCGGCGAAGCAGTCGCGGGCGGCCTCGACGATGCGGCGAGATCGGGCGTCCAGCGCGACGAGATCGGCCCATACATCGCCCACCGCGGCCAGAAACTCCGGGACGGTCTGGTCACCGCCGCGTCCCTGCGGGCGCGTGGCGGAATGCGGTTCGGCCGGGCCCACGTCACCCGCGGTCTTGTTCCGCCTGGTGCTCGTCTCGGGCTTGCTCGAATCGTTTCGCTGCGCCCTCATCGGCGTGAGCCTACCGCCCGTCCCGTGCGGCGCCTCACCACCACCGTCGGCTCTTCCGCGTCCCCGCATGCGGGGACCCGTTCACCACGTCCACAAATGATAGTCTTGAAGCCATATCACTATCACCCGTAGTTCAGAGGTGACCCATGACGACGAACGCAGAGCTGCCCGTTGTTTCAGAGCCCGGCGTCGGCGCGGCGCCCTTCGATCGGGTTCGCCCCGAGGTCCTCGCCGAGTTCCGCAGGCATACCGGCAGCGTGCTGTCGGGCGTCTTCGCCGGCGCCGCCTTCGACCAGGTCGCGCTCGTCCCCGTCGCCGCCGCCGTCGACCGTACCGGCCGCTTCGCCGCGAACTTCGCCGATCGTGGCGTACGTTCGAGTTTCTCGGCCCTGCTGGCGATGTGGGGCGACCCTGCCGACCGGCTGGCCGAGGCCGAGTGGCTCAAACAGCGCCACCGTGACGTGCACGGCCGGGGTCGCGGCGACTATCACGACGTCCGCTACAGCGCCCTCGATCCGCAGACATGGATCTGGGTGGGGGTGAGCGGGATGTTCGTCGCGCTGAACACCTTCACCTACTGCACCGGGACGGTGCTGCGCCCGGAGGAGAAGGAAGCCGCCTATCAGATGCTGCGCGAGGGGTTTTCCGGGCTGGAGTTGGCGGCGCGGTCGGGCAAGCTACCCCCGGACCTGGCGTCGGCGACCGAATACTACGACGCGATGGTGGAGCGGGAGCTGTCCTCGAACCCGTTCCTGGTCGAGCAGTTCGCGGGCCTGACCCGGCTCCCGTTGCCCACCCTCGGGCTGCCGCAGCTCGTTCGCACCGTGCTCATGCCGTTGTGGCTGCTGCTACGCCCTTTCACCGGTCACGTGATCCAGGTGTGCTCGGCCGAGGTCATGCACCCCGGCGTCCGCCGCATGGTCGGGTTCGAGCTGAAGCGGCGCCACCACCTCGAGTTCGCCGTGTACGTCCGTGTGCTGCAAGCGGCATGGCGTCTGCTGCCGGATCGGTTGCTGCTGCTCCCGCTGGCCTACAACCGCCTGCGATACGAGAAGCTCGTCCGCTATCACCGCAAGTACGCGCTGGACTCCTTCGCGCCGCCCCCGGGCTCGACGGGCGGTTGCCCGGTCTGAGACGGCCACTCCCCGCCGGGGGCAAGGCACGCCGCACCGCACCGGAAGGCATACCGGACTGGGTATGCAGGTGTCGAAGCTGGTGCTTGCCAAGGTGATTCAGCGGATCCGGCGGCACGGCTCGGCGATTCACCGGCTCGGGCAGGCGGCGCGGCAGGTAGCGTGTGCCGATATGGCGACCCCCTTGGCGTACACGGCCACCTACTCCCATCCGGCCGACGCGCTTCGCGCGGCGCTGGCCGACGAGCGGTACTGGAAAGACCGCGTCGAGGAAGTCGGCGGAGTTCTCGTGGAGTTCGATGCCGCCGAGGACCGTTTGCACGTGCGAATGGTGCAGACCATAGCGGCGGCCGAGTTGCCCGGCGCCGTCACCGCGGTGCGCCCCGAGGGTCTGGTCGTCACCCGCACCGAGACCTACACCCAGGAGGGCGGCAGTTTCGACGCCGACGTCGAGGGTGTGCCCGCGCGGGTGAGCGGCACCGTCCGGCTCACCGAGCAGGATGCCGCCGCGGTGGCGGTCGTGGACGGCGCGGCCGAGGTGGGGATCCCGTTGTTCGGCAAGAAGATCGAAGCGGCCGTCGTCGCACGGCTGGTCGACATGCTCGCCGCGGAAGCGGAATTCACCGATACCTGGATCACGAACCACTGACACGTCGACCGGCACCCGGAATCGATCGGGCAGTCGATCGGGCATCAAGGATCACGCGGGGGCGGCCACCTCACCGGTCTGGTGCTCTGTACCGGTCGCGGTCCGACGACCCAGCGCCGGCGCGATCAACTCCACGGTGTCGTGCAGGATCTGCTCGTAGTCGGCGCGGTGGAACTCGTACGGAAGCTCCAGTCGCAGTTCCGAAGTCTGCGCGAGCACCGGATCGGCCCGCAGCCGATCGATGATCTCCTCGGCGGGCCCGACCAGGTCCGGGGCGAACAGGACGCGCCGCGGCCCCTGCGGCCCGAGGGGGCGCTCGCGCCTGCTCTCCGCGTACTGCCAGTACCGCTCGCGAGTCGCGCGGTCGGCGCTGTCGAACGGAACGATCACCCGTCCCACCGCGACCCGGGCTGGCCGAGCCGGATCCACCAGTCCGCGGTACTCGCCGATCAGGCTCGACTGGGTGGTGGTGAAATCGTCGCTGTGCTCGCCGAACACGATGTTCCCCGTCAGGAGGTTCAGCCCGTTCTCCCCTGCCCAGCGCACCGAACGGGTGCTGGCCCCGCCGTACCACAGCCGGTCGATCAAACCGGGATTGTGCGGCTGTAACCGCGGCCGCTGGGTGTTGCCCGGGGAGTGGATCACCGTGTCGGCGTCACCGAGATAGTCGCCCCGCAGGTTCTCGATCAGCCGGGCGATCCGTCCGTAGGAAAGGTCGTAGGTGCGCCAGTCCCCGTCGAAGACCAGGCCGCCGAGCAAGTCGGCATGCGGCGGCGTGCCCGCACTGAAACCGGCTTGCAACCGGCCCCGCGACAGCACATCCGCCAGCGACAGATCCTCGGCCAGCCGGAACGGGCTTTCGTAGCCGATGGGAATCACGGCCGTGCCCAATTGGATTCGACTGGTGCGCTGACCGGCGGCGGCCAGGAACACCGCTGCCGACCCGACGCCGTGCTCGAGATGACGCTGCCGGATCCACGCACCGTCGAAACCGAGGCTTTCGCCGTACTCGAACAGCCGTAGCGTGTCCTCGAGCCCGGAGTACGGATCGTCGTCGGGATAGTTGCCCGGCGTCAGGAACGACAACGTCCTGGTCCGAGGTGTCGTGTCGCTCATCGGTTCAGCCGCGCTCGTACGGCAGCTTCTCACCGGCTTCGATCGCGACCGGGAGCCGGTTCTCCGCGGGCGGCAACGGGCAGGTCGCCAGGTCGGTGTAGGCGCATGGCAGATTCGCGGCCCGATTGAAGTCCAGCTCCACCGAACCGTCGGCATCCGGCGGCGACAGCTGCAGCACCCGGTTGGCGGCGTATGTGGTGACCCCGGAGGTTTCGTCGGTGAAGAGCACGGTCAGGGCGCCGGGGTCCTTGCCGGGGAAAGCGGTCAGGCGCAGCGGCCGTCCGTCCAACTCGAACTCGACCTGCCCCGGCGCGTCGTAGACGTGTTCCAGTCCTTCGACAGCGGCGCCGACCGTGGTCGGCTGCGGCTCCGGGAAGGCGACATATCGCCCGGCGACCACCCACTTCGGGTGCGGCGCGTAGGCGGGCGTGCCGCGAAATGCCGTGCGCAGCGGGTTGTCCGGGTGCCGTGGCCGAACGATGTCGTGCCCGCCGCGCTTGGCGACCTCGATCACCGCGTCACCCCAGACAGCGTTCACGCCGCCGCGTTCGGGGATGACCCCGAACACATGCCTGCCGCGCACGGGTGTCCCGTCGACCACCAGCTCCTCACCGTCGTCGAGCACCACCGTCACCCCGTCGGCGCCGGTGGACCAGGCACCCGGCGCGTCGGAGAATCGCTGCGGCGTCTCGGCCAGCCAGTGCAGATCGGTGATGGCCAGGAATCCGTGCGGGTCGGCCAGTCGCGCCTCTTGTCCGCGGTGCCAGTCCTGCCAGTCGGCGACGAAGGCGTCGGTCGGAGTTGCCGCGGCGGCCTGCGCTGTCATGTGGTGCTCCTCGTCTGAAGCCGTGTCCGCCCCGGTTCGGTGCATGCAGTCCCCACGATTCGAGCCGAGACGTGCGACACCGCTCCGGACGACGAACGGAGGTGATACCGGATTCAACCGCACGCGCCCGTGCGCGAACAGAATTGCGATCAGCCCGAACCCAATCGCCGCTCACGGAGCATTCATCTGGTCGTGTGCGCACCGCCGTTGACGTGAATCGTCTGGCCCGTGATGTGCCGGGCGTGCGGGGAGGCCAGGAACTCGATCAGCCCGGCGACGTCATCGGGCTCACCCGCGCGTTTGTCGTGCGTGGAGTCGATCAACCAGCTACGCCGTTGCTCGCTCAATTGCCCTTGGAAGAAATCGGTGTTCTCGATGTAACCGGGCGCGACCGTGTTCACCGTGACACCCTTCGGCGCCAGTTGCGCCGACAAGCCGGCCGACCACGCCGCCAGCGCCGCCTTCGCGGCGCCGTAGGACCCCGCGGCATACTCCGCGCCGATCGAGCCGACATTGATCACCGCTCCACCGGGTCGCAGCCGCTCCCGCAGCGCCGAGGTGGTCAGGACCGCACTCAAGAGATTCGTCGACAGGTTCGCCGTCCACTGCTCGGCCAACTCCGCCAACGACACCGCGGCGCCGTTCCCGACGACGAGATCGGTGTTGCCCCCGGCCATGTTCACCAGCACATCCACTTCGGGCCCGACCGATTCGGCGAACCGCTCCACTTCCGTTGGAATCGCCGCATCACAAACGATTCCCCGCACTCCGAGTTCCTGTGCCGCCCGCTCCACCCGTTCCTTCGAACGCCCGGTGATCACCACGTCCGCCCCGCCTTCGGCGAACCGCTGAGCCACCCGGCGTCCGATTCCCCCGCTCGCACCGGTGACGACGACCGTTCCGCGCATTCTCATCTCCTCTCGGTATATTTAGCGCTAAATGTACCGAGGGGAGAGACTTCCGGCAATGACGCACGAAGCACACGACGAGATACCGTCGGCCGCCCGGATAGCCGCGGCATGGCGCCGTGAACTGCCCGGCGCGCGAGTCGAGTCGATCGAGATCCTCACGCCGCTGTGGCGAGTCGCCAAACTCCTCACCGACGAGCGACAGCGCACCCTCCAGCGGCTCGGCATCGACGAATCGACCCTCGACCTGCTCAGCACCCTGCGCCGATCCGGTCCGCCCTACCAGCTGACCACCCGCCAGATCGCCGCCCGCAGCCTCGTCACCGCGGGCGCCGTCTCCCAGCGCCTCGCCCGTGCGGAAGCGGCCGGGCTGATCACCCGCGAACCGACCTCGACCACCCGGCGCGGCGTCCTGGTCTCGCTCACGCCGGACGGCCATCGCCACATCGAACAGGTCGTGCCCGCCCTACTGGAGCACGAAACCGCCTTCACCGACCAACTCGCCGCCGACGAACGCACCGTGCTCACCGCGGCTCTGCGCACACTCGAGGCGGCGATCCGATCCGCCGAACCGGCATAGACCCCCGCGCCGACTCGGTCAGGCGCCGGACAGATCCGCGGACAGGTCCCTGATTTCCACGACCGGCCCGGCTCTGACCCAATTCGCGCGAGGCCGGATCGAGGATCGCGTTGCGGTAGACGGCGAAACCGCGCACAGCGTGCCGGAATACGTCCGGCGATTGAGCGAACACGGTCCACCAGTCGCCGGGTGTGGCATGGATCGTGCCGTGATCGACGGCGGGATCCTTGCCGGGGCCGAACAGCCGGTCGTAGAACAAGAGGATTCGTTCGATGTGATTGCTGACACGTCGCCTGTCAAGGCTCGATCCGCCGACCCCGGCACCAGGGCATTCGAGCGGAGCCCCGGTGCCGAGAAGACAGCGTCAGAGAGGTCGCGGCTCCGGTGTTCCGGCGTGACCGCGCCACGCCGCACGTGGCCCGATGCCGTGGAATCGCCCGCTCCGCAGCGAGTCGGCCAGCGCGTCCTCGACAGAGGAGTGAACGGGCCGCAGGGCGTCGAGGTCGAGGACGGCCACGACGCGGGCCACTACCAGCCGGTCACCGACCACTCGCAGCCGGATGCCCCGGCGCAGGCATGCCTCGGATTCTTCGGCCAAGATCAGCAGCGAACGGCAGGACATGAAGCCGAGACCGCTCGCATCGATCACGATCGACCCCGGCGCCGCGGTGGTCGCTCCGGCCTCGTATAGCAATCGCCGCCACGCGGGCAGCGTGTAGGCATCGACTTCACCATGGACGTGGACGACGGTCGCGTTGCCGCGGTGTTCGATGGTCGCGTCCAGTCCGAGGAGGGCGTCTTTCCACCCGTCCGACGAGGGGTGGGCGGCGCCGCCGAGACCGTGCAATTCTGTGCTCATAGGGCACTCGATTCATTTCGCGCCTAGCGCGCTCGATACCGGCCCACCCTGCATCCTCAAGACAGACCCGTCCCTTATTGCTAACAGAGACATGCCCATCTGTACAGCGGTGCGGATCCGAGCGGTTACCTGGACAGGTCGTGGGACGGGCTGCGGCACCTGTTGGAGTCGGCCGAGGCGGGAGGCCGCGCGCTGCTCAAGCAGGCGCCCAACTGCGGAACCGATCGACGGCGACCCGTCACGGCCGGATAGGAACAGCACGTAGCCACGCCGGGCCGTCACGGATTTCCCATGGCCGCACGCCGATCGTATGAGCGGTTCCTGCCGACCGTGAACGCTGACATTTGTTCAAGACGAATCTTCGGTCGCCCAGCAAGGTAGTCCCTGTACGGACCGTCCGAAGGAGAACCAATGGCTGAGACCAGCGCCGCTGCGGCGTCGAGTCGGTGTTCGGATCCAGATCCGAAGTGGCAGTGGAGTTTCGGATCGAAGATGCCCAACTGATCGGCGATTTCAGCAAAAAGGGAGGCATACTCGTGCGGATCCTCATCTCCGGTGCAAGCATCGCCGGACCGGTGCTGGCGTACTGGCTCACCAGGCACGGCTTCTCCGTCACCGTCGTCGAACGCGCGCCGACCCTGCGCAAGACCGGCGGCCACGCGGTCGACCTGTTCCGGCCCGCGATGGACATCTCGCAGAAGATGGGCGTGCTGGCGCGCATCCAGGAACGGGCCACCGGCACGAACCGGATGACACTCCACCCCGAAGGCGCGCGGCGGCCCGCCAGCGTGGATCTCGCCAAGATCTTCGGCGCCACTTCCGACCAACACGCCGAGATCATGCGCGACGACCTCAGCGAGATCTACTATGACGCCGCCTCCGACGACGTCGAATATCTCTTCGGCGACTCGATCACCGCGATCTCACCCGAGGGCGAGGTACGGTTCGAGAAGTCCGCGCAGCGCCGCTTCGACCTCGTCGTCGGCGCGGACGGGCTGCACTCCACTGTGCGCCGCCTGGTCTTCGGCGAGGAATCGCGCTTCAGCGCCTTCGCCGGGGCCTATCTCGGGGTGATGACCCTGCCCGGCGCCTACGGCTGCGACAGCGAACTCCACATCCACGTCGGTGTCGGCCGCACCGCAGGTATCTACGGTGTACGCCACCTCGGCGAGGCGCGTGCGTTGTTCCTGTTCCGCAGCAACCGCGAACTCGACTACCACCGCCACGACGTGTCACGGCAGAAAGAGCTGCTGCGTAAAGCATTCCACGGTTTCGACACCGACGTGGACCGCTGGCTCGACGAACTCGACCACACCCCGGCGTTCTACTTCGACTCCATCACCCAACTCCGCATGGACACCTGGTCCCGAGGCCGGGTGACGCTCGTCGGCGACGCGGGCTACTGCCCCGGCCCGGCCGTCGGCGGCAGCACCACGCTGGCCGTCGTCGGCGCGTACGTCCTCGCCGGAGAACTCGCACGAGCGGGCGGCGACCACGAGCGCGCCTTCCCCGCCTACGAACACGCGATGGCCGAACACATACGCGGCGGCCACGCCGTCGCGCTCAGCGCAGCCAAGACCCTGATCCCCACATCCCGCCTCGGTGTCTCGGGACTGGTGCAGGCCACCCGACTGTTATCCGCCCTGCCCGCAG
The DNA here is from genome assembly GCF_040681035.1 of Nocardia sp. NPDC051911. Taxonomy (NCBI): domain Bacteria; kingdom Bacillati; phylum Actinomycetota; class Actinomycetes; order Mycobacteriales; family Nocardiaceae; genus Nocardia; species Nocardia sp. NPDC051911. Next base: position 253,204 of record NZ_JBFAXY010000005.1, read on the forward strand.
GCCCCGGCCGCGCCTTCCTCCGCCTCGCCACCAAAAGCACACGCGTCTACAACGCTATGACCGTCGACGACTATCCATCGCCGCCCACCGCATCAGGAGGCCTGGGCGGCGACCCGTTCAGCCCTCGGACGTCAGACCCTCGAAGGTCAGGGTGAGCAGACGGCGAGCATGGTCGGCACGCCGTTGCCCGCGTCTGCGGTCGCGGGGACGAGGGTCATCAATTCGGTCACCTCGAGATCCGCGTGCACAACGACAGGATCGCCGAGCACTGGATGGTCGCGGAACCCTTCCAGGCGGCCGGATAGGCGACAGAGCGCGAGCTACGCGCGGGCGAAGTTCGCCCTGCGCGGCGCTCTCAGTAGAAGACCGGACCCGGGACGCCGCCGCCGACCGCGATGGCGTCGCCGGTGATCGCGATACTGCGGGGTGACGCGAGGAAGGTCACCACGTCGGCGACTTCCGCGGCGTCGATGACCCGGCGCAGCGTATTCTTCGCCAGCTCGGCTTCGAGTTCGGTGACCGTATTCCCCGACTCCTCGGCTTGCGCGGTCAACCGCTGGGTCAGGCGTTCGGTCCTGGTCAGCCCCGGATGCACGACCGTCACATTGATGCCCTTCGGACCGAGCTCGTCCGCCAAATTCTTGGTCAATGCCGAGACGCTGATGTTCCGAATCGTCTGGGCGATGGAATTCGCCTGGCGCGCACCGAGTCCACTGATGTTGATGATCCGGCCCCAGCGCTGCTCGACCAGATGAGGGGCGACCGCGCGGGCGGTGCGCAGATATCCGAGCACCTTGATCTCCACTTCACGCCGCACCACATCGTCGCTGGTGGCCGCCAGGTCGGCGCTCGCGCCCGCACTCCACGGCGTGGCGGCGGAGTTCACCAGGATGTCGACGCCGCCCAATTCGGCGACGGTGCGCTCCACCAGCGCCTCGACCTGGCCGTCGTCGCCGGTGTCGGTCGGTATCGCGACCACTCGCCGGCCCGTCTCCTCGGACAATGTCCGGGCAGCGGCCGCGAGCGGTTCGGCCGCACGCGCCGCGATCACCACATCCACACCTTCGTTGGCGAGCCCGCGAGCGACAGCCAATCCGATCCCTCGGCTGCCGCCGGTCACGATCGCGCGTTTTCCATCCAGATCGAAATTCACCAGGCTGACGCTAACAAGCCTGTCGATCCCGGTAACCGATCCCGCTCGACATGATCGGAACTACGCGCTGCCCCGCGTCTATTTCCGGTTCTTCCGGGGCGCGGCGAAGCTCAGCCGTTGCCGTAGACGCGATCCGGCGAGATCAACACCACCGCCCGGCGCTCGGCGGCCATCACTCTGTCGTACTCGTCCCAATCCTCGTGCACGCCACCGGCCGCGGTGAACACCTCACGCAGCAGCAACCGCAACCGCTCGGCATCGACCCCGGGGGCCGGGTCGTCCGGACCGGCGATCCACACCGGCCCCTCGGCGGCGCACCATTGCCAACCGACACGGACCACGATCGTGGCACGCGCCCGGGCCCGCAGGTTGTCCAGTTTGCGCACGCCGCCGCGTACCACCATGCCGACCACGTCGGCACCGGTCGCCGGGTGTCGCAATACGCCGGCGTTGACCAGCGACGACTGGATCGTGTTGTCGGCTCGAAGGGTGGAGACGACGCAAAGTCCGTGGTCACCGGCGATCAGCCGGGCGAAGTCCGCGAGATCGGTCACGCCGAAAGTCTACGTACTCGAGCGGGCGCGGGCCGTCGGTAACAGCGAGTTGCGCAGTGCCGCTGATATTTTCCGCACAACCCGCTCGGAAACACACCCGGCCACGCCATGCGCGCGCCGTGGCAGTGCTTGCTCCCCGGGCTCAGAAATGATCGCGGCTCAGAGTCGGCCGACGATTCGTTCGGGCGTGACCCGGACGACGACCATCGGAGTATCCCCGTAGGTGGCCGCGGCTTCCGGATTGTGCTCGCGATAGGTCTTGCCGGTGTACTTCAGCGCCAAACGATCCCGTATTTCGAGACCGCCTTCGGTGGACAGGGTCGCGGTACCGTGGATCGCGGCGTAGGTGTAGGGCTGCTCGGGTGGGTTGACCAGCACGCCGACTCGGGCGTCACGGCGCAGGTTGCGCTCTTTGCGACTGCCCTCCCCCACGACGAAGAGGACATCGTCCCCGTCTCGCAGTATCCACACCACCGATTGATGTGTGCTGCCGTCGGGCTGGATCGTGGCAACGACACCGAATACGGGCGAGTCGAGGACCTGCCGCAACCTGGCCGGGGAAATGCCCGACGCCGCCGACTGCAACCGTCCGAGCAGCTTCGTCGTCTCGCCGTACAGCCGCGCGGCCGCGGCGGCATCGAACTCGGGTCCGTGCACGTCCAACGGCTGTCCCTGCGCGATCGCGGTCAGCGCCTCGACCGGCGGATCATCCAGTACCGCGAGGATCGGGCGGATGGCCTCGTCGATCGGTCGTGCGGTGCGGCGCATCGTTTCGATCCTGGCCGCCATCTCGGCGTCGTAGTCGCCGGACAGGGCGGTATTCACCACCCCCGGATGCACCAGCACGTATCGCACTCGCGCCGACACCGGCCTGCGCGCGAACTCGATGCCGAGCAGATCGTTGAGCTGACCGCCCTGCGCGAGCGCGTGCAGGCCGTGGTAATCGCGCTCGAGACCCAGGTCGTCCCAGCGGATCTCGCCGGTTCCGCTGCCCGGACCGGCCACATTGACGATGACCGGGTTCGGGGCGGTGTTCAGCAGGTCGATCAGTTCGTAGCTGAGCACGAATCGGCTCAGGTAGAACAGCGCGAAGGTGTATTCGAACCCTTCCGCGGTCACCAGCCGATCGGACCGGTAGTGCCTGGCACAGAGCACCAGGGCATCCACCGTGGTGAAACGGGTTCGGATGGCGTCGACGGCGGTGCGGGTCGCACCGATCGAACTGAGATCCGCGGGCACGAAATGCGCACGGTCGCCCGCCCCGAGTTCCTCGGCTGCCGCGAGAAGGCTCTTGCCTTTCTCGGCGTCTCGCCCGACGACCACGACGGCGTCTCCAACGGCAAGCCGCTTCAGGGCGACAGCCCGGCCGATCCCATCGGTACCACCAACGACCACAACATATTTCATGACACAAAGTTAACTGACTAGTTCAAATAAGTCATCTTGACAGTACTGCTTATCACACTATTTGGTTCAATGAAGCCGAATTACGGAACGAGCAGAGATCGGTATATACATCAAATTGGTTTGATGTAATGTGGGCGAGGTGGGTACCACGGATCGAGCGCCGGTTCCGCTGCTGATGCGCATGACAGCACATCCGCTGCGGTGGGCGTTGATGACCGAGCTGGCGGCGAGTGATCGCCGGGTGCGGGAGCTGGTGCAAGCGGTCGGGGAGCCGCAGAATCTGGTGTCGTATCACCTACGGCTGCTGCGGTCGGCCGGGTTGATCGACGCGCGCCGCAGCAGTTTCGACGGCCGCGACAGCTACTACCATCTGGACCTGTCCCGGTGCGCGGCCGCATTCGGTGACGCCGCGGTTGCTTTGCATCCGGCGCTGGCTCCGTCCGGCCGCCCATGGCCGAAGGACTGTTCGGTGTTGTTCCTGTGCACCGGTAACAGTGCCCGGTCGCCGATGGCCGAGGCACTGCTGCGGCACCGCGTGACCGGCGTCCGGGTCGCCAGCGCGGGCAGCCATCCCAAACCGCGGATCCATCCGAACGCGGCGCGGGTGCTCCGGGAGGACTACGGGATCGACCTGGGTGCACAGCGACCGCAGGCGCTCGATGCGGTCGCCGACCGCCGCTTCGATTACGTGATCACGTTGTGCGACAAGATCCGCGAGGTACCCCGCGACCACGGCCGCGCCGTCGCGACGCATTGGAGCCTGCCCGATCCGGCCACGACCGGCGACACCGACCGCGCCACATATCCGGAGTTCCGTCGTCTCGCCGCCGAACTCGACACCCGCATCGGGTTCCCACCCATGCCCACCGCCATGTCCTCGGCACACAACAACTAGGAGATCCAGCCATGACCACGACCGCACCGATCGAACTCGCCCGAGTCCGCTACCTCATCGACGATGTGGCCGCGGCGGTCGAGTTCTACACCACCCACCTCGGGTTCACCGTCGACTTCGACGCCTCCCCGGCCTTCGCCGCAGTGGTGCGCGGCCCACTGCAGTTGCTGCTGGCGGGGCCGAAGAGTTCGGCGGCACGCCCGATGCCCGATGGCGCTACCCCGGAACCCGGCGGCTGGAATCGTCTCCAGCTGGTCGTCGACGATATCGCCGCCGAGGCCACGCGGCTGCGAGCCGCGGGCGTCACCTTCCGCAACGACATCGTCGACGGCCCCGGCGGGCAACAGGTGCTCCTCGAGGACCCCTCCGGCAACTTTGTCGAACTGTTTCAGCCCGCGCCCCGCCCGACAGCACGCTGAGAGCATCGACTCATGCCGGTCGACAAGCTCGCCGCTGGTGTAGCGGCCACCGATGGTCACCGCGGGCCGCGGTGGCGTGATCCGCGGCTGATCGCCGTCGTGCTGCCGCCGGTCGTGTTCGTGGCCGGCGCGGTACTCGTTCCGCACCTGGGTGCCGACCAGATCCGCAGTTGGGCACAAGAAACCGGTCCGTGGCTGCCGCTGGCGTTCTTCACCGCGCACGCCGCGGCGACCATCGTCCTGCCACGGATCGCGTTCACTCTCAGCGCCGGACTGCTGTTCGGTCCGGTCACCGGCGTCGCCGTCGCGATCGCCGCGACCACGGTCAGCGCGGTCGTGGCGTTCCAGCTCGTGCGCGTGGTCGGCCGCGAAGCCGTCGCGGCCCGGCTGCTGACCCATCCTGCGGTCGCCGCGGTCGACCGGCGCCTGGCCCGCCGCGGCTGGCTGGCGGTGGGGTCGCTGCGGCTGATCGGCCCGGTGCCGTTCGCGCTGATCAACTATTGCGCCGGCCTGTCCTCGGTCCGGCTCGCGCCCTACCTGGTCGCCACCGTCGTCGGCGTGCTGCCAGGAACGATCGCGGTCGTCGCGCTCGGCGACGCTCTGACCGGGCACACCAGCCCGGCCTTGCTCGCGACCACCGTGGCCTGCGCCGCGATCGGAGCGGCTGGACTGCTCGTCGATGCCCGTCGCGCCGACGAACCAGTAACGAACGCGCCTACGACACCGGCAGCCGGCGCTACCTCCGATCCAGCCTGCTCATCCGCGGTTGCGCCGACAGCTGCAATTGCCCGGTCCAGCTGTCGGTTTCGTGTGCGATCACCTCGTTGACCCGGTAGGAGAAATCCCGCAGCAGTCCCATCCTGCGGTCGATCTCCCCATTCGAATTGGCGGGCGCGCGGGAGACCGAAGCCCACTCGAGTTGGAAGTCGCACAGCATCGCGTTGATCGACTGCGCGCTGCGGATGTCGCGCGCCCACGCCGTCGAGACACCGAAGAAACGGTCGCATGCCGCGCTTCCGGCGGCGCAGGCGAGCAGGATGTATCCCCAGCTCGGGTCGATGGCGTGGACTCCGGCGGTGGTCAGCAGGGGCACCAGGATTCCGAGTAAGCCGAGCACGATCATCGCCGCGGTGAGGGCTAGGCTCGCCCGCCGCTTCGTTAGACCGTCCCGCGAATACCACTCGCGCGCGTCCATGGCGTACGCCTCGACACGTTGGAACAGCCGGGCAAGGGTCTCATCGGAACTCGACCAGTCGGCGGAGCGGAGGTCCAGCGAACGCGGTACTCCGAGATCCTGCGAGCGATCCCCGCCGATGGGCGATCGGTGCTCTGTCACGGCCCGTACTGTATCTCGCCTACGGCTCCAGAATCACCTTTCGGCCGTTTGCCAGGCGGCCGGAGCGGCGTCGGCAACCCTACTCGGCACGTCCGATCGGCACCGCCGGATGCACCGTTTCATCTTGTGCGGCAAGGTTTTTCAGCTCGCGGCTAGATCGTGGACTGATTCCGCGTCGACCGCGCCGAGGCGTTGCGATGCGTGGATCGACGAAAGTTGCGACTTAGTAACGGATTCGGGCGACACGTGGTCTCCAGGTAAGTCGCCGGTCAATTCCGGAACCGCTGCCGGAAAGATTGCAACGGCACCGAATCGGACTGTGCTACAGATCTTTCGACGGCCGCCTGCGATGCGGACGAACGGCGCCGCACCGATCGCTGTCCGACGTCGGCAGAATGCACCGAACTCTTCCCGAACGCGGTAGTCCGTCTGCTCGAATGTTCACACAGACCTGGAAGCCGAAGTGCCGGGCGAAGGGTGGGGTGGCCGGGTGAGCCGATCTCCATTTCCGCACCTGCGCCCAGGCGCCCCACCGAGATTTCAAAATCGCGCTGATCGCAACCATTCTCCGAGCGTTCGGCAGCTCTTAACGTCCGGATAACCCTGCTGCCTACCGTGCGTGAGGCCGACCGCAGTCGGGACCGCCCTGTCCACCCGGGTTCCCGACGGCGAACCCTTGTCCTCGAGTTCGGAGCGAAGTGCAGCCAACGCCGTGGTCAGCAAAGGACACTCGACTCGAGCGAGAACCGAGCGCGGCGCCGGGACGGCACGGCGAATTCCGTGCATCCCTGTCGGCGTTGCGGGGCCACTGGGGCTACCTGTGCGCCGTGGCCGGCAGTATCGTCACGCTGATCCTGCTGTTCCAGCCGTGGCTCAGGGCTGTGGGCGCCGACGGCAAAGCCAGTGCCGATGCCTTCGGCCGGATCACCGCGACCACTTCCTACCTGAACGTCTGGTCGTCGTCGCAGCCGCCCACCGCGCGGATCAGCGGCGCCCTGGCACTGCTGTCCGCGGGCGCGATCGTCTTCACCGTCTGCGTGGTGGTGGTGAATCTCCGGCTTCGCACCGAGGTCCTATCACGCACGGCGACGGTGTGCGCGGTGACGAGCGCGGCGCTGGTCCTGCTCACCGTGCTCTACATCAACAGCAAGGCTCCCGAGCTGCGCGCCATGCTCGCCCGCTCCACGGACTTCGGCGGGCAGGTCGGCATGGTGACGAGTTGGGCGTTCGGCAACGGCAGCCTGATCGCGCCGGGAGTCCGACAGGTCTCCTACAACACCGCGGGACTCACCCACTGGGCTCTGCTCGCAGGTATCACTTCGCTGGGCTCGGCCGTCATCGCCGTCGCCCAATGGGCCTACAACCGTCCGGCCACGGCGCTGCGCCTGCCACGCCGTACGGCCGGTGCGCGTTCCGGCGAACCGGCCGGACGCGTCGAGTGAGCAGGCCCGCGGGCCACCTCACGCTCCGCTGACGCCTCGATCTGCCGCCGGTCGGCACGCGTGGCCGGCCGTCGCATCGGCGGCCTTCACGATCCCACGCGACGGGACGGCCGAGCGCCGAGGGACTTCACGATGCTGAAAGTAATCGGCGTAGCGGACTTTCGGCCCTACGGGCACGACCCACGCTGCGGGCACAGTCTTGCCAGGTGAGTCGGTGGGGCGAGAGCAGTGGAGGATGGGATGTCGCTGGTGTCGGAGGTGTGGTCGTCGACGTCGTTCCCGGAAGTCGCCGTGTTCGCCACCGGCCGGGTACCGGCCCTCGAGCGGGAACGCTTCGCCGGTACGGTCGGCCGCCTGCTGCGGCGATTCCCTGTCGCGGGCGCCGCCCGCCTGCGGATCACGGCCCCGGACAGCGACGACGGCCCGATGGTCATCCAGGTGAATCTGTCCGTCGGTGACACCTGCGCGCGAATCCAGACGTTGGCACATCGTCGTGGTGACGCGTTGCCGACGGTGATCCGGTTGCAACGGCAGATCAAGGCGTTGCAGAAGCCGTGGGAGCCGCGGCCGTGGCCGGATCCGGACCGTCGGCCGCTGGACGCACCCGGCCCGGGAGAACTGGTCCGCCGCAAGGCGGTTGCGCTGACAACGGGCTCGCTGCCCGCGGCGACGGCGCTCTTGGACGCGATGGATTACGACGCGCATCTGTTCACCGATGCCGAGACCGGGGAGGACGCCGTCATCTACCGCGCCGGACCGTTCGGGCTGCGGATGGCGCGCCAGCACAGTGTCCATACGCCACACTCGATCGTCGGCAGTTCGGGACTGTTCACCATCAACCCCCGACCGGCACCGGCGCTCACCGAAACACGAGCAGTGGAACGCGTATGCGAATACGGATTGCCGTTCCTGTTCTACACCGACCCACCGTCGGGACGCGGCCGTCTGATGTATCGCCGCTACGACGGCGGCCTGACGCTCGTCGCACCCCGCACCGGCGCCATCGACACGGCGACCGCCTGAAAGTCGTCACTTCCCCGGCGTTATCCGTCCGGCCTCGGTCGTCGCTGATCGCGACCGGGCCGGGCCGCGACCGATCATCTCTCCCTTCCGTAGCAATGCGCAAAGAAAGGCGGACACGACGTTGGCGCGTGATCTGACACAGCTGGAGATCCTCACCGAGCTCGAACCTTTCGCGGGTGCCGCGTTGAACCGGCACCTGTCCATGGTCAAGGAGTGGCATCCCCACGACTACGTGCCCTGGGACGAAGGACGCAACTTCGCGATGCTCGGCGGGATCGATTGGGAGCCAAGGCAATCACGGCTCTCCGAGGTGGCGAAGGCGGCCTTGATCACGAATCTGCTCACCGAGGACAACCTTCCGTCCTATCACCGCGAGATCAGTGCCAGCTTTTCCCGAGACGGCGCGTGGGGGTCGTGGGTGGGACGATGGACCGCCGAGGAGGCCCGCCACAGCATCGCCCTGCGTGACTACCTGGTCGTCACACGGGGCGTCGACCCGGTCGCGTTGGAGAACGACCGTATGGCGCACATGTCCACCGGCTTCGGCGCGCCGGTGGAGCGAGCGGACACCGACTTCGACGGCGGGTTCCTGTACTCGGTGGCGTACGTGTCCTTCCAGGAGTTGGCCACCCGCATCAGCCACCGCAACACGGCGGCGGTCTGTGACGACCCCGTCGCCGACCGCATGCTGCAACGCATCGCCGCCGACGAGAACCTGCACATGATCTTCTACCGCGGCATGTGCGGCGCCGCCTTGGATCTGGTGCCCGATCAGGCCATCGAAGCGATCGACCTGATCGTGCGCAACTTCCGGATGCCGGGCACCGGCATGCCCAACTTCCGGCGCAACGGCGTCCTCATGGCCAAACACGGCATCTACGATCTGCGCCAGCACCTGGAAGAAGTGCTCCAACCCGTCATCCGGCAGTGGAACATCCTCGACCGCGACGACTTCGGGCCACGCGGCGAGCAAGCCCGCGAACGACTCGCCGCCTTCTTGGACGACCTCACGGAAGTGCGCATTCCCCGGTTCGAGGAACAACGCGACCGTGCCTTCGCCCGGGAAGCACGCCGGGGTGTCGGCGCCGCTGCGGGATAGTACGCCCGGGTAGGTCCTCCCCGCCGAGACGACCGTCAGCCCACATAGCGACGCGCGGGGGAACGGCGCTGCGATTCTTCCAGCAGCACGAGGCCCGCCTCCACTGGCGGAGGCAGGACTTTTCGTTCGCGCAGCACCCACGGCATCCCACGCAGTGTGTCCAGGACGGCCGCGGCGGTCGTCAGGTCGGCCGGAGCCGATCCGAGTACGACGGCGGTCCGCCGGGCGGCGCTGCGGGCCGGGCGGCGCAACCACAGCGTCCACAACGTGTTCCGGATGCCGAGCCTGCGACGGTGCGTCGGATCACGGGTGGTGGACGGCTCGTGGTGGATCAGGATGTCCTCCATCCAGCACATCCACCAGCCGTGCGCCGCGAGGTCGAGGGCGAGCAGTTCCTCTTCGCCCGCGAACCACAGACGCCGGGAGAAGCCGCCGACCTCCCGGAACGCGCTGACCCGGAAGGCGGACAGCGCGGCCATCACGCCGAGCAGAGCGGGGCCGGGCAGCCAGTCGGGCCCGACGACCGGTGAGTCGCGCAGTTCCGGCGTGATCGGGTCTTCTCGGAGATCGGGTGCGACCAGGCATCGTCCGGTCACCGAGCCGAGGCCGGGGTATCGGTCGAGCACATCGGCGGCGCGGGTCAAGGCGCCCGGCTGCCATCGGGTGTCGTCGTCGCAGAACGCGACATACGGCGTTGCCGTCCGCTCGACCGCGATATTCCTGGCCATCGCGCCGAGGTTCTCCGCCGAGCGGATGAGTATTACCGAGGGGAACGCCGCGGCGACCGCGTCGGCGGTGCCGTCCGTGGACCCGTTGTCGACGAGGATGATCGGCGCCGCATCGGGCAGCGTGGTCATGTGCGCCAGGGTGCGCAGCAATTGTTCGCGCCGGTTGCGGGTCATGATGACGACCGTCATTCGTTCCGTGACCATCCGTCACTTCCTTCCATGGGCGAGTTCCAGCGTCCTGGCACGGCGCTCGACCTCCGGCGGCAGCGTGCGCCGCTGCGCCAGCGCCCTCGGCAGGCGGCGAACGACCCCCGCGAACGCCAGCAACATTCGGGGGTCCCGCGCCGCTCGGCGCAACAGGCCCGCGGACTCGGCAGCGGACCGCCGCAACGGCCGCCGCATCCAAGCGATCAACGCGTTGTTGCGCTGTTCGGTCCGTCTGCGCCACGCGTGCGGCGGTCGCCGCGCCGAGGGGTGGTGATGGGCGCGCACTCGCGCCACGTAACAGAGATCCCAGCCGCACGCCGCCATATCGAGTGACAGCAGGCGTTCCTCGGCGCCGAAATGCAACAGCGGGCTGAACCCGGCGGCCTGCAGATACGCCTCTCTCCGGACGATCGCCGCGCAGGCGAGGAAGCCGAGAACCAACGGGCCCGGCAGACCGGGGGGATGCCCGAGCGGGCTGCTCGCCATCAGTTCGTTGACGGGATCGTCACGGTTGTCGGCGCCGACAAGCGTGCGTCCGGCGATCAGGCCGAGTCGCGGATGGGCATCAAGCACCCGCTCGGCTTCGCGCAGCGCGTCCTCGGCCCACCACGAGTCGTCGTCGCTGAACGCGACGTAGGGCGTGCGGGCCAGTGCGACGCCGAGGTTGCGCGCCGCCGCGCCGAGATTGCGGGGCAGCCGGACGACGCGCACATCCGGGAATGCCTCCGCCGCGCCGACCGTGCCGTCGACCGAAGCGTTGTCCAGTACCACGATCGCGGGAGCCGGGCGCAGTGCGCGCAATTCGGTCAAGGTGCGGGCCAGTTCGGCCGCGCGGTTGCGGGTGGCGATGACGACGGTGGTCTTCGCCACCGTCGGCGCGCTCACGCAGGCCGTCCCGCGAGCAGTTCGTCGAGCAGGTCGCTGGTCAAGGCGTCGGCCGAGGGGAACTCCCGCCGCCGCGCGCGTTCGCGCCCCGCCGGTGCCAGGCACCAGCGCCACCACGGGTCGAACGCGCCCGCGTCGGCGGTCTGCTCGGCGGACACCAGCGCAGGCCAGTCCAGCGCCCTCGCCTGCGCGGTGACCTTCCCTCCGCCCGCGATGGGATCCACCGCGAGGACCGGGATCCCGGCTCGCAGGCCCAGCACCAAGCCGTGCAGTCGAGTGGTGATCACCGCGTCCAGGCGAGCGAACACCGACGCGAGCTGGTCGGGTGTGCGGCACAGGCGCCAATCGTCGGACGTCAATCTGGTGTCGAGCGGTAGTCGCGCGCAGTCGAGTTCGCGCAGCCACCGCAGCAACGCGCGATGCACCGACCGGTGCCGCCTGGCCACGCCGTACTCGGCCTGGCCAGGGGCGAAGACGACTCCCACAACGGGGACGCTCACCGTGGACGCCCCGACCGCCATGTCCGGTCGCGCGATGGACGGACCGTCGCGCGGCAAGATGCGGTGGAACCCGGTGACCGCGGCATCGGCCGGATCGAGGATGGAGACGCCCACCGCGATGCGTCGGCAGTTGGCGTACCGTTCGTGCAGGAACCGGACCTGTTCACCGTGCGCGGGCCCGCACACGAACACCAGGTGCGAATATCGCCCGGAGTCCGCGTCGTCCAGATTCATCCCGTCGGAACGAAACCCCGGGCTCCACGCCGTGTCGTGGGGTATCGCGGCGGAGACCAGCGCGTCACACACTCGGCTCATGCTCAACACGTCCCCGGCCGTCGCTTCCCCGTGCAGGAAGCTGGGCCACCCGGTGACAAGTACCCGCATGTCTCTGCCCATACCCGCTGCGTTCCAGGTCAATCAGCCGCGACGGCGACCTGTCCGCTCGGTGACCGCGAAGACCGGGGTGCGGCGTCCTAGCTCGGGGCCGGGCGCACGTGCACGACCTTCGTCTGGGTCATCTCGTCCAGCAATTCCGGCCCGTAACCGAAACCGGACCCGCTGGCCCGCCGCGGGTGCGCCGCTCCCCCGGGCGCCCCGCCGAACACCGAGTTGATCTTCACCGTCCCCACCGGCAGTTCCCGCCAAGCGTGCTGCGCGTTGGCCATAGACGGCGTGAGCACGGTGGCCGCGAGCCCGTAGTCGTCGGTCGCGGCCTCGGCGATGCCCTGCTCGAACGTATCCACCACCCGTACCGGCGCGATCGGACCGAAGGTCTCCTCCCGCATGATCCGCATGGCCGGATCGCACTGTGCCAGTACGGTGGCCGGATAGTGCGCACCGGCGCCGTCCGGCAGCACACCGCCCGTCAGCAGTTCGGCGCCGCGCTCCACCGCGTCGCGGACGTGCGCGTGGACCTGCTCGCGATGATGACGGTCGACCAGCGGCGCCGGGTTCCAGGACTCGGCTTCGGCCACCAGCGCCGCCAGGAAGGCCTCCGCGACGTCCCCGTGCACGAAGATCCGCTCGACGGACACGCAGATCTGGCCGGAGTTCGCGAACGCGCCGAGCGCCGCCTGCCCGGCCGCCCAGACGGGATCCACACCGGCGTCGACGACGAGCGCGTCGTTGCCACCGTTCTCCAGCAGTGCCTTCGCACCGGTGTCGGCGACGCTGCGCGCGATCGACCGTCCCGTGGCGGTGCTGCCGACATGCGCGATGACGTCCACATCGAGACGTGCGGCGAGCAGCGCGCCGACCCGGCCGTCGCCTTGCACCGTCTGCAGAACGCCGCCGGGAAGCGCTCGGGAGAGCAACTCGCCGAGCAGAGCTCCGGTGTGCGGTGCGCGTTCGCTCGGCTTGTACACGACCGTGTTTCCCGTGACCAACGCCGCGCCGAGCAAACCGCAGGACACCGCGACGGGATCGTTCCACGGCGTCAGCGCGACGACGACGCCGCGGGGCTCCCAGACCATGAGGTCGGTCGCCTCGAAAGCTCCTTGCAGACTTCGGCCTCGGTGCAACGGTCCCAGTTCGGCATATTGCTCGAGCGTCGCGGCACCGGCCAGCACCCCCTCCTTGCTCTCCGACCGTGGACGTCCGGTTTCGAGCCGATTGAGTTCGGCCAGTTCATCGGCATGCTCGCGGAGCAGAGCAGCACCGGCGCGGACCGCGACGGCCCGCTCAGCCGCCGTTGTTCGCGCCCAGCTGGTTTGCGCGCGATTCGCCAGATCAACCTGCCGATCGATCTCGGCGGTATCCGACATGGGCACCTTGCCGACGGTGGCGCCGCTGGCGGGATCGAAGATCTCGATTGTTTCGGTCGCGCGTAGTTCAGTGGCCGACGGGGCAGCATGGGGTGCGCTCATATCGCGGCCATTGCCTGGCATCCATGGTTCAAACCGGTCGCGCGTCGGCCGCATCGGTACCGCCGCGCGGCAGTCCCAGGACACCGACATAGCCACAAGTTTGCTGTCGGGCCGCGCCGACCAGGTTTGATCCGGCGGCAATAGGCAAGAGCTACCGGCATGGCCGGAAAGATCGAGCGGCTCACGGTGCTGCTGTGGCACGTGCACGGCTCGTGGACGACGTCGTTCGTCCGAGGGCGGCACCGTTATCTGCTGCCCGTGGTGGAAGGCGGCGGGCCGTGGGGCCGTGGACGGTGCGGCCGCGACTGGCCGTCCGCCGCGGAGGTGCCCGCTGACCACTTGCGCGAAACCGAGCCGGACGTGGTCGTGCTCCAGCGCCCGGAGGAAATCGAGCTCACCGAACGATGGCTCGGTCGTCGTCCCGGGGCCGATATTCCCGCGGTCTTCGTCGAGCACAACGCGCCGCGGCCCAGCGCTGCCACCAGCAGGCATCCGCTGGCGGATCGCGCCGACATCCCGCTCGTGCACGTCACGCATTTCAACGACTTGATGTGGGACAGCGGACGCGCGCCCACCCGGGTGGTGCCGCACGGAATCGTCGACCCCGGCGCGCGCTACACCGGTGAACTGTCTCATGGCGTGGCGCTGATCAACGAGCCGATGCGGCGCGGAAGGATCACCGGGAGTGATCTCCTGCCCGACTTCGCGATGGCGGGACCGATCGATGTGTACGGGATCGGAGCCGGCGACTACACGGCGAACAGGTCCACCGGGCACCCGATCCGCGGCATCGGCGACTTGCGGCAGTCGGCATTGCATCCGGACATGGCGCGCAGAAGGGTGTACCTGCACACCGCGCGCTGGACCTCGCTCGGATTGTCCCTTCTCGAAGCCATGCACCTGGCCATGCCGGTGGTAGCCCTCGCCACCACCGAGGCCGTCATGGCGGTGCCCCCCGAAGCCGGCGCCGTCTCCACCGATGTCGCGGTGCTCACCGCGAAGTTCCACGAGTTTCTCCACGAACCCGATCTCGCGGCGCTGGCGGGCAAGTCGGGACGGCAGTTCGCGCTCGAGCACTACGGCCTCGAGGTCTTCCTGCGCCGGTGGGATGCCCTGCTCGCCGAGGTCGCCGAATGAAGGCAGTGTCCCGGAGAGAGAAGGCGGAATCATGAAGATCGCGATGGTGTCCGAACACGCCAGTCCGCTCGCGGTGCTGGGCGGCGTCGATGCCGGTGGGCAGAACGTTCATGTCGCCGAGCTGTCCGCTGCCCTGTGCAGGCAGGGGCACGAGGTCACCGTCTACACGCGCCGCGAGGAGGCCGACGCGCCCGACATGGTTACCGCCGAACAGGGTTACCGCGTCGTCCACGTCCCGGCCGGTCCCGCTCGTCCGCTGCCGAAGGACGAATTGCTGCCGCACATGGTCGAATTCGGCATTTTCCTGCGTGAGCACTGGCGCGACCTGCGGCCGGATGTCGTGCACGCGCATTTCTGGATGTCCGGACTCGCCGCCCTGTCGGGGGCACGCCCCACCGACATTCCGGTCGTACAGACCTTTCACGCGCTGGGCGTGGTGAAGCGCCGCCACCAAGGTGCGAACGACACCAGTCCGGCCGACCGGACACGCCTCGAACGGCTGATCGCCGGACAAACCGACCGGATCATCGCCACCTGCACCGACGAGGTGTTCGAACTGGCCAGGCTTGGCGTCCCCCGGTCCAAGACTTCGGTGATCCCGTGCGGCGTGGACCTCGAACAGTTCGCACCCGAAGGACCGAAAGAGCCGAAGTCGGCCGAGTACCGGATGATCAGCGTCGGCAGGTTGGTGCCCCGCAAAGGTTTCGACACCGCGATCACCGCGCTCACCGGACTGCGGAACGCCGAGTTGGTCTTGGTCGGCGGCCCGGACGATGCCGAGCTCGCCGACGACCCGGAGGGCAGGCGGCTGCTGGCCCTGGCGGACGAACTCGGCGTACGAGAACGGCTGCGCATGCTGGGCCGGGTGCCGAGGACCCGGATAGCTCCGCTCCTGAGATCGGCAGACGTGGCCGTGTGCACGCCGTGGTACGAGCCCTTCGGGATGACGCCACTCGAAGCGATGGCGTGCGGCGTTCCCGTGGTGGCCACCGCGGTCGGCGGCCTCATCGATACCGTCGTCGACGGTGTGACCGGCAGGCTGGTTCCACCGCGGGAGCCCGCGGAACTGGCCGACGCGGTCGGCGAGCTGCTGACCACACCAGGGGTCCGGGAGCGCTACGGCCGCGCCGGGCGCGAGCGTGTCGAGTCGCGCTATTCATGGGATCGGATCGCCACCGAAACCCTCCACGCGTACCGCCGGGTGACCCCACGCGCGGGCGCGCGCAACGGACATGGGCCCACCGACAGCCGTTCGCTCGACGGCACCAGCGACAGCGGCAAGCTTGCTCCCGAGTCACCGTCGACAGATCGTGGTCTTCGCGCGAGCGGCCGCGGGTAGGCCACAGCATGTCCGAACCCTGCGAACGCGCGTTGGTCACCGGCGGATGCGGTTTCGTCGGATCACACCTCTGTGAGCAGTTGCTCGACGCGGGCACCGTCGTGGTCGCGCTCGACAACTTCGCCACGTCCACACCGGACAACGTCGCCCGGCTGCTGGCCCGTCCCGGATTCGACCTCATCCAGCACGACGTCACCGAGCCGCTGCCGACGATGGGCTTCTTCGATGTCGTCTTCCACCTCGCGTCGGCCGCGTCGCCACCGGACTACCTGCGACTGCCGATCGAGACACTACGAGCCGGCTCCCTCGGCACCGCCAACGCCCTCGATTCGGCCGAGCGGCATCGATCTCGTTTCGTGCTCGCATCGACCAGCGAGGTCTACGGCGACCCGGGTGTCCACCCGCAACCCGAGCATTACTGGGGTCACGTGAATCCGGTCGGGCCGCGCAGCGTCTATGACGAGGCGAAGCGGTATGCCGAGGCTTTCACGATGGCATTTCGCCGGGAGCGTGGCGCGAACACCGGGATCGCCCGGATCTTCAACACCTACGGTCCCCGCATGCGTACCGACGACGGCCGGATGGTGCCCACCTTCATCGCACAGGCGTTGGCGGACGCACCGCTCACCATCGCGGGAACCGGCGAGCAGACCCGCTCGCTGTGTTATGTCGAAGACACGGTGCGCGGCCTGCTCGCGTTGGCGTCGACCGACCATCCGGGGCCGGTCAACATCGGTAATCCGCACGAGATATCCGTCCGCGGCCTCGCCGAGGAGATCCGAGCGGCAACCGGCAGCCGTTCCATCGTGACGTATGTCGACAGCGCGATCGATGATCCGAAACGGCGCTGCCCGGACATCTCGCTGGCCCGGCGCGAATTGGGCTGGTGGCCGTTGATCGGCAGGAAGGAAGGACTGCGCCGCACGATCGATTGGTTCGCCGGGCGCACGGCCGAGTCGGCCGAAGAGTCCGTGCGCTGAGCGGCGCCCGACGGCGGATCGGTTTAGTCGCGACTTCACCGGGTAGCGCCCCCCTTGTATGCCAGCGGGCGAACCGGGTCCCGCGCGTCTCGAACCGCGTCTCGAACAGAAAGGCGGCCCGTGCGCATTCTCGGAATCAACGCGGTATTTCATGATCCTGCTGCGGCTCTGATCGTGGACGGCGAAATCGTCGCGGCCGCCGAGGAAGAGCGGTTCACCCGCCGCAAGCACGGCAAGCGCCCGGTGCCCTTCTCCGCATGGGAACTGCCCGAACAAGCCGCCGCATGGTGTCTGGAGCGAGCGGGATTACGCCCCGACCAGCTCGACGCGGTGGGCTACTCCTACGACCCGGCACTGGTCGATCATTCGCTCGGCGGTCTCGATCGGAAAAGCGAGGCGACCAGAACGGACTACGCGTTCCGAGCGCCCGCTTTCCTCGCGGCCGCGTTGCCCGGCCTCGATCCCACCATCGTGCGTTTCGTGCGACATCACCTGGCGCACGCCGCGTCCGCGGCCCTCGCGGCCCCGTCCGGCGACTCGGCGGTGCTGGTGGCCGACGGACGCGGCGAGAGCCAGTCCTATCTCGCCGGGGAATATCGAGACGGCAAGTTCGTGGAGCTGGCGGCACAGCGGCTGCCGCACTCGCTCGGATTGATGTACGAGGACCTCACCGAGCATCTGGGCTTCACCCGGTCCAGCGACGAGTACAAGGTCATGGCACTGGCCTCCTACGGCACCCCCCGCTTCCTCGATCGGTTCCGCCAACTCGTGTATTCCACCCGGGACGGTGGTTTCCGTACCGAGGCCGTGAACTGGTCGGACTTCGCCCCCACGGTCATCGGCGGTGAGTTCGGCCGAGACCACGCCGACCTCGCCGCCAGCGTCCAACGACGACTCGAGGACGTGTTGCTCGAGTTGACCTCTTGGCTGCATCGCCAGACCCGGCAGCGAACCCTCACGCTGGCCGGCGGCATCGCGCTGAACTGCGTGGCCAACAGCCGTCTGCACGCCGAAGGCCCCTACGAGCGGATCTGGGTCCAGCCTGCCGCGGGCGACGCGGGCACCGCACTGGGCGCCGCGCTGCAATTGGCGGCCGAGTTCGGGGAGCGGGTCACCCCGATGCGGGGCGCCGACCTCGGCCGCGAATGGACGGACGCCGAGCTGGAAACCGTGCTCCGCACGGCCAAGGTCCGGTACACGAAATCCAACGACATCGCGGCGGACGTGGCGCAAGCGCTCGCGGAAGACCAGGTGGTGGCCTGGTTCCAGGGCCGGTCCGAATTCGGCCCGCGCGCACTCGGCCACCGTTCGCTGCTCGCTCACCCCGGCCGGTCGGCGAATCTCGAACGCCTCAACGATGTGAAGGGGCGCGAACAGTTCCGGCCGCTGGCACCGATGGTGCTCGCCGACCGGGCGTCCGAGATCTTCGGACGCGGGCCGCTGCCGAGCCCGTACATGCTGTTCGTGCACGACGTCGCGCCGGAGTGGCGAGAGCGGATTCCCGCCGCGACACATGTCGACGGCACCGCGCGGGTGCAGACCGTAGATCCCGCCGACAAGCCGGTTTTGGCACGCATGCTGGCGGAGTTCGAGCGGCACACGGGTCTGCCGGTGGTGATCAACACCAGCCTGAACACGGCGGGCAGGCCGATGGTCGATTCACCGCGCGACGCCCTCGAATGCTTCGGTTCGGCACCCATCGATCTGCTCGCCATCGGCTCATTCGTGGTCCGTCGCCCATGAACGGCCCGACCGTGGACTACAGCATCGTGATCCCGACCATGGGCCGGGAAAGTCTTCGCGCGCTGCTCGAGTCGCTGGACACGGCGTCGGGACCGAAACCACGGGAGATCATCGTGGTGGACGATCGGCCCCGAGCCGGGGACCTACCGTTGCCCGCGACGGTGTCTTCGGTTCAGGTCATCCGCTCGGGCGGACGCGGACCCGCCGCGGCCAGGAACGCCGGGTGGCGGCATGCCGAAGGAACCTGGATCGCTTTCCTCGATGACGATGTCCTCACCGCGCCGGATTGGCCCGCCCGCTTGGCCGAGGACCTGCGTGATCTCGACGACAACGCGGCGGCTTCCACGGCCCGCATCGAGGTTCCACTGCCGAAGCACCGCAGGCCGACCGACGCCGAACGCGGGATCGCACGGCTGGCCACGGCGCGGTGGATCACGGCGGACATGGCCTATCGCCGGTCCGCGCTGATCGCGGTGGGTGGCTTCGACGAACGGTTCCCGCGGGCGTTCCGCGAGGACGCCGATCTGGCACTCCGGGTCTGCCTCGCGGGTTACGTCATCGCGGCCGGACAACGCGTCACTCGCCACCCGCTTCGCGAATCGGGACCGATGGCCAGTGTCCGAGCACAACGCGGGAACGCCGACAACGCCCTATTGCGGCGGAAATACGGCGCTCGATGGCGGCAGCGGATCGGCGAAGAGGCCGGACTTCTCCGCCGCCACGCGTTCACTACGGCCGCGGGCGCGGTGGCCGTGGCGCTCGGCGTCGCGGGCCGCAAACTGCCCGCCCTCGTTTTCGCGGCCATCTGGACGGCGCTGACCGGTGCATTCGCAGCGCGCCGGATCGCACCCGGACCCCGAACACCCGGCGAGATCGGCCGGATGACGCTGAGCAGCGCGCTGATTCCACCGGCCGCGTGCTGGCACCGACTGCGCGGCGAGCTGCGTCACCGGAACGCGACCCACGCCTCGCCGCTGGCGTTGCTGTTCGACCGCGACGACACCCTCATCATCGATGTCCCCTACCTCGCCGACCCCACCGAGGTCCAGCCGGTGCCAGGAGCCGCCGACGCGCTGCGGAAAGTGCGCGCGGCGGGCATCCAGCTCGGCATCGTGAGCAACCAGTCCGGCGTAGCGCGAGGATTGATCAGCCCCGAACAGCTCGCCGCGGTGAACGCCCGAGTCGAGGATCTGCTCGGACCGTTCGCGACCTGGCAGGTGTGCGTGCACGGCGAAGGCGGCGGCTGCGGGTGCCGCAAACCGGAGCCGGGCCTGATCCGGCAGGCCGCCGCGGATCTCGGCATCGACATCGGCAGGTGTGTGGTCATCGGCGACACCGGCGCCGACGTCGCCGCCGCGCAGTCCGCGGGCGCACGCGCGATCCTGGTGCCGACGGCGAGAACCCTCCCCTGCGAGGTGCACCGCGCGCGTCGCGAAGCGACCGTGGCGCGGGATCTGACCGAGGCCGTCCGGCTGGCGATGGCGGGTGTGCCGTGACCGGCCGGGCGCTGGTGGCCCGCATGGACAATTTCGGCGATGTGCTGCTGGCGGGGCCGTGCGTCCGAGCGGTGGCCGCGCAGGTCGATTCGGTGACGCTGCTGGCCGGGCCGCGCGGCCGAGCCGCCGCGGATCTTCTGCCGGGTGTGGAGCAGGTCGTGACGTGGCGCGCGCCGTGGATCGATCTGGAGCCACCCGCGGTCACGTCGGCGGGCATCGATGCCTTTGTCGAGCGGATACGCGCGCTCGAGGTGGATCTCGCGTTGATCCTCACGTCCTTCCACCAGTCGCCGCTGCCGCTGGCGCTGCTGCTTCGGATGGCCGGTATTCCCTGGATCGGCGCGATCTCGGAGGACTACCCCGGTTCGTTGCTGGATCTGCGCCATCGCGTCGAGGGCGATCCGCCCGAAGCCGAACGGGCGTTGTCGCTCGCCGCGGCGGCCGGCTTCCGGCTGCCGCCCGGCGACGACGGCAAACTCGCTGTCCGGCAGCCGTTGCCGAAGGTCGGCGGGCTCACCGGCGAACCGGGTTACGTGGTCATGCATCCGGCCGCGTCGGTACCGGCGCGGCAGCCGTCGTCGTCCCGTTCCGCGGCCATCGTCGCCGCACTGACCAGCGCCGGTCACCGGGTGATCGTGACCGGCGCTCCCGCCGACCGGCCGCTCACCGGCGCCGTCGCGGGCAGACACGGCATCGACCTCGGTGGAGCCACGACCCTGCCCGAACTCGCCGCCGTGCTCCGCGACGCGAGCGTCGTGGTGGCGCCCAACACCGGCCCGGCGCATCTCGCCGCGGCCGTCGGGACACCCGTGGTCTCGCTGTTCGCACCGGTCGTGCCCGCCGAGCGGTGGGCCCCCTACGGCGTGCCGGTGGCCATGCTCGGTGACCAACGCGCGCCGTGCCGCGGCAGCAGAGCCCGGGTCTGCCCGGTGGCGGGGCATCCGTGCCTCGACTCGATCACCCCCGAGCAGGTCGTCACGGTGGCGGAAGAACTCGGTGCGGGCAGCCTCACGCGCCTGCGGACAGGAGGTGCGGGGTGATCGAAGACCATTTCGCTGCTTTGCACGCGGCGCTGGACCGCACCAGTTGCTTCGCACCCGATATCCGCAGATGGGGCAGGCAACTCGCGGTCGTGCTCGCCAACGGTGGACGGTTGCTCGCCTGCGGTAACGGCGGCAGCGCCGCGGAAGCCCAGCACCTGACCGGTGAGCTGGTCGGCCGCTTCCGCAACGAGCGCGGTCCGTTCTCGGCGATCGCGCTGCACGCCGACACCTCGGCGGGTACCGCGATCATCAACGACTACGGCGAGACCGAACTGTTCGCCCGCCAGGTCCGCGCGCACGGCAGGCCCGACGACATCCTCGTCTTGTTGTCCACCAGCGGCACCAGCCACAACGTGGTTGCCGCGGCGAAAGCGGCGCACGACATCGGCGTCGTCACGTGGGCCATGACCGGGCCTGCGCCCAATCCGCTCGCGGCGCTGTGCGATGACGCCGTCGCCGTGGACGCGCCCACCACGGCCACTGTGCAGGAAGTGCATCTGGTCTTGGTGCACGCTCTGTGCTCGGCGCTCGACGATGCACTGGGGGTACCGACATGAAGCCGTTGGTCGTGGTCGGCGACAGCATTCTGGACGTCGACATCGAAGGCGTCGCGGAGCGGTTGTCGCCCGAAGCGCCCGTGCCCGTCGTGGACGTGGAACGCCAGTGGATACGCCCGGGCGGTGCCGGGCTGGCCGCCGCGCTGGCCGCGCAGTCGGTCGCCGAGGTCTCGCTCATCACGGCGACCGCCGACGACCACGACGGCCGCATCCTCACCCGGCTCCTCGACCAGCACGTTCGAGTCGTTCCGATCGCGCTGCGCGGCAAGACGGTTCGCAAGGCCCGCGTCCGCGCCGCGGGACAGTCGCTGTTGCGAATGGACACCGGCGACGGCACCGCGGACGGCGGCTCGGTGAGCGCCGCGGTTACCAGGACACTGCGGGCGGCCGGGGCGATCCTCGTCGCGGACTACGGCCGGGGTGTCGCCGCGCATCCCCGGATCAGGAGCCTGCTCACCGACCTGGCTCGGTCGGTACCGGTGGTGTGGGATCCGCACCCGCGCGGCCCCGCGCCGACGCCGGGAGCACAACTGGTCTCGCCGAACCTGAAAGAGGCACGCCAGTTCGCGCCGGGATATGTCGAACCCGACGAGTTGGCGAAGGTGCTGCGAGACGAGTGGGCAGCGGATTCCGTCGCGGTTACCACCGGTCCGGGCGGAGCGGTCCTGGCCAATGGGAAACGGCTCACTGTGGTTCCGGTACCTGCCGACGTCCGTCTCGCCGGGCATTCCGGTTCCGACACTTGCGGCGCGGGTGACCGATTCGCCTCGGCCGCGACCGCCGCCCTGTTCGGCGGCTCCACGGTCGCCGACGCGGTGTCGCACGCGGTCGACGCGGCGGCCAGGTTCGTCGCGGCGGGCGGCGCGGCCACGTTGTCCACGTGCGACAGCACGGCCGTGGCCACGGCAGGGCCGACCGACACGAATGAGTCGGCGTTCGAGGTGGCGGCGCGAATCAGGGCGCGTGGCGGCCGACTCGTCGCCACCGGTGGCTGTTTCGATCTGCTGCATCCCGGCCATGTGAGCCTGCTGCGCCAGGCTCGCGCCATGGGTGACGCCTTGGTGGTCTGTCTCAACTCCGATGCGTCGGTGCGGCGCCTGAAAGGGCCGCGCCGGCCGATCGTCACCGCACGTGACCGTGCCCGGCTGCTCGTCGAACTGTCCTCGGTCGACGCCGTCGTCGTGTTCGACGAATCCTCGCCGAGCGCACTGCTGGACCGCCTTCGCCCCGATGTGTGGGTCAAGGGCGGCGACTACTCCGGCGTGGATCTCCCCGAGGCCGCGGTCGTTCGCGGTTACGGCGGCGAGATCGCGCTGATCCCCACTGTTCCCGGTTACTCGACTACACAACTAGTCACCGCGAGCCAGGTCGGCGGCTGACCCGAGAACGTAAGGAGCGCGATGCGAACCCTCGGCAATGTCCTGATCACCGGTGGCGCTTCCGGGCTCGGCGCGGCGGTCACCGCCGCCGTCCGCGCGAACGGGGGCCGCCCCTATGTGATCGACCGGGTGGAGCCCGAGGCACCCGTCGATTTCGTGCGTGCCGATCTCGCCGACACCGTCGCCGCCGAACAAGCCGTGCACGAGATCATCGAGCGCACGGGGGGCCGGATCGACGGCGTGTTCACCGCGGCGGGGACCGACGCCTGCGGCCCACTGGACCAAGTGCCAACGAAGAAATGGGAATACGTGGTCCAGGTCAATCTGTTCGGCACCGCCGCCGTGATTCGTGCCGCCCTTCCGGCGCTGCGGGAGAGCAAGGGAACGGTCGTGACGTGTGCTTCCACCCTGGGCATCAAGGCGGTCGGTCACGCGACCGCCTATTGCGCCTCGAAATTCGGCGTCGTGGGCTTCACCAGGGCGCTCGCCGCCGAAACGGCGGGCAGCGTCGGGGTGACCCTGCTCATCCCGGGCGGGATGCACACGGCGTTCTTCGACGACCGCGACGAGCAGTACAAGCCGCCGCCCGACGCGAAACTCAACCAACCGCAGGACGTCGCCGACGCGGTGGTCTTCGCGCTCCGGCAGCCGCCGGGCTGCGAGGTCAGGGAGATGGTCGTGTGCGCCTCGGAAGAGGGATCGTGGCCCTGACGCGCACGATCCTGGTGCTGCGGGCACTCGGGCTCGGCGACCTGCTGACCATCGTGCCCGCCTTGCGCGGGATCAGCAGCGCCCACCCCGGCCACCGGGTGGTGCTCGCGGCGCCGGCAGCGCTGCGTGACCTCGTCGGCCTCATCGACGCGGTCGATGAACTGCTGCCGACGGCGGGACTTGGTGCGCTTCGATGGCCCACGGCGCCACCGAGGCTCGCGGTCAACCTGCACGGCAAAGGACCGGAGAGCATCCGCGATCTGTTGACGGCAGGCCCGGATGCGCTACTGACCCACCACAATCCGGAATTTCCCGACCTGCCCGGCCCCGCGTGGCGCGACGACGTGCACGAAGTGGATCGCTGGTGCCGCCTGCTGGAATACGGTGGGATCGACGCAGATCCAACCGAACTGCTGCTGCCGGCCCCACCGCGACCCGCCCCCGAATCGAATGCGGTCGTGATCCATCCCGGCGCGGCGTATCCCGCGCGGCGCTGGCCGTCCGAACGCTTCGCGCGAGTGGCGCGTGAACTCGTCGCCGACGGTCATCGAGTGGTGATCACCGGGAGCAGAGACGAAATGCGCTTGGCCAACGCGGTCGCCGAGAAGGCCGGGCTCCCGCCCTCGGCGGTGTACGCGGGACGCACCGATCTGACCGAACTCGCCGCACTGGTTGCCGACGCGGCTCTGGTCGTGTGCGGTGACACCGGCGTCGGGCATCTCGCCACCGCGTTCGGCACACCGTCGGTAGTGCTGTTCGGGCCCACGCCCCCGAACCGGTGGGGGCCGCCCCCGGACGCGGAACACCACATCGCGCTGTGGGCCGGGACGGTCGGCGACCCGCACGCCGATTATCCGGATCCGGGCCTGCTCATGGTGCGACCCGAACATGTGCTCACGGTCGCGGCCGACTTGCTCGGACAGCGGGTCCGCCATGGGTAGTCGCGTCGGCGTGGTCGGCGCCGGTTATGTGGGGCTCACCAGCGCCGCATGCCTCGCCCACCTCGGACACCACGTGATCTGCGTCGACAACGACGAAGCCAAAGTGGCGGCGCTGCGTACGGGTGCGGTCGCGATCGTCGAGCCCGGGTTGCCGGAACTGGTTCGAGAGGGACTGGAGGAAAATCGGCTGGTCTTCACATCGGACGCGCAGGCGCTGCACGAATGCGAAGTGGTCCTGTTGTGCCTTCCCACGCCCATGGGCACCGGCGGTACGGCCGACCTCGGCGTGCTCGAGGACGCGCTGAGGACGTTGGCCACCGTCCTGCCACCGGACTGTGTGCTCGTCACCAAATCCACCGTCCCGGTGGGGACGGCGGCGCGGATTCCCACCCTGTCCGGTCTCGCGGGCACGGCGGTGGTCAGCAACCCCGAATTCCTCCGGGAGGGCCACGCGGTCGAGGATTTCCTGCGCCCCGACCGGGTTCTCCTCGGCGCGGCCGAGCACGATCGGGAGTCGGCCGACCGTGTCGCGGCGCTCTACGCCGGAACGGGCGCACCGGTGCTGCGTTCCGACTCTGCCAGCGCCGAACTGGCAAAGTACGCCAGCAACGCGTTTCTCGCGGTGAAGCTCTCGTTCGTCAACACACTGGCCGAACTGTGCGAACGAGTCGGCGCCGACATCACCAAGGTCACCGGCGCGATGGGGATGGACGACCGGATCGGTCCCGCCTTTCTCGCTCCCGGCCCCGGCTGGGGTGGCTCGTGCCTGCCCAAGGACACGCGCGCGCTCCTGCGTGCCGCGGAAGCTCGGGGTGTGGACTTCGCCATGGTTCGCAATGCCTTGCAAGCCAATGACCGTCAGCAGGCGATGGTGCTGCGCAAGATCCGCCGCGCGGTCACCGATTCGGTCGACGGCTCGCTGGCCGGAACCCGGATCGGCGTGCTCGGCCTCGCGTTCAAAGCCGGAACCGGCGATCTGCGCGACTCCCCCGCCGTCGCGGTCGCGCGGCAGCTGACCCGGCACAGCGCCGTGGTCACCGCCTACGACCCGTGTGTGCCGGCGGGCACCCCGGGTCTGGACGGCATCCGCGTGGTGGACGACCCCTACCTGGTGGCGAAAGACGCCGGCGCGCTGGTGATCCTCACCGAGTGGCCCGAATTCCGTTCGCTCGACTGGGCGAAACTCGCGACCGATGTCGACCGACCCGTAATCGTCGACACGAGAAACCTTCTCGACGAGCGCCTGCTGACCCGCACCGGATTCACGGTGCTGGGCAACGGCACCTCCGGCGCTTCCGACGGCGGACGGGCCTTTTAGACACGCTCGTGCAGGGCCCAGGTCGAGTACGCGAAGCCGGTCTCGGCACCGGCGATCTGCTGGCCACCGGAACGCCGTCCGGCGTCGGTTACGCCCGCACCCCGCCTGGCTGGTGCAGCCGGGCGACACCGCGAAGGCGTGGGCGACTTCGGCACCGTCCGGCGCCCACGCCTACGGGGCACAGGACGAGGTCGACACACGGCACGACAGCACGCGACATCTCGGCCGAGGAGTCCGGCACAGCGCGCCGGCCGTCGATGCCGCACACTGCTCCCATGACGACGCCCGAATCGCGAACCGGATCGATGTTCCGGTGGACTCCGGTAGCCACCGGCGCGGTGATCGCGCCCGGCGAGCGATTGACCTGGCCGCGCACGATCGGCTTCGGATTGCAGCATGTGGTGGCGATGTTCGGCGCCACCTTCCTGGTGCCGGTCCTCACCGGGTTCCCACCGTCGACGACGCTGCTGTTCTCCGGGGTCGGCACCCTGCTGTTCCTGGTGATCACCCGCAACCGGCTGCCGAGCTATCTGGGTTCGAGTTTCGCGATCATCGCTCCGGTCCTCGCGGCCACCGCCTCCGCCGGAATGGGTGCGGCGCTGGGCGGCATCGTCGTGGTGGGCGTCGTGCTGATCGTCATCGGCGCGGTGGTGCACTTCGCAGGCACCCACTGGATCGAAGCGCTGATGCCGCCGGTGGTCACCGGCACCATCGTCGCCCTGATCGGGCTGAACCTGGCGCCGACCGCCAAGACGAATTTCGAGAAGGACGCGATCACCGCGACGGTCGTGCTCGTCCTGCTGATCCTGTGTCTGGTGCTCTTTCGCGGGTTGCTCGGCAGGCTGGCGATCGTCACCAGTGTCGTGCTCGGCTATCTGCTCGCGCTCGCCCGCGGCGCGGTCGACACCGCGGCGATCGGGAAGGCTTCCTGGGTGGGGCTGCCAGACTTCCACGCACCGAGCTTCCACCTCTCGGTGATCCCGATGTTCCTGCCGGTGGTCCTGGTACTCGTGGTGGAGAACATCGGGCACGTCAAGTCGATCACCACGATGACCGGTATCGACTACGACCGGCGCATGGGCCGCGCGCTGGCGGCCGACGGTCTGGCGACCGTACTGGCAGGCAGCGGCGGCGGTTCGGCGACCACCACGTACGCGGAGAACATCGGCGTGATGGCCGCGACGAAGGTGTACTCCACCGCCGCGTACTGGGTGGCCGGCGCCGCGGCGATCGCGCTCAGCCTCTCACCGAAGGTGGGAGCCGTGATCGCCGCCATCCCGGCCGGGGTGCTCGGTGGCGTGACGACGGCACTCTACGGCTTGGTCGGAATCCTCGGCGTGCACATCTGGGTGAGCAACCGGGTGGACTTCGGCAAGCCGATCAACCAGTTCACCGCGGCCATCCCGCTGGTCATCGGCATCGCCGACTTCACATGGGTGGTAGGCGAACTCGACTTCGGCGGTATCACGCTGGGCGCCGTCGCCGCGCTGGTGATCTACCACGCCATGCGGCTCATCGGGGGATGGCGCGAGACGGTCGTCCCTGACAACGCGCACGGGGTGCGGAAGCCGGTGGAACCGACGGATCGGTGACCGGCGGCGATCCCGGGCAACAGCGACCGACGCTCCATGCGCTGGGAACCTGGAGGAATACGAGCACGACCCTCAGATCCTCGTGCTGCGGTCGGCCCAAAATCGCTCCCGCACTTCCTTCTTCAAGACCTTGCCATTGACGCTGCGAGGGAGCTGGTCGACGAAGACGACCGCCTTGGGCGCCCGCACCGGGCCGAGCCGCTCGCGGCACCGGGCGATCAGCTCCGCCTCGCCAACGGTCTGCCCCGCCTCGAGTTCGACCACAGCGGTCACGACCTCACCCCAGTCGGGATGCGGGGCGCCGACCACCGCGCAATCCCGCACGGCGGGGTGGCTCCAGATCACCTGCTCGACCTCGCCGGGAAAGACGTTGAAACCGCCAGAGATGATGAGGTCCTTCTTCCGGTCGGTGATGTGGAGGTAGCCTTCCGCGTCGCGATGCCCCAGGTCGCCGGTGTGCAGCCATCCGTCGACAATGGTCTCCGCGGTGCGTTCGGGATCCTTGTAGTAGCCCTTCATCACGAGATCACCCCGGACACAGATCTCGCCGGTCACACCCGCGGCCACCTCCGCCCCGGACTCGTCCAGAATCGCCACCGTGGCCAGCGGATAGGGTCGTCCGCACGAACCGAGTCGGTGCTCGGGCGCAACCCGTCCGTCGATCAGGTGCTCGTCGGGCCGCAGGAACGAGATCGCCGCGGGGGCTTCCATTTGCCCGTAGCCTTCCAGAAAGACCGGCCCGAGCCGCTCGATTCCGGCGCGGAGTTTCTCGGTCGACATCGGCGCCGCGCCGTAGGTCAGGTAGCGCAGGGACGAGGTGTCGGCAGTCCGCTGCCGCAGCACCTCGAGCAAGCGGTAGATCACCGTCGGCGGAAGGAACAGATCCGTGACGCGGTGCCGCTCGATGGCATCGAGGACCCGCTCCGGTGTCGCGCGCGGGATGATGACGACTTCGCCCCCGCGTGCGGTGGCCTGCAGGCTGAACAGCCCGGCCGTGTGCGTCATCGGGGCCGCGGCCAGGTTGACGATGGGTGCGCCCGCCGGATGGACCAGCGCCATCATCTGGTGGGTCACCATCGCCGACAGACTGCGGTGCGTATTCATGACGCCCTTGGGTGCACCGGTCGTTCCGCCGGTCGGCGCCACGGCGACCACGTCGTCCATGGCGTAGCCGACCCGCGGTGGCGCGGTGGGATGCTGGGCGGTCCAGTCCTGCAGGGTCACATCGTCGGTCCCTGCCGCCAACGCGATGTATACGCCGACCCCGGGTGCCGCCGTCTTAAGTTCCGCTACCTGGTCGGCGAGAGCAGGGTGGTAGAACAACACTTCCACGTCGAAGCGCCGCAACAGCCGGATGTTCTCGCTCACCGGATGGGCCGGGTTCAGCGGGACCCACGCCGCGCCCGCGCGCCATGCGCCGAGTACGCAGATCCACGCCAGCGGTGAGTTCGGCGACAGCACGGCGATTTTCGATTCGCGCCGCATGCCGGCGCTCAGTAGCGCATGGGCGATTCGGCACGACAGCGCACCGGCTTCGTCGAAAGTCCAGACCTCGTCGTCGGTCCGGTAGGCGACGCCCGCCGGATTGATCGCCCGCCCTCGATCGAAGAAATCGATGATGGCCATGTCTCACACCCTTCCCAGCACGATGACGGCGGTGACCGCTTCCTCGCCGCGGTGGAAACCACCGCCGTTCTCCGCCAACGCGATTCGCGCCCCGTCCACCTGACGCGGACCGGCGTTGCCGCGCAATTGTTCCGTGAGCTCGAAGATCTGGCCGAGCCCACTCGCCCCGAGGGGATGCCCCTTGGATTCCAGGCCGCCGGAGGGATTCACCGGAATCCTGCCCCCGAGCGTGGTCTCACCGCGCAGCGCCGCCGGTCCACCCGCACCGAGCGGAACGAGGCCGAGCAACTCGGTCTGCAGGATCTCGCCGAATGCCGTGGCATCGTGAACCTCGGCCACGTCGATGTCCTCCGGACCGGCTCCTGCCAGTTCGTAGGCGCGTGCGGATACCGTACGGCTCGGGTGTCCCTCGAACGTCGTCGCGTCGCGGTCCGCTCCGCTGCCGAGCACGGCGGCGAGAACCTGCACCGATTTCGGCGCGCCGAGCCGCCGGAGCCCGGCCTCGCCGCACACGATCACCGCGGCCGCGCCGTCGGTGATCGGCGCGCACATCGGGACGGTGAGCGGGTACGACAGCTGCCGCCCCGCGAGTACGTCCGCCACGGTCATCGGCTTGCGGTAATGCGCGCGCGGGTTGTCGGCCGCATGGTCGTGATTCTTGGCCGCTACCGCGGCGATCTGTTCCTGGGTCGTGCCGTGCAGACGCATGTGGTTGCGAGCGATAGCCGCGTAGATGTCCATGAAGACCGAGCGGCGCCCCAGGTCGTGGTCGTCGACGTCACCACCCAGCTCCAGCAGGACGCGCTCGAGCGCGGCGGGATCGGACACGTCGTAGGCGCTGTCGAACACCGCCATGGTTCGTTCGGGGTCGTCGACGTGCATGCGCTCCACGCCGACGGCCAGCGCGACATCGGCGGCCCCCGACCGGATCCGATCCACCGCGAGCGCGAACGCGGAGGCGCCCGTAGCGCAGGCGTTCTCGACGTTCACGATCGGAATGCGCTGAATACCCGAGGCCCGCAAGGCGATCTGCCCCGCGATCATGTGCTGGCCCTCGAGCGCACCTTGCGTGGCGGTACCGAAGAACGCGGCGTCGAGTGCGTCGGCGGAGGCACCGCAGTCCCGCAACGCGTCGGTGACGGCCCAGCGGGTGAGATCGTTGACGCTCTTTCCGGCGTGTCTGCCGAACGGCGTCATTCCGACACCGGCGACCCAGACGGGGGTTGTCATGATTTTCCTTTCGATTCGGAAGTCGTCGATGCGGTCCGATCGACGCCGGCCCGCGCCGAAGGCGGTGCGGAGTCGCATCGACCGCGCGGGACGACAGGAGTCGTCGCTAAGGGCGCTCACCGATCGGCTGGTGATCCGCCAGGAGTCGACTGCCGAGGAAATCCAGTACTCGGTGTAGGGCGGCCTGGGTAGGTTGGCCCGGTTCGTCGATGAGGTGTTCGGTCAGGACCGAGTGGGGATCGAGCACGGCGTCCGGGTTGGCGGCCGCGTCGTCGAGTTCGATCGCGATGAACGCGTCGCCGAGTTGGTCGCGCAGGAAGTCGAATCGTTCGGCCGGAGAACGTCGATCACCGCAGAATCGCAGGCCCATGACCGAAAGTCCGTCGGCGCAACGTTGTTTGACGCGGGCGAGGTCCGAAGCGGACAGGTCGATGGAGTATTTCTGTCGCGAGGTGAAACCCAGCGGCAGCCCCGGCTGGGACAGCACGGGCGCGATCAGACGGTCGTCGACCGCCATGGCGAGGGCGAATCCACCGGTGAAGCACATCCCGACGGCACCGACACCCGGTCCGCCGCAGCGGCGGTGCTCGTGTTCGGCAAGCGCACGCAGCCAGTGCACGACCGGTGAGGTGCGGCCGGTGGCCAGCACCACGAACTCCCGGCTGACGCAGATCGGCCCGAGCTGACCGGCGACGTTCGCCAACGCGGAGACCAGCCCGTGCGCGGCGGGGCTGGGGTCACGACCCGGGTTGCCGTACAGGTGCGGCACCACCGCCGTGCACCCCAAACCCGCGACGCGGCGGGCGAAGTCGAACACCTCGGGTGAGATGCCCGGAAATTCCGCCATGACGATTACGGCGGGACCGGCGCCTTGGCGGAAAAGTGCGCGGGTCTTGCCGTCGTAGGTGAACGAATCGCGCTCGAAGTCGTGAAGATCGTCGTCGCTCATGTGTAGCCCTTCTCGTGAACGGGCCCTCACTATCGACCGGCAGGACTCGCCGGTTATAGGAAAAATGTTCCCCGATGCGCCCGGAGTCACCGCTGTCCCTCGACAGCGCCGTCGATGAACAGCGGCGTCGACGAGACCGGGACCCGAAGCACTCCCCCAGCGATGTCGACCGGCACCCGAGCACCGTGGACATCCACTACATGCGCCCGGAGAAACGGCCAGTCACAGACGAATTCGTTCGGTGCATCATCCTGATCGGCCATGCCGCGCCGCTCCCAGACGACCAGCGCCGGAGTGCCGTGATTCCGCTCGGCTTCGAACAAGTACAAGTCGGGACGATCGGTGACGGTGATCCGCCGAACCCGGGTGGCGCCGTCGAGCAGGCGTGCCATCGACTCGAAGGTGTCGGCGGCCGGATGCCGCCGACCGATGATTCCGCCCGCACTGTCCAGAAGCTGGAGTTTGCCGAACATCAGCGCACCCGCGGCACGGCTGTCGCGATAGAACTCCCATTCGGGGGCGATCGGGTAGTACAAGTTGCGCCGGATGCCCTCGGCGAGCGCGAGCATCGTGCGCACCACCACATCCCGGCAGGCCAGCCTGTGCCGGTGTTCCTCCAGTTCCGGTGCGCACCCGTTCATGAACATCTGCAACGTGGGCGGCAGTTCGGCCATGCGCTGGTAGAGCTCGACCACCGGCGCGTCCGCCGTGGCTTCGATCTCTTCGAGGGTGTCGGGCATAGGAGCCTTCCCAAGGAACTGCTGCTGATGAACCGCGAGCACATCGGCCAGATGCGGCAGATTGTCCGGGAAATCCGTGGGCAGCGGCCCGCTGTGTTCGCTTGCGACGACCGGCTTTTCGCATCCGTGCGCGGCCAGCTGCGCTCGGCATGCTCGCACCAGTTCCGGGACGGTGTACGGGTCGCCGTAGGGGTGGATGTCGAAAACGTCGAAATGCTCCGCTCCATCCCGCAGCACCTCTCCGAAGAAGCGCCTCCAGGTGTGCGCTCCGGCCGGTCCGTCGCCCAGCATCGCCCCCGGCACCGCCGCGCCGAGTACCACCAGCGCCGCGGGGTCCGCCTGTTTCACGGCCCCGTGGAAGACCCGCAGCTGAGCGACATAGTCACCGGCCGTACCGGCCCAGAACAACGGCAGGCATGGCTCGATCTCGCACTGCCAGAAACGGATTCGGCCCGGCTGGTGCGCGGCGAGCTCTCGGACGAAGCGATGGTAGCGGTCGATGTCGATGGCCGGCGACGCGGGCAGCCACCGGGTGGCGCGCCGCGTGGCCCAGTGCGAACCCGCGCACACCGTCACCCACGCCTCGTCGCCGTCGGCGAGTTGGTCCAGCAACGCGTCGAGCACGTGCAGATCGAACCGGCCGGGTTCCGGCTCGACCTGCGACCAGTAGATGTTCACCCGGACGATGCCTGCGCCCAGCGCCCGCGCCTGTGGCACGAACTCCTCGGGTCGGCCGAACAGCCCGTAGGTGGTGCCACGCACCACCCCGAGACGAATTCCGGGCAGCAGTTCATCCGCGGATACGGCAGAGGCCATGGTCGTGCTCCTTTCAGCGCCAAATAGAGGACCATTAGTACTCTATTAGTGCGCCAAGCTACCACGAGATTCCGCCACCAAGGGACGTATAGTCCTCTAAGTGAACGGAATGAGTGGGCCGGACGGGCCGAGCCGCGCGGACGATCACCGCAAGGCGCCGCGACGGCGTGGCGAAGTGTTGGAGCAAGCGATACTGCGAGCGGCGGCGGAGGAACTCGCCGAGGTCGGCTACGCGGGCTTCGGCATCGACCGAGTCGCCACCCGCGCCGGAACCAACAAAACCACGATCTATCGCCGCTGGCCCAGCCGCGCGGCACTGGCGGTCGCGGCGTTCCGCGATGCCGCCCTGACCGACGACGTGCCCGACACCGGCGACCTGCGCACGGACGCACTCGCGGTACTACGCGCCGCCGCCGATCGAATGACGTCACGACAGGGAGAGCTACTGCACGTACTGGCCACCGAAATGCACAGCCAACCGGACCTGCTCCGCGAAGTTCGAGATCAGCTGTTCGACACCAGCGTCACCCGATGGCTGACGATTCTCGGTCGCGCCATCGCCCGTGGCCAAGCCCGCCCCGAAGCACTGTCGCCGCGAATCGCGACCGTGGCGGTCGATCTACTGCGCAACGAGTACCTTGTCCGCGGCGTCACCACCATCCCCGACAGCACCATCACCGAGATCATCGACACCATCTACCTGCCCCTCGTGCGGCCCCACATCGGGCAGGGCGGCGAATGAGAGCGCGCCGCCTACTCGGACCGCGTCGAGCGCGTCAGAAGTGCGCGGCGCCACCGTCGATCGAAGTCGAGTGGCGTAATTTGTCGAGGGTCGTGGAGCGCGACGGCGGGCGCATGCGTCACGGTTGGGCGAGCGAGTGCGTCGGGGTGATGGTCCGGATGTGCAGGACGACGTCGAACCAGTCGCCCAGTCCGGCACCGGCGATGTGATGATCGACGTCGCGGTCAGGGCGGTAGGTCCCGATGATGAGGCGGAGCTTCGCGGGCCGATGCAGCCATTGCCGAACCGCGCCCGCGGGTGCGGTCCGCAGATCGAGCAGGTAACTGCCGAGTTCGGGTTGGTCGAGCACAGTGTCCGCGAAGCCCTCCGCCGGAGCGGGCACAGCCAGGTCGGCGCGGACGTTGCCGTGATGAAAGGTGACTGCGACCGACAGATAACCGGTTCCGAAGCGGTCACGGAGCAGGGATCCCGTGCTCGGAAACCGTTGTGACATAGCGGCAACGGTGAGCTCTCGCGCGACGGCGGTGTTGGACACTCCTTCCCAGTACACGATCCGGTGCCCGGTGCGGTCGTGCCAGTCCACGATGCGGCGAGCGGCATCGACGGATTCGGCGGCGAAGTCACGGCGGCCCGAGGCGGTGCTGTTCTCGTGGTACCGCACGATGAGGCGAGCCGCGTCCAGGATTTCGGGTGCGCCTGCGGCGCCCGGCAACGACTCGACCAGCGTCAGCGCGTCTCGGGCGTGGTCGGCAAATGGGCGCCCGGGGTGGGTGCCGTTCGCGCGCTGTATGTGCTCGCCCAGCCGATGGGCTGTCACAATCGGGTCGTAGTGCGATCTGAGCTCCGCGATCCTTTGCGGCGCAGCTCTTTCCACGAACCTAGTCACGCGCTCGTAGTGCGCCGGTTTGGCGGCCTCGGGAGCCAGGCCGAACAGGCGCACCGGATCGTGCGGATGCGCACGATTGAACTCGCGCGCCCACTCCAGAACCGCGATTGTCTCGGCGGTGCGCCACGGCACCCACGCATCGCCCAGAATCGCCCGCACGTCCCCGGCACCCGTCCGCGCGTATTCGTCCATGTCCGCCACGACGGATTCGTCATCGAGCAGGGCAAGCGCCCGAAAAGCCAGAGTTTCCACGAACAGTCGCAATATCCGGTGTGCGGTCACGGACAGTTCGTGCCCCGCGCGGGTCGTCGCGCCGACTCCGACGACGACCGTGCCGTCAGCCCGGTCGGCCAACGCCGCCAAGTCCATGAGCGATCCATCGGCGTCGAGCGTGGCGAGGGGGCGGGCGCAGTCGCGGATCCAACGCGTCACGTGCGCGGAGTCGTGCGTCTCATCCGACATGATCTGCTCCTCGACGGACGGGCCCGCCGGACCTGGCTCGGCGGAGCGCTATGGAAAATACCTTTGCGATCAAAGGCATTTATCTTTGCTCGCAAAGGTACTTTCGGGATGGAGCGGATGTCAATTGCCGAATCGCGGTCACCGAGCCCCGTCCGCCCCGCCTACCGCGACCAACGCGCCGCGATGAGGTCGGCCGCGCCGGAGCGCAGGAAGGACCGATCGAGTGAGCCGAGCATCATCGGCGTCATGAGCGATGGCGGGCGGCGACAGTTTCTCAGGATTGCCCGGCGGCGCGATCCGCGGGCGTCGCGCGATGCGCTGTCGCTTTTCCCGCGAGGGTCAGCAACTCGCCGAACACATCGGCTGCTATCTCGGCGAGCGACCGCTGCTCGTCTTCGCGAATCCATTGCGTGAAAGCGATCCCGAACACCGTGATGCACGACTCCGCCGCCAGCCTCGCGGCGAGGTCGTCGACGCCTCGCGCGCGCAGGGCGTCGGCGACCGTCGTGGCGAGACCTGCGAGCTTGTGCCGCTCGCGTTCCTGTAGTGCGGGGTTCTGGTCGATCACGAATTGTCGTGTGCGGGAGTCCGACCGGCGTTCGTCGGGAAAGAACGACGCTACGGACTGCAGAGCGGAGGCGACGATGTCGATCGCGGACGTGTCCGGGGGTGCGGCGTCCACGCCGGTGACGAACGCTTCGACCAGTAAGCCCTGTCCGCGGAAGAGAACCTCTCGCTTGTCACTGAAGTGACGGAAGAACGTGCGTTCGGTCAGGCCGGCGGACTGCGCGATCTCCGTGGCGGTGGTCTGTTCGAAGCCCCGGGTGGCGAACAGTTCGAGCGCGGCCTGCCGCAGCCGCTCCGCGGCCCCAGGTTCCCAACGTGCCATGTCGCCAAGTGTAGTGATGACAGCTACTGACATGAAGGCGTAAGGTGATGTCTGTGACTGACGTCAGTCACAGACATCACCTCGCAGGGATCGCTCCCCCGCTCAGCGGCGGAGTGGACGAAGGAGTTCACGTCATGCATGTTTTCGTCACCGGAGCCTCTGGATGGATCGGCTCGGCCACCGTCGCCGACCTGCTCGCCGACGGCCATGAGGTCACCGGACTGGCCAGATCCGACGGATCCGCCGCAGCCCTCGAGGCCAAAGGCGCCCAGGTCCGCCGCGGCGACCTGGACGACCTCGACAGCATCCGCTCCGGAGCCGAGGCGGCCGACGCCGTCATTCATCTGGCGAACAAACACGATTGGTCCGACCTCGCCGCCTCCAATGCGGCCGAGCGAGCCGCCGTTCAGACCATCGGCGGCGCGCTCGCCGGCACCGGCCGCCCCTTCCTGCTCGCGTCGGGCGTCGCCGCCCTCAGCCAGGGCAGGCCCGCGACGGAGGCCGACCCTTCTCCGTTCCACGGCCCCGACTCGCCGCGCGGAGGAAGCGAGAACTTGGCGCTCGAGTACGTCGACCGCGACGTGTACACCGTGAGCCTGCGTTTCGCGCCAACCGTGCACGGCGCCGGGGACCACGGTTTCATCGCGACCCTCGCCGCGATCGCTCGCCGGACCGGCGTCTCCGGCTACCCCGGCGACGGCGCCAACCGGTGGGCCGCGGTCCATCGAGCCGACGCCGCCCGACTGGTCACGCTCGGCCTCGGCAAGGCCCCGGCGGGAGCTCGCCTGCACGCCGTCGCCGAAGAGGGCGTGCCGAGCCGCGTGATCGCCGATGCGATCGGCCGAGCACTGGACCTGCCCGTGACCTCTATCGCCCCGCAGGACATCCAAGGTCATTTCGGGTGGATCGGCGCATTCTTCGCGATGGACCTCTCGGCAACCAGCGATGCGACGCGAGAGCTGCTGGGCTGGACACCTACCGGACCGACCCTCATCGAGGACCTCGACGCCGGTGCCTACACGGCGCACTGATCGGCCGCCGCAAGTTCATGCCGTCGCCGGGGCGGTTCCACTGGCCAGCCTTCCACCGTGGTCACCGGTAGCCTCCCCGACCCAGCACGCCCTGTGGCGATCACCACCTCGGCGACGACAAGAAAAGGCCGGTGTCCGCACCGGTGCGGCCTCGGGCATCGAGCATGCGGCGGCGTTCACCCGAACCAGGTCGAAGACCACGAGGGATTCGGTTCATCCAACCCGTCGGCGGGGCCGGGGCAAAGGATCCGGAACGACCTTTGCGGCCGAGGCAGCGGTGTCGATCATGCCGGACCGACGCCGGCCGCGCGGGCGGGGTGGAGATACTTCATCCGACGCGGTGCGGCACGCCCCGAAGTTCGCAGTGCCAATGCATACAGCCGCAACGCGTGCCGGTCCCCCGGGCGCTGCGGCACACCGAGGAGATCCCGCGCTCGCGGATGCTGGATCGCCCGCGCCACCGAATTCGGTAGCGCCCGTGGTATCCACGCATCCGGGCGCAGCACCTGCGGCGCCAGCCCCACCGCGGCCGGACTCGTTCGCAGCGTCGTCGCGCAGGTCTCCTCGACGTAATCGCGAAACTCGGGCAGCGTGTGCGGCATGTGCCGTGCCGAAATACCGTAACGGCCATACCATTCGACGCATTCCCGATAGAGCCGATGGCTTTCTTCCGGTGTCAGCGGGCGAATGAACATATTGATCGCGAAGAAGAGTGTGTCGACATACGTCGCATGCTGGAAGAAGAAAAGATCCGGCCGGAGCGCGTGATAGCGAGTGCCGAAATCGTCGCTGCCCTGCACGTGGGCGTGCCCGGCGTGGATCAGCGAGCGCAGATCCCGGTCGGAGTAGGCGATCTGCACAATCGCGTTGACGGTGCGGCGCTTGTGCAACCACAGCCGGTAGGTCACATGCTCGGTGAGCGCCGTCGCGATCGCGGGATGCAGAATTTGCAGGGCTACCGCTCTGGGAAGCGCAAGCGCGAAACGCCGGTCTCCGAGATACTTCCGCAACAGCGATCCGGGCTCACTGACGGTCTTCACACCAGCGGCTTTCCGAGCGCGCGCCGCCTGCGCATATCGTGCAGATAGTTGTCGAAGGGATACAGCCGCCAACGCTCGGGGAACACCCGCAACACCAGTCCGATCGAGCGCATCGTCAGCTCGAAGACACGCTGGCGACGAGCGCTCCAATCCAGGCCCAGTTCATCGCGGAACCTCTGCGGGAGAAAGCCCGTGGTGAAGAACCGATTCGTCCGGCGGAACGCCAACCGCTCCAGGCGTCGATAGGGGCCCAGATCGATGACCTGGTCGAGCAAATAGGCCCGCACCTCATCGTCCAGCGTGAGATCCGAAAGCTTCGAGTCCCAGTACTCGGCGAACGCGGCACGGTCGCGCGGCCACACCTCCGCGCGCATCTGCAATGTCGTCCCGAATCGGCTCGACTCGCGGTACACCTCGTCGGCCAGCTCTTCATCCATAGGGCCGTAGAGAAAGGTAAGGGAATCGACGGTGCCGCGGTAGAGGCACGCGGCCACCCACAATTGCAGTTCCGGATCGAAAGCGTTGTACTTCACCGGACTGTGCGGGCCGGACCGCACGTGGCGATGCGAGGTGTTGACCGCCACGCGATAAGCCTCCCGATCTTCTTCGGTACCGAGCATCGCCACGGCCAGGTAGGTCAGCGTCGTACGGCCACGCTTGCGTGGATGCACGGTGTATCTGCCGCTTTCGACCGTGCTTTCCACGACGCCGCGGCCGACGGGGGGCAAACTCAATTGCATCACCACGTTGGCCGGGCCACCCAGCAGTGCTGCGGGGCCCGCCATATAGCGGCGGCGCCGTCCGAGATCGGCTTCGGCAGCAGTCAGCGGCTGTGCTGACGGTTCGGATCGAGACATGCCCAGCTCCAGCGATATGATGACATAAACTTCGCTCCATTATCTCACCGAGACAGCCGTTCAGCAATCTCGAACGCCACGCCCCAGGCGGCCGCTCCTACCGATTATGTGAACCATGATTCTTCTTCTGAGGTAGGCTTCATCGCGCAGCGGGCCGCATCGGCGGCGCCGCTCGCCGACAGGGTTCGGTCGCCGATCTGCTCAACTGGAGGTGTCGATGACCAAAACGTCATGGTCCCCGCTCACGGCGGTCCGGTCGGTGGCCGACCTGGCCTCGGCCGCCGTCGTGCTGGCCAAGCGCGGAATGGTCGATCCGGCACGTCCGGCGGAGACCATCCGGGTGATGCGCGAAGCTTCCGTGTACGGCCCGTTCGTCACCACGCTTGCCCATGCCACCCGCCGCCACGGGTCCGCACCCGCGATCGTCGACGAACGCGGAACACTCACCTTCGATCAACTCGACAAGCAGTCGAACGCACTCATCCGCGGCCTCGCCGCCGCCGGAATCGGCCCCGGCACCGTGCTCGCCGCCCTCTGCCGCGACCACCGCGGAATGGTGCTGACGCTCTTGGCGGCAGGGAAGCTGGGCGCCCGCCTGGTGCTGATGAACACCGGTTTCGCCAAGCCACAGCTCGCCGAGGTCGCCGCGAGGGAGAACGTCGGCGCGATCTTGCTCGACAGCGAATTCGTCGAACTGCTCGGCGCTGTCCCCGAACGTGTACCGCGGATTCTGAGCTGGGTAGACGAGACCGACCAGGTCGAGGGGAACACACCGACGATCGACTCGCTCATCGCCGCCGAGTCGACCGCGGCGCTGCCGCCACCGCGACGCCCCGGCGGGATCGTCATCCTGACCAGCGGAACCACCGGCACGCCGAAAGGCGCCCCGCGGGACAAGGTCTCGCCACTGCAGTCGGCGCAGTTCCTGCACCGCGTGCCGTTACCATGTGCGGACACGGTCGTGATGGCAGCTCCCATCTTCCACGGCACCGGCCTGTCACAGTTCACTCTCGGCTGGGCATTGGGCAACAAGATCGTCTTCCAGCAGCGCAAATTCGATCCGCGACGAACGTTGGCGAACGTCGCCGGTCACCGCGCCGCCACCTTGGTCGTCGTACCGACCATGCTGCAGCGCATCCTCGATCTCGGACCCGGCGTCCTCGAGCAATTCGATACCAGCTCGCTGCGGGTGATCTTCACAGCCGGAGCGCCGGTATCACCGGACCTGAGCCGACGCACGGCCGACGCCTTCGGCGATGTGCTGTACAACCTCTACGCCTCCACCGAGGTCGCGGTCGCCGCCGTGGCCACCCCGCACGACATGCGTGTGGCGCCGGGCACTGTCGGCAGACCGCCCGTGGGCTGCCGGGTCGCCATCTACGACGCGCAACGTACCAAGATCACCACCCCCGGCGAGGTGGGCACGATCTTCGTCTCCAGTGGACTCAGCTTCTCCGGCTATACCGACGGCCGGAACAAGGAGATGGTCGACGGACTGCTGTCCAGCGGCGACGTCGGCCACTTCGACGCCGACGGCCGCCTGTTCATCGATGGCCGCGACGACGACATGATCGTCTCCGGCGGCGAGAACGTCTACCCGCTGGAGGTGGAGAACCTTCTCGCCGACCGTCCCGACATACTCGAAGCCGCGGTCGTCGGCGTCGACGATCGCGACTTCGGTAAACGTCTGCGCGCCTTCGTCGTACCCGCTGCGGACGCCGAGCGCGACCCGCAGGAGATCAAGGACTACGTCAGAGCGAACCTGGCCCGCCACAAGGTGCCTCGCGACGTGGTATTCGTCGATGAACTGCCGCGCAATGCCACTGGCAAGCTGGTGCGCCGCGCCTTGGAGGAGGCCGACATCTAGCTGTTGTATGCCATCACCTGCGTATCGTCGTTGTCGTCAAGTGATTCACGGATCGCGACCTGCGCGGCATGCGGCAGCGTATGCATGATCTCGC